>DATJAV010000067.1:0-2053 GCA_035515835.1 Allostellaceae bacterium
AAAGCCGTGCTCGGCGGCGATGACGACGAGCGCGCCCGCCAGCGGCAATTGCACGTCGGCAAAACGTGCCGGCGTCGCCGCCCGGAAGCTCGCCGCTTCCGAGATGGCGCCTTCGACCACGGCGGCATAGTGGCGGATGCCGTCGAGCGCGGTCTGCGCTTCCTGCACGCGCGCGGCCGCCATGGCACGCATCGCTGAGAACAGTGTTTGCAGCTCATCGAGGCTCTCGATGCGCGCCTTGAGCCGAATGAGCTCTTCCATGGGCTAAACCTCCGCGCTGCCGAGCCCGCTGATGTAGGCATCGAGCGAGGCAAAAAGCGCCTGCTGCTGGTCGGGTTGCAGCGCGCCCTCCTCGGCAAGTTGTGCCACGACCTTGGGGCACATGCGCTGAAGCCAGTCGCCGAGACCAGCCTTGAAGCGGTCCACCTCCACCAACGACAGCCGATCGAGCTTGCCTTCCTTGACCGCGAGCAAGAGGGCCGCCTCCTCGCCGAGCGTGAGCGGGCGGTACTGCGGCTGCGCCAGGACCGAGCGAATGCGCCGCCCGCGCTCGATGCGCGCCTTGGTGCGCTGGTCGACGACGGCGCCGAAGCGGGTGAACACCTCGAGCTCGAGGAACTGCGCGTAGTCGAGCTTCAGGCTGCTCGCCGCCTCCATGATGACGGGCGCCTGCGTCTTGGCGCCGACGCGTGACACGCTCAAGCCCACGTTCACCGCCGGCTTCTGGCCCTCGTAGAACAGCTTTGGCTCGAAATAGATCTGCCCGTCGGTGATGGAGATGAGGTTCGTCGGGATGTAGGCCGTGAGGTTGCCGGCCTGCGTCTCGGCGATCGGCAGCGCCGTCAGCGAGCCGCCGCCGCGCGCCGCGGACAGCTTCGCCGCACGCTCTAACAAGCGCGAGTGGATATAGAAGATGTCGCCGGGATAGGCCTCGCGCCCGGGCGGCCGGCGCAACAACAGCGAGATCTCGCGGTAGATAATCGCATGCTTGCTCAGGTCATCGAGAATGAGCAGCGCGTGGCGGCCCTTGTCGCGGAAATACTCGGCCATGGAGCAGGCCGCATACGGCGCGAGCCATTGCGCCCCCGGCAGTGCGCTCGCCTCCGCGACGACGAAGATGCAGCGGTCAATCGCGCCATGCACACGCACGGCATCGATGACCTGCTCCACCGTCGAGGCCTTCTGGCCAATCATGGCGTAGACGCAGATGACGTCCGTTCGGCGCTGGTTGATGACGGTGTCGACGGCAAGCGCCGTCTTGCCGGTCTTGCGGTCGCCGATCAGAAGCTCGCGCTGGCCCCGGCCGAGGGGGATCATGGCATCGACTACGGCGACACCCGTCATCAGCGGCTCGGTGATGGGATCGCGGTCGAGGATGCCGGGCGCCGCGCGCTCTACTGGATCGTGGCGCTCGGGCTTGACCGCATCGCCGCCATCGAGCGGATTGCCGAGGGGATCGACCACGCGGCCGAGTAGCGCCGGGCCCACGGGTACACGCGCCACATCGCCGGTGCCGTGCACGCGCGCGCCAGCCGAGGTCGCAACGCCACCCGACAGCAGCATGCATTCAACGAGGTTCTGATCGACGTGAAGGGCGAGCCCAATGGAGCCGTCCTCGAAGCGCAAGAGCTCGTTGAGCCGCGTCTCGGGCAAGCCGGTGATGCTCGCGACGCCGTCGCCGACGCGCAGGACGCGGCCCACGTGCTCAATGCGGGCGCCGAGCTTGAGCCGGTCGAGCGTGGCGGGCGCAGTGCCCAACCACTCGTTAAGACCACTACGCAGGCTTTTCATGTTTGTTGCTCAGTAGCGCTTGCTTGGCCTCCTTGAGCTGATCGGCCCAGGCGAAGCCAACCACCATGTGCGGAAAGTGCACGGCCGCGCCGGCAACGAGCTTAGGATCGATGTCGAAGCTAATATCGAGCGAGCGCCCAAGGTTGCCTTCGAGCCGCGACCGCCACGCCTTCTGCTCCTGGGCCGCCAGCGGGGCCGCCGTCACGACCGTTACCTGTGCGCCGTTGGCGGCAAGGTCGCGCTCCAGGCGGCGGCGCTCGGG
>DATJAV010000068.1:0-9894 GCA_035515835.1 Allostellaceae bacterium
ACGCTCGGAAAAGTCCAGCCACGGAGGCCCGGAAGTCGCGCCCGGGCCCCTTCCATTTATACCGGCGCCGCGATTGCCGCTTAGGACATCGGGCGAAATAGTCGTGCTTGATTCGACGGTCCCCCGCAGGTCCGTGGTCAGGAGCGGGACCAGCGGCAAAACCAAGCGATGAAAGCGTTGAGGTCAGCATCCAAGCAACCGATCTCCCTCCGTCCTTTTGCCCGCGCTTCACGCATCGTTAACCATGATCGCCTAGAAATGACACCAACGAAAGGCGCCTCATGTCTCGCGGAGCCGCCGCGTCCCATCGCCCTGCCGCCGTCATCGCCGCCGCGCCGCCCGACTACGATCTCGCGAGCGCGGTCGCCGGCCGGAAGTCTGCGTCGGCAGGGTTTCTCGCGGCTTACATCCGTCATGGCGGGCAAGATCGACTGACGTGCCTGGCCCAGGAGCCGGAACATGGGGCGGCATTTCGCGAGTTCGTCGCCGCCCAGGGCCGCGTCGACCAAGTCGTCGACATCGTCGAGTCGCTGGCGCTGCCGCCGATCGACGCGATCGGCACGGTCTATACGCCGGGCCCGGATCTCGGGCGCCATGCCTGGCTGCGCCGGAGCGGCGGCCAGCGCCGCTTCTCGCTGGTGGGCGTAACGCACACGCTCTCCGAATCCGCCGCGCAGGAAGCGGTCGGCAATCTGCTCACGACGCCGGTTCAGCCCTGGGATGCGCTGGTCTGTACGAGCGCCGCCGCGAAAGCCGCCGTCGCGCGGACGCTCGAGGAGTATGGCGAATATTTCCGGTGCCTTGTCGGCGCAAAGCTCCTTTGCCGCGCGCAGCTGCCGGTGATTCCGCTGGGCGTCGATTGCGACGCCTTCGTCGCGGCCGAGGGCGCGCGCTCGGCCTTTCGCGCCCGCCACGACATCCCGCAGGAGGCGGTGGTTCTCCTCTATGTCGGCCGTCTCGATCATGCCGAGAAGGCCAATCCGGTGCCGCTTTACATCGCCGCGCAGAACGTCGCCGAGCGCATGGGGCGGCCGGTGCATCTGCTCGAGATCGGCTGGTTTCGCTCCGACTTCTTTGCCGAGGCCTTCGCGCAGGCGGCCGCGGTGCTGGCACCTTCCGTCAAGCGCGTGCTCCTCGACAGCCGCGAGGCCGACCATCGCCGGGGTTGGTTCGCCGCCGATATTTTCGTCTCGCTCGCCGACAGCGTGCAGGAGACCTTCGGCCTGACGCCAATCGAGGCCATGGCCGCGGGGCTTCCCGTGGTGGTGAGCGATTGGGACGGTTACCGCGATACCGTGCGCGACGGCATCGACGGCTTCCGCATTCCGACCCTCATGTCCGCGACGGGAAGCGGCGAGACGATCGCCTTCGATTATGCCGCGGGCAACGCCAACCACACGATGTTCTCCGCCGCCGCCGCCCAGAGCAGCGCGGTCGATGTGCCCGCTTGCGCCGACGCACTCCATCGCCTCATCGGCGATGCCGAGCTCCGCTGCCGCATGGGCGCCGCCGCGCGCGAGCGCGCCCGTCAGGTGTTCGATTGGCGCCACGTCATCGCCGCCTATCAGGAGCTGTGGCGGGAACTGGCCGAGCGCCGGCGCTCTGCGCCCGAAGCGGCCGCGCCCGCGCCCCGTCAACCGGCCCGCCCGCTGGCCATGGATCCGTTCGAGCTCTTCCACAGCTGGTCGAGTGCGAACCTCGCGGCCGAGACGCGCCTCGACTTGCCGGACGGCGTCACGCCGGCGCTGGTCGACGCGATGCGGCAGCTGCAGGCCGCGACGCCGATGCCGGCGGCGTTGCTCGACCGCGCCGAGATCAGTCGCCTCGTCGAGACACTGAGCACAGGCCCCACCACTGCCGGCGATCTCATCGCGCTGCTCGAGCCAAGCCTGCGGCCGGCCGGCTGGCGCAGCCTCACGTGGCTCGCCAAGACCGCGATGATCCGCTGGCGGTAGATCGGATCGCTCAGCGTGGCCCCCCGCAACACGATTTTCCTGCATAGCGGCTTCCGTGCCGGCAGCACCTGGTTCTGGCACCGGTTCCGCGCCGCTGCCGGCACCTACGCCTATTACGAGCCCTACCACGAGCGGTTGGCAACGCTAACAGCGGACGCGGCGATGATCTTCGGGCCGCAGCACTGGACCTCGGGACATCCGGCGCTCGCCGCCCCTTACTTCAGCGAATACCGCCCGTTGCTCGCGCCCAAGGGCGGCCTGCCGCTCTATCAGGCGCGCTTTGCCGCCGCAGCCTATTACGAGACCGGTGCGGACGAGGACCAGGCGGCTTATATCCGGAGCCTCGTCGATCACGCGCAACGCGCCGGCACGGTGCCGGTCTTCGGTTTCTGCCGCTCGCTGGCGCGCGTGCCGTGGTTTCGGGGGCTGGGCTATGGCGTCAACATCGTCACCTGGCGCAATCCCTGGGACCAGTGGGTCTCTTGCCGGGATCAGGCCGTGCTCAAGCAGAATTGGTACTTCCTCTTTCGCTACCTGCTCTTCGCCTCCTTCGGCAACCGGCATCCTCTCTACGCGTCCTTCTTTGCCGGGCTCGATCTGCCGCCGCCGCCCGCCGGACTCGCGGACGGGCAGCTCGAGGGCATCCTCGGCTATTTTGCCGCGGCTGCCATAAGGACGCACTTCCGCGTCTTCCTTCGCGTCTACATGCTCGACACCCTGATCTCGTTGCATCATGCCGACCATGCCGTCGATCTCGACGCGCTCGGCGACGATGCCGACTATCGGCGCCGTATCACCGCGTCGCTCCGCGATGCCTGCAGTCTGGACGATCTCTCCTTCGACGACTGCGCCTTGCCGCGCCACGACAAGCGCGACGACGCCGACTACGCCGCCTGTTTCGATGAAGCGTCGACCCTGCTCGAGGGGGTCGGCGCACCGCTCGCCGGCGCCCATGCGTGCGCCGCGCCGCTGCTGCGGCGGGCCATGGAAGATTGCCGGCGGCGGGTCGGCTGAGGCTCATACGAGGCTAAATCCAAACGTCGTTCTCCGCCGTGCGCTCGCCGCCCTCATGGCCGGTGTTGATCACGCCGCGCGGCTCGATCAGCAACAGCTTCACCTCACCCTCCGCGTAGGGTTTGTGCTCGATACCCTTCGGCACGACGAACATCTCGCCGGCGCCAATCTCGACGGCGCCATCGCGAAAATCGATCCGGAGCACGCCGGCGAGGACGATGAAGGTCTCGTCGGTGTTCTTGTGGTCGTGCCAGATGAAGTCGCCTTCGAGCTTCACGACCTTGAATTGGTAGTCGTTCATCTCGGCAATGACCTTGGGCTGCCATTGCTCGGAGAAGAGCGCAAATTTCTCACGGAAGTTGATCGCTTTGTGCATGGCCCCCTCGATTGCCGGCGGCGCCACTCTACCGTGTTCCGGGTTTGCGGCGCGACCCCTTTGCGGTCGTTCTTGGCTGCCCGCAGTCCTGCCCGTCGGCGGCAGAGCGCGCGCCATCGAGCCGCTCCCGCCAATAACCTTTTGGACGGGAACGATATTTGGCTGCCGCTTGACGTTCGCCGCGTGAACGCGGTATACCCCGCGTTCGTGGCGTGAACGAGGTATGCCGTGGAGCGGCGGGAAGAGGCGGGGACCGAGGACAAGGCGGTGATGCTGGGGCTGCTCGCCGCGGTCGAGCGCGACAGCGCGCTGACGCAGCGCCATCTCGCCCGCGAGCTCGGCATCGCGCTGGGGCTCGCCAATGCTTATCTGCGGCGCTGCGCCAAGAAGGGCCTCATCAAGATGCGGCAGGTGCCGCTCAACCGCTATGCCTACTACTTGACGCCGCGCGGCTTTGCCGAGAAGAGCCGCCTCACCGCCGAATATCTCAGCACCTCCTTCGATTTCTTCCGCCAGGCGCGGCGCGATTGCGCGGCGCTCCTGGTGGCGTCGGCCGAGCGCGGCTGGCGGCGCGTGGCTCTGGTGGGTGCGGGCGAATTGGCGGAGATCGCCGTGCTGGGCGCGGCCGAGAGCGGCGTCGAGATCGTCGCGGTCATCGATGCAGACGGCGAGCGCAGCTGCGCTGGGCGATCAGTGGTGGCGGATCTCACGGCGCTCGACCCCGGCACGGTCCTCGACGCGGTCATCATCACCGACATGCGTGCACCGCAGGCCTGCTACGAGGCGACGCTTCTGGCGGCGGCGGCGCGAGGGCTTGGCGCCGAGCGCGTGCTGGCGCCGCAGCTCCTTCACATCACCCCGGGCAAGCGCCTCTTGGCGCGTGGCGCCGCGCGATGATCACGTGGTACGCGGCTTATACCCAGGCCAACGCCGAGACCAAGGCGGCAGAGCATCTGCAGCGGCAGGGCTACCTGGCTTATCTGCCGCGCTATCGCCGCCATGTCCGCCATGCGCGCCGGCAGAGCCTGGTGCTGCGGCCGCTCTTCCCGCGCTATCTCTTCGTTGGCATCGATCGGCTGGTGCAGCGCTGGCGTCCGGTCCGCTCGACCGTGGGCATGGTGGGATTGGTCGCGTGTGCCGAGGAGCCGGTGCCGGTCGCGGCGGCGATCGTCGCTGTGCTCCGCGCCCAGGAGAGCGATGGCGCTTTCGATCTCTTGTCGCCGACGCAGCGCTTGCGCGCGGGCGACGACATTCGCGTGACGCAGGGACCCTTCGCCGATCTCATCGGACGGCTCTTGGGAGTCGCCGATCACGAGCGGGTCTTCGTTCTGCTCGATCTACTCGGCCGCAGCGTGCGTGCCGAGGTTGCGGCGCTGGCGGTGGAACCCGCCTGAGCCGAGGCGGCGCGGGTGCCGCCCGAAGCTTCGCCGAAACCACCGGGGACCCCGCGTCACCCGGACTGCGGTAGCATGGATGGATCAGCGCTTGAGCAGCAGTGAGCAGAAGACAACGCGGGTCGCCGCGATCGGCGTGGGCTATTGGGGCAAGAACCTCGCGCGTAATTTCGCCGAGTTGGGCGCGCTCGCGGCGCTGGGCGATCCCGATCGCGCGGCCGCCGAGGCGCTCGCCGCCAAGTACCGCGTGCCGGTGCTCGACTGGCCGGCGGTGCTGAGCGACGATGGCATCGACGCCGTCGCCATTGCCGCGCCGGCGGGGCTCCACGCGCGGCTTGCCGCGGAAGCGCTCGGGGCGGGGAAGCACGTCTTCGTCGAGAAGCCGCTGGCGCTCGCGGTGGCAGAGGCCGAAGCGGTGACGCGGCTCGCCGAGCGGCAGGACCGGCGCCTCATGGTAGGGCATCTCCTGCAATATCACCCCGCCTTCATGCGCCTGCGCGAGCTGGTGCGCGAGGGTGCCTTGGGACGGCTCCAATACATCTATTCGAACCGGCTCAATCTCGGCAAAGTGCGCCGCGAGGAAGACATCCTCTGGAGCTTCGCGCCGCACGACATCTCGATGATCTTGTCGCTGGTGGGGCAAGAGCCGACGCGCATCGGCGCCGAAGGCAGCTACTATCTCCACAACGCCATCGCCGACGTGACGACGACGCATCTCGCCTTTGCCGGCGGCGAGCAGGCGCATGTCTTCGTCTCGTGGCTCCATCCCTTCAAGGAACAGAAGCTGGTGGTCATCGGCGATCAGGCCATGGCGGTGTTCGATGACGGCCAGCCTTGGCCCACCAAGCTGCTGCTTTATCGCCATCGCATCGAATGGCGCGAAACCATGCCGGTGCCGCAGCGCGCCGAGGCCGAGCCCATTCCGGTCGAGGCGGGCGAGCCGCTTCGGCGCGAATGCCAGCATTTTCTCGACTGCATTGCGAGCGGCGGTCGGCCGCGCACCGACGGCAGCGAAGGCGTGCGAGTGTTGCGCGTGCTGACGGCGGCGAGCGCCGCCCTGAAGCGCCCAGCCGCCGCGCCGCCGCCGCGTCCAGCTGCTTTCTCCGGCGCCCAGATTCACCCGACGGCGGCGGTCGATGACGGCTGCAGCATCGGCGAGGGGACGAAGATCTGGCATTTCAGCCATATCCTCCCGCGCACCCGGATCGGCCGTAGCTGCGTCCTGGGGCAGAACGTCGTCGCCGGTCCCGACGTCACCATCGGCGACAATTGCAAGATTCAGAACAACGTCTCCGTCTACAAGGGCGTGACCTTGGAGGACGGCGTCTTCTGCGGGCCCTCTTGCGTCTTCACCAACGTCATGAACCCGCGTGCCGAGATCGAGCGCAAGGACGAGTTCCGCCCGACCTTGGTGAAGCGCGGCGCCAGCATCGGCGCCAACGCGACCATCGTTTGCGGCACGACGCTCGGCCCCTATTGCTTCATCGGCGCCGGTGCGGTGGTAACCAGGGACGTGCCGGCCTTCGCGCTCATGGTGGGGTCGCCGGCGCACCGCATCGGCTGGGTGAGCCATGACGGCGAGCGGCTGGGTCCGGATCTGGTCTGTCCGCGGAGCCGCCGCCGCTATCGCGAGACGGGCCCCGATACCTTGGAGGAAGTGAGCTGATGCCGGACAGCACCAAGCCCTTTGCCAAGATCCAGTTCATCGATCTTGGCGCGCAGCGCCGCCGCATCGGCGCGCGCATGGATCAGGCGATCCTCCGCGTCGTCGATCATGGCAAGTACATCATGGGACCCGAAGTGGCCGAGCTCGAAAAGAAGCTCGCGGCCTTCTGCGGCGCCAAGCACTGTATCGGCGTCGCCAACGGCACTGATGCGCTACTGCTGGCGCTGATGGCGATGGGCATCAGCCGCGGCGACGCGGTGCTGGTCCCGTCCTTCACCTTCGCGGCGACGGCCGAGGTGGTGGCGCTGCTGGGTGCGACGCCGGTTTTTGTCGACGTGCTGGAGGAGAGCTTCAACCTCGATCCGGCAGGCCTCGAGGCGGCGATCGGCGCGGCGAAGGCGGCGGGGCTTGCGCCCAAGGCCGTGATCTCCGTCGATCTCTTCGGCCAGCCCGCCGATTTCGATGCGATCGAGCCGGTGGCGCGCCGCCATGGATTATGGGTGCTGTCGGACGCGGCCCAGAGTTTTGGCGCGAGCTATCGCGGCCGCAAGGTCGGCCAGGTCGGCGACATCGTCACCACCAGCTTCTTCCCGGCGAAGCCTTTGGGCTGTTACGGCGATGGCGGCGCGGTCTTTACCGATGACGACGACGTGGCGGCGGTGATCCGCAGTCTTCGCGTGCACGGCCAGGGCAGCGACAAATACGACAATGTGCGCATCGGCGTAAACGGCCGCCTCGATACGATCCAGGCGGCGGTGCTGCTGGAGAAGCTCGCGATCTTCGAGGACGAGATCGATGTCCGCCAGAAGGTGGCCGAGCGCTACAACGAGCGGCTCGGCAATTGCGTGCGCGTGCCGCGCCTCATTCCGGGCGCCACCTCGGTCTGGGCGCAATACACCATCGTCACCGAGCGACGCGACGCCATCGCCCAGTCCTGCAAAGCGGCCGGCGTGCCGACCGCGATCTACTATCCGCTGGCGCTCTCGCAACAGACGGCCTATCGCGGCTACCCGAAGCCGGCGGCGGGCGTGCCGGTCTCCGAGCGGCTCTCGCGGCAGGTGCTGAGCCTGCCGATGCACCCCTATCTCGACGACGCGACTCAGGACCGCATCATCGCCGCGGTCGAGGCGGGATTCGACTGAAGGTCCGATGGACTTTCTCATCCGCCCCTTCGCCATTGTCTACCGCCATCGCCGTCTCCTCTTCCGGTCGGTGGCGACGGAGATGCGTCATCGCTACGCCGGCTCGCTCGTCGGCGTCCTTTGGGTCGTGGTGGCGCCTCTCCTTCTGCTCGCGCTCTACGCCCTCGTCTATGCCGTGATTTTCCGCATCCGGCCGCTCGATATGAGCACGGCCGACTACGTGCTGCGGATCTCCTGCGGCCTGATGCCGCTCCTGGGATTCAACGAGGCGCTCGCCACCGGGACGACTTCGCTCTCGCTCAACAAACAGGTCCTGCTCAACACCGTCTTTCCTTCCGAGCTGGTGCCGCTGCGCGCGGTTATTGCAGGATCGGCATCAAGCGTCGCCGGTCTGCTGATGGTGCTGATCGGCGCGGCGATCCTGCATGGGCCCTCCTTCACTTTCCTCGCAGTGCCTGTGGTGCTGTTCTGCCAGCTCATGCTGGTCGCCGGCGTTGCCTGGATCCTGTCGCTTGCCAATCTCGTGCTGCGCGACATTCAGCAAGTCCTGAGCTTTCTCACGATCGTCTTGCTGGTGGCGAGTCCCGTCGCCTATACGCCGGCGATGCTGCCCGCGAGCCTCAGTCCGTTCATCTACTGCAACCCGCTCTCCTACTTCGTCATCGCCTTTCAGAACGTGATCGCCGACGACGTCCTGCCGCGGCCCATCGTGGTCACCGGGCTGCTGGTGCTGGGATTGCTGGCGCTGACGCTGGGTTTCGAGGTGTTCCGCCGGGCGAAGCAGGTGTTTTTCGACTATGCCTGAAGACTCCACCCGCACGCTTGCCGCCGAGCCGGCGATACGCTTGCAGAACGTCCGCAAGGTCTATCGTCTCTACGACAGCATTGGCGATCAGGCGATCGACGTCCTCGGCCTCTCGCGCCTCGTCTTCTGGCGCCCGCTGCGCTTCCGCGAGTTCCCGGCCCTGAGCGATGTCAGCTTTACCGTGGCGTCCGGCGAGCGGATCGGCATCCTTGGCCGCAACGGTGCCGGCAAGTCGACGCTGCTGAAGCTCATTGGCGGCAACTTCCGGCCGTCGGGCGGGAGCGTCGCCGTCAACGGGCGCGTCCAAGCCTTGATGAGCGTCGGTCTCGGCTTCCACCCGGAATTCAGCGGCTATGACAATATCCGCTCCTCGCTTCTCTACAACGGCCTCGACGAGGACGCGCTCGAGGCCGCCATCGCCGACGTTGTGGATTTCGTGGAGCTCGGCGACTTCTTGGAGCGGCCGGTGAGGACCTATTCGCTCGGCATGCGGTCCCGGCTGGAATTTGCCGCGGCGACCGCGATCCGTCCCGACATCCTCGTCATCGACGAGGTTCTGGGTGCCGGCGACGCCTATTTCAGCGCCAAGAGCGTGCAGCGGATGCGCACGCTGACGCAATCCGGCGCGACGCTGCTTCTGGTCTCGCACTCGATGCAGCAAATCCTGCAGTTCTGCGATCGTGCGGTCTGGCTGGAGGGGGGCCGCATCGTCTATGACGGACCGGCGCTCGAAGCCATCAAGGCCTATGAAGAGTTCACCATGCGGTTGCGGAAGGAGGCGGCGGCCGGGAAATACCTCGCCGGAGCAAGCGCCGGTGACGGCCAGGCCAGCTGGATGCGCCAGCATATGCTGCAGCAGGTGCTGGGCGGCGCGACCGGCGACCAAGGCGCCCGCGTCTCGCGTTGGCCCGGCGAAGGCGCGCTCACCATCGCCTCCGTCCGCGTGCTCGACGAGAGCCGGGCGGAGGCGCGGGTCGTTCGCCGCGGCGAACCGCTCGAAATCGAGCTCGCCGTCGCGGCAGAGGCCGCGGGCAGCTACGATTGCATCGTGGTCATTCTCCTCTTCTCCGGCGACGGACGATGGCTTTGTCGCCACTGCAGTCCCGCCGCACGTTTGGTCCTTGCCGCCGGCGAATGCAAGCGGGTGAGCCTCATCTACGACCAGAGCCGCCTCGGAAACGGCACTTATGTGTTCTCCGCGGCGCTCTACGCCGAGCTCGACTTGAACGATCTCTCGACCGCAAGGGCCTACGACCTGCTGGCGCGCAGCTTCAGCTTCGAGGTCGTCGACCGCCATCGCGACGACCAGTCGGTGTTTCATCATCCCGCGGTCTGGCGCGGCCTATCGGCCGAAGACCTTTCATGCTGATTTGCCCGGACTGCGCGGCACCGCTCCCGGCGAAAGATGCAGCGCCCTGCGCGAGCTGTGGCTGGACCGCCGAGAGGATCGAAGACATCCCGCGCTTTCTCAGTCGGCGCGACCGCACCGATCCCGTGATTGCCGAGTACCTCGACAACTACGACGAGATCGCGCGCGACGAT
>DATJAV010000069.1:0-6393 GCA_035515835.1 Allostellaceae bacterium
ATTACGCCGCGGCGCTGATCGAGCAAGCGCTCGCCGCGCATCCGCTGCTGCCGCTGGCGGCGCGGCTCGGCGACCGCGCGTCCAGACGCTGGCTCGAGCGACAGAACGACCCCTATCTTCCCGAGATCCGTCATATCGCCGAGCGGCTCGGACGGCCCGGCGCTTTTTTTCTCAACATCATTTACGAATGGGCGTGCTCCACCAGCGTGGCGCCCGATCCTGCGGGTCGAGGGATGCGCCTCATCCGCGTGCTCGATTGGGGCTTGACGGGCATCGGCCGCTACCTCGTTCTGGCGCGTTTTGCCACCGCCGTCGGTCCCTTCGTCAGCGCCACCTGGCCCGGCTATGCCGGCGTCTTGACGGCGATGGCGCCTGGGCGCTTTGCCGCCGCCATCAACCAGGCGCCTCGTTTGCCCCAGAGCGGCATCGGCGCGATCGACGAGGTGCTTAACCGGTGGCGCATGCTGCGGCTCGAGGGCGCACTGCCGTCACCACATCTGCTGCGCCGGGTCTGCGAGACGGCGCGCGATTACGCCGCGGCGCTCGCCATCCTCGCCGATGAGCGCATCAAGCTGGCAATGCCCGCACTCTTTATACTTTCTGGCATCGCCGAGGGCGAAGGCGCCGTTGTCGAGGCGTGGGGGAACGAGCGGCGTATCCACCCGGCCACCGCCGCCCGAGACTTGACCGTCGGGGTCGCCAATGACTGGCTCAACCGCGAGTGGCGCGGCAGTCCTCGCCGCCATGCGGCGGAATGGGAGAAGCGGGTGAAGCCGCGCGAGAACAATCGCATCCGCCGCGACGCCGTCTGCGCGCTGCAGCGGGGAGACTTCGCCGGCGCGGCGTCCTTGGCAGCGCCTGTGCTCAACGGTCATACCGTCCTCGTGGCGGCCATGAATGCGGCGACCGGCGCCTTGACGGTCGAGGCGCTGGATCACGTCGTGGGCGCCGGACCCATGCCTCAAGTCGTCGCGCGCCGCGCGCTCGCCGAGCGCGCACCCGCGGCAACACCGCACTCCCGATAGCGGCTCGGCAATCTAAACAATAATGCATTGCTGGAGGGCGTTATGAACGCGGCCCGTGTTTTCGCTTCAGCATCTCTTAACGAAGGCCGGCGATACTCCCGCCAGCGGTAAGGCCCCTCGGCCCGGCCGTTTTCGGCATCGCCCGTACATTCTTGCATGGACATTCCAGGAGCCGCCACTCGCTGGCGGCTCCGATTTTTTGCGGCTTTCCTCGCTTTCGCCGCATCGCCACGCGCCGCTTTCACGCTTGCGGCGCGTGTCTTACCATGATTGCGCCGGAGTCTCCGGCGAGCGAGGTAGCATCATGGCCGAGGCCAGATTTCCCAAATTTGCCACGCTCGCGCTGCACGCGGGCCAGAGGCCCGATCCCGCGACCGGTGCGCGCGCCGTGCCAATTTATCAAACGGCCAGTTACGTGTTCCGCGACAGTGACCATGCCGCCGCGCTGTTCAACCTGGAGGAGCCCGGCTTCCTCTATTCGCGCATCGCCAATCCGACGGTGGCGGTGCTCGAGGAGCGCCTCGCCGCGCTCGAAGGCGGCGTCGGCGCCCTCTGCACCGCAAGTGGCCAAGCGGCGCTCCATCTCGCCGTGGCGACGCTCATGGGCGCCGGCGGGCACATCGTTGCCGCCGCCTCGCTCTATGGCGGCTCGATCAACCTCTTGAAACTCACCCTGCCGCGCTTCGGCATCTCCTCGAGCTTCGTCGATCCCCGGGACCCGGCTGCGTTCCGCGCTGCCATCCGCGACGAGACGCGCCTCGTCTTCGCCGAGGTGCTGGGTAATCCCGGCCTCGAGGTGCTGGACATTCCCGCGGTCGCCGCCGTCGCGCATGAGCAGGGACTGCCGCTTCTCCTCGATGCCACCTTCGCCACGCCCTATCTCTGCCGGCCGCTCGATCACGGCGCCGATCTCGTCATGCATTCGGCGACGAAGTGGCTCGGCGGCCACGGCCTCGCGATCGGCGGCGCGCTCATCGATGGCGGGCGCTTCGACTGGGAAGCCTCGGGTAAATTCCCGACCCTATGCGAGCCCTATGCCGGCTATCACGGCATCGACTTCGCCGAGGAGTTCGGTCCCGAGGCCTTCATCATGCGCGCCCGCGCCGAGGGCCTGCGCGATTTCGGCGCGTGCATGAGTCCCGCCAACGCCTTCCACCTGCTTCAGGGGGTCGAGACCCTGCCACTGCGCATGGCGCAGCACATAGCGAACACCGGCGCCGTGCTCGATTTCCTCGGGCGCTCGGACGCCGTCGCCTGGGTGAGCCATCCGGACCTGCCGAGCCATCCCGACCGGGCGCTGGCGCAGCGCCTCTTCCCCAAGGGCGCGGGGGCCATTGTCAGCTTCGGCATCAAGGGCGGGCGCGAAGCGGGCAAGCGCTTCATCGACAGCCTCGCGCTCGTGTCGCACCTCGCCAATGTCGGCGACGCCAAGACGCTCGTCATCCATCCCGCCAGCACGACGCACCAGCAGCTCGACGCCGCGGCGCTGGCCGCCGCCGGCGTCGGCGAGGACATGGTGCGGCTCTCCGTCGGTCTCGAGGATGCCGAGGATATCATCGCCGATCTCGCCCAGGCGCTCCGCGCGTCGCAAAAGGCGAGAATGCGCCCGGCGGCGGAGTAGGGATGGCGCTCACCCTCGACGACGCGCGCGTCTTCGCCGGCACGGGTGGGCGGCCTTTCGATCCGGCGCTTCCGACCGTCGCGCTGTTGCACGGCGCCGGCATGGATCACACCGTTTTCGCCCAGCAGGCGCGCGCGCTCGCCCATCGCGGACGCAACGTGCTGGCCTTCGACCTCCCGGGCCATGGCCGAAGTGCCGGGCCTCCGCTCGAAAGCGTCGGCGCCATGGCGGATTGGGTGCTCGCCGCCGCGACGCGGTCAGGCGCCCAGCGCATCAGGCTCGCCGGCCACAGCATGGGCGCGCTGGTGGCGCTCGAGGCTGCCGCGCGGGGCGGCAGTCGGGTCGAGGCGCTGGCGCTCATCGGCGTCGTTCCGGAAATGCGCGTCCATCCCGACCTTCTCGCCGCGGCGCGCGAGGGCCGGCATGAGACGGTCGAGCTGATGACGGGCTGGAGCTTCGGCGCCACGGGGCAGCTTGGCGCGAGCCGTACGCCCGGGCTTTTCCTCCCGGGTGCGGCGCTCCGTCTCCTCGAGCGTGCGCCTATGCCGACGCTCGCCGCCGACCTCGCTGCCTGCGACGCCTATCGCGGCGCCGCGGCCGCGGCTGGGAAGCTCCGCTGTCCGGCGTTGCTCCTGCTCGGCGGCGAGGATCGGATGACGCCGCCGGCGCGCGGCCGTGAGCTCGCGGCGCTCATTGCCAAGGCGCGCATCGCTGAGCTGCCCGAGGCCGGCCATATGATGATGCTGGAAGAGCCAGTCGCCGCGCTCAAGGCGCTGCAGGCGATCCTCTGACGCAAAAAGGGCGGCTCTGGTGAGCCGCCCCCTTCGCGTCGCTCTTTAACTCTTGCGTCAGGCGGCGCGCTGGTCGATCACCTTGGCGGCGCCGCCATTGGTGATCTCGATCTTGCGCGGCTTCATCGCCTCGGGGATCTCGCGCACGAGATCGACATGGAGGAGGCCGTTATCGAGGGAGGCGCCCGCCACCTTGATGTGGTCGGCGACCTGGAAGCGGCGCTCGAAGGCGCGACGCGCGATGCCGCGATAGAGGTAGCTCTTCTTCTCGTCTTCCTTCTTGGAGCGGCCGCTGACGAGGAGCGCGCTCTCCTTGACAGTGATATCGATCTCGTCGGCGGCAAAGCCCGCCACCGCCATGGTCAGGCGATAGGCGTTCTCGCCGGTGCGCTCGATGTTGTAGGGCGGATAGCTGTCGGCGCTCTCGAAGCGCGTCGCCGTATCGGCGAGCTGCATGAGACGGTCGAAGCCGATGGTCGAGCGGAATAGGGGTGAGAAGTCGAAGCTCATGTCCATATCCTCCAGTAGAGCAACATGGGGTTTAAGCACTATGCCCAAGGGCCAAGTGCCAGGGTTAATGCCGGACCCGCGATGCAGCATCCGACAGCAACGAGATAATCACTCTTCTCGGGCGTTCAAGGGCGTGAAAACAGCGTTAACGCGCGCCAGAAGACTCGCCTCGACTACGGCGGGGTGGTAGAGGAAAGAGAGGGGAGAAAAGAACCGAGGCGGCTTCGTGGAAGCGACGGCATTTTTCGGCAAGACCTATGGCGACGCCATGGACTTATTGGTCGAGGCGCGGGAGTACCTGACGCATCGCGAGCCCATCGACCGAGAGACCTTGCTGCAGCCAGTGGATCGGCTGCGCTTCTGTTGCGAGACCATGCGGCTTACCGCGCGCCTCACCCAGATCATGGCCTGGCTCCTGGCGCAACGCGCGGTCCATGCTGGCGAGATGAGCCAGCATGACGCGCTCGGCGACCATCGCGCGCTCGCCGACCTCGCCATCTGCATGGAAGAGGAAGAACTCGCCGCCGGAACCATGCCGCAACGCCTCGGCAACCTGCTCGATCGCAGCCGGCGGCTTTATTTGAGGGTGGCGCGCTTGGACGAGCTGGCGCGGCGCCAGCTCGCTTGAGGGATCCTATTTCTTGACGCCGACGCTGCCGAAGCGCTTGTTGAAGCGGGCGAGCTGACCACCGGTGTCGAGCAGACGCTGCTGGCCGCCGGTCCAGGCAGGATGCGACTTTGAATCGATCTCGAGGCGCAGCGTGTCGCCGGCCTTGCCGTAGGTCGAGCGGGTCTTGTAGCTGGTGCCGTCCGTCATCACGACGGTGATCTCATGGTAGTCGGGATGAATGCCGTCTTTCATCGCTCGTCTCCGCGCAAAGTGGCGGCGTTATATACCAGCGATTCGCGCCGCGCAACTCTTCGCCGCGCGCGATTCGCCGGGGATTTGCCGATCGAGATCATGCGAAAACCGCTTCGCGACTCCATTTTGCATGGTTTCACCCGGAAAAAATGCGTTTGCAGCCGGCTTTTTCGCAATTCCATTCGACTTTCGGTTGCGACCTACATTAGAATCTGCGGCGTTTCGTCGGCACAGGGGGTTTGAACTCATGAAAGCAGGACGTAAACGTGCCAAAGCTGCGGCCTCCAAGGGCGCGGCGAAAAAAGCGCCGAAGCGCAAGAAGAAGGCGACAACGCGGCGCAAGGCAAAGAAGAAGTAGCCCTCGCTCGCCGCCGCGACGCTCCTCCCGGGAGCCTCGCGGCGGCGATAGAGAGAATAAGAAACCGCGGAGCAGCCATGCTCCGCGGTTTTGCTTTCGGCTAGCGCTCGGTCAGCTTGAGCTCGATGCGGCGATTGCGGCGGAAGGCGGCCTCGTCGTTGCCGGGGTCCAGGGGCTGGTTGTCGGCAAAGCCGGCCGCCGCCAGCCGGTTGGCGGGAATGCCCTGGTCGATGAAGAAGCGCACCACCGAGATGGCGCGCGCCGTCGAGAGCTCCCAGTTGGACGGGAATTGCGGCGTGTTGATGGGGCGCTTGTCGGTGTGGCCATCGACCCGCAGCACCCAGTTGATGTCGGGGGGGATCTTGGCGGCGATCTCCTTCAAGGCCTGCGCCACCGGCAGCAGCTGTTTCTTGGCGTCGTCGCTGAGATCGGCGCTGGCCAGGCCGAACAGCACCTCCGACTGGAAGACGAAGCGGTCGCCGACGATGCGGATGTCCGGCCGGTCGCCCAGCACCGCGCGCAGCCGGCCGAAGAACTCCGAGCGATACTGCGCCAGCTCCTCGACCTTGTTGGCCAGCGCCAGGTTGAGGCGCTTGCCGAGATCGGCGATCTGGATCTGCTGCTCGTTGCCCTTGGCCTCCGACGCATCGAGCGCTGCCACGACCTTCTCCAGCTGCTGGCGGAGCGCCAGGATCTGCGTGTTGAGTTGGTCGATCGTGCTCTGCGCCTCGGTCAGCTTGGCGTCGCGCTGGGCGATCGCTTGCTGCGCGGCACCGAGCCGCGCCTGCAGCTCGGCGGTGCCGGTGCGTGCGGCGGCGGTGGCGTCGTCGGCTTTGTTGGAGAGCGTCGCCACCTGCTCGGTCAGGCGATCGCGCTCGGCATTGGCGATCTGCAGCTGCGCCGAGAGGTCGCTCACCGATTTGCTGAGCTTGTCGCGGTCATTGGTGATGAGCCCGAGTTGCGCCTGAAGCTCGGCCAGCTGCTTGCTGAGCTCGCTCACCTCGGTGTTGCGGCCGGAGAGCGCGGAGCTCAGATAGAACTGGGCGGCGGTGAACATCATCAACACGAAGACGATGATCATGACGAGCTGCGAGAGCGCGTCGACGAAACCCGGCCATACGTCCTCGTCGGAGCCGCGCGGGCGGCGGGTGGAGATCGCCATGAACCCTAGGACCGCTCCTCCTCGGCCAGCGCGGCGATGGTGCGGGCGAGGAGGCGGATCTCGC
>DATJAV010000070.1:0-2748 GCA_035515835.1 Allostellaceae bacterium
TGCTCGAGGGGAGCCGGGTGGTGGCTGCTGCCGCCGAAGATGCTGCGGAAGAACGCGCCGATGCCGCCGCCCGAAGGCTTCGCCGAGGCGACTTGCGTCGGCGTCGGCGGCGCGCCGGGGGCAGGCAGGGGACGGATGGGCATGCCTTGCGTCGCAGCGATCATGAAGGCGTGCCAGGTGTTGGCCGGCAGCGACCCGCCGGTCACGTGGTTCATGGCAGAATTATCGTCATTGCCGAGCCAAACGCCGGCGACGAGATCGGCGGTGTAACCCACGAACCAGGCGTCGTGGAAATCCTGCGTCGTGCCGGTCTTGCCGGCCGCCGGCCGGTCGAGGGCAGCGGCTCTGCCGGTGCCGTGGGCGATGACGCCCGCCAGCATCGCGTTCATCGCCGTGACGAGCCCCGGCGCGATGACTGGGGCGCCGCCATCGCCGGCGCGCTTGTAAAGGACGGTGCCTTGCTTGTCGCGGATCTCGGTAATGCCGTAGGGGAGGGCGGCGCGGCCGCCGCTGGCAAAGGCGCAATAGGCAGTGACGAGGTCGAAAAGGGTCACCTCGCTGGTGCCGAGCGCGAGGCTCGCATCGGGCGTGAGCTCGCTGGTGATACCCAAGCGATGTGCCACGGCGATGGCGTTGTTGACGCCGGCGCGCTGCAGGACTTGCGCCGCCACTGTATTGATCGACTGGGCCAAGGCTTCGGCGACCGTCACCTCGCCGCGGTAGCGGTTCTCGTAGTTGTGCGGCCGCCAATTGCCGATGCGGATGGGACCGTCGACGAAGCGGTCTTCCGGGGTGAGGCCATGCTCGAGGGCGGCGAGATAGACGAAAGGCTTGAAGGCGGAGCCGGGTTGGCGCAGCGCCTGCGTCGCGCGGTTGAACTGGCTGTCGCCATAGTCGCGGCCGCCAACCAGTGCCCGCACCGCGCCGTCGGGCGTCATGGCGACGAGCGCGCCTTGCTCCACCGCCGCCTTCTCGCCGTTCTTGGCGAGCGTCGCCTCGATGGCGCCTTCGGCCGCCGCCTGGAGCTTGGGGTCGAGGGTGGTGCGGACGACGAGGTCGCGGCCGTCGCCGCTGACATAGCCCGCCGTCTGCTCATAGACCCAATCGGCGAAGTAGCGGTTGCCCGGGCGCGCGCGTCCGGCGATGGCGAGCTCGCCTTTTGCCTTGGTGGCAACGGCGGCTTGCGCCTCGGTGATGTAGCCGGCATCGACCATGTTCTCGAGCACTTGCGGAGTGCGTTTTTCCGTCTGCTCGCGGTCGCGCGCCGGGCTGAAGCGAGTCGGCGCCTTGAGAAGCCCCGCGATCGTCGCCGCCTCGTAGAGCGTGACGCGCCGTGCCGATTTGTCGAAATAACGCTGCGCCGCCGCGTCGACGCCGTAGGTGCCGGCGCCGAGATAGATGCGATTCAAATAGATCTCGAGCAGCTGATCCTTGGTGAATTTCCGCTCGAGCCAAAGCGCCAGGAGCATCTCCTGAATCTTGCGCTTCACGGTGCGCTCAGGCGTCAGGAACAGATTCTTGGCGAGCTGCTGCGTGATGGTGCTGCCGCCTTGCACGACATGTCCGGCGCGAAGATTGATGACGGCGGCACGGATCAAGCCGATGGGATCGACGCCATAGTGATGGTAGAAGCGGCGGTCCTCGGTGGCGATCACCGCTTGCGGCAGATAGGGCGGCATGTCCTTGAGCCTCAACGACTCGCCGAAGAGATCGCCATAGGTTGCGATGAGGCCGCCATCGCTACCGAGCAGGGTGACGCTGGGGCGGCGCCAAGCGGCGTCGAGATTGTTGAGCGGCGGCAGCGTCAGGGCGAACCAGGCAAGGGTGCCGCCGAGGAGAATCACCGCCCAGAGCGAGGCGAGTACCCCCCAAACGAAAAGGCGCCGGCGCCAGCTGCGGCGCGGCTTGGCGCTGGATCGCGCTCCTTCCTCGGGATCGCTGTGCTGGCCCTTGCTTCCGCGTCGCGCCATAGAACCCCGTATGCTGCTCCGTTCTCTCGCGCTCTGCGCGCGCTTCTACCACAGAAGCGAGCGCAAACGGAGGGTGAGCTAAAAAAGGACGCAAATTGTGGCTTTTTGGCTGTCAGCTGTCGGCTCTTAGCCCGGAGGTAAATTGCGGCGTTGGCCCGTTGTGGCGTTATCGAGTCGACTGTTAGATGAGTGCTGACGGCTGGCAGCTGACATCTGATAGCTTCGGCCATCCTCTCCGGAACCCCCCGTGCTCGCCCTCCTGATCTTCGCTGCCACCTACGTCGTCGTCGCCGTCGGCCGCCTGCCGGGCTTGCGACTCGACCGCGCGGGGGCGGCGCTGGTCGGGGCGAGTCTCATGGTGGCGAGCGGCAGCCTCAGCCTCGAGGAGGCCTATCGCGCCATCGATCTCGACACCATCGCGCTGCTGCTGGGCATGATGATTCTCGTCGCCAATCTGCGCTTTGCTGGCTTTTTCGCGCTTGCCAATCGCTGGATCGCGCGCCAGGCGCGCCATCCGCTGCTGCTGCTCTTGGGCGTGGGCGTGGTCTCGGGCGGGCTCTCGGCCTTTCTCGTCAACGACACGGTCTGCCTGATGCTGACGCCGCTCGTCGCCGAGCTCGCCCTGGCGCTCCGGCGCAATCCTGTTCCCTACCTGCTAGCGCTGGCGATGTCGTCCAATATCGGCAGCGCCGCCACCATCACCGGCAATCCGCAAAACATCATGATCGGCAGCTTCTCGCGCATCCCCTATGGCGACTTCGCCGCGGCGCTGGCGCCG
>DATJAV010000071.1:0-9276 GCA_035515835.1 Allostellaceae bacterium
CGCCTCCGTGGTCTTGCTGCGGTGAAATGTCTAAATGTCCACAGGACCTAGTTGGCCGACCAGGTCAGCGTAGTCGGGGCCAACGCGCCGGGAACGGAGAAATCGACATCGATGCGCGTCATCCGCTTGGCGCCGCCGGGAATCAGAATCTGGTAATCGGAGCCATCGATGACGTTGGCCGACACCGTCCCGCCCACATCGAAGGTGATGCGGGCGGCGCGAGGCCATTGCTCGGCATAGAGCTCGCCCACGGGCGGGACGGTTTGGTCGATCTTGGTCGTGAAATACTCCGGAATACGCGAGACTCCGCCGAAGAAATTGATGTGCACGGTCCCGTCGCCGCAGAAGAGCCCCGGCATCACCCCAAGGCTGCCGGTCTCGTAGCCGGCCTGGTTCGGCGTGCCTATGGTGAACGGCAGCGTCTGCGCCGGAAGATGGCCCTTAGCCACGGTATCGGCGGAGCCGTTCATGCTCGGCAGCGTGACACCGCATTGCAGCGGCGTCACGGTGAACGGGCCGGTCGCGAGCGTCCGCCGGTGCGCGTCTTCGATCGTGCCCTCGTAATTCCCGTCGTCGCTCGGGCCGGTGAAAGAAACCGACGCATCCGCGGTTTGCTGAGCCGCGCCCACGATCGGGCCAGCGAGGCTGCGCGCGTCGCGCCACCGGATCTGGGCGCCGACGGTTGCCGGGCAGGACGCCAGCGAATAATGCGCGGTCGCCCGGTCGCCGGGCGACAGCAGGTTCGGCGTCACCGCGATCGTTGGTTTGCTCGATGTGATCGAAAGGCTACCGGCTGCCTTGATCCGGCTGGCGATCGGCGCGAACTGGTTGTTGTACTTCTGCAGCACTTCGCCGTAACTCATCCTGTTGGCGTCGGGCGCCGGAGGCAACGGCTGCGCATTCGGGCATTGCACAGTGCACGCAAAAGTGTTCTCCATCGCGTCGCGGATTGCATCGGTCGCCTGCTTGATCAAGACCTGGCGGTCCCCAAGGATCACGTATTGCAGGTATACGTCACTGAAATTCTTATCGAGCGCCTGCGCGTTCTCGTAATCCTCTAGGATTTCTTCGCGCAGCTCTTCCTGCTCCGACTCCGCGATCTGGTTGAGGATTTTGCCGGCGCCCCCTGCAAAGCTGGTCCAGCTCTCCTTGAGGGCTTTGCCTGCCTCTGCGATGGCTTTTGCATCGTCCGCCGCCTTTGCCGCTTGCCAAGCCTTAGCCTGCAATTGAACGGTGGCGATCCCCGAGGCGACCTCCGATAGACCGGAGCCGATCTCCGCTGAGGTCCCCACGGCATTGTCCATGAATGAATTCTGGCGGGCCAGCTGCCCGATCGCGTTCGCCCCGGAGACGGCACCAACCGTGGTGGCCTGAACGTTGTTCAATGCATTGATGACGCTGGTAATCGCGGCGTTGCTGTTCCACGTTTCGGTCGACCCCTGCTCGACGATGTTGGACAGCGTCGTGTAGGACTCGGAGATGGACGCCACCTCTAGCACAAGCGTGCCGACCTGGGAGAGGGCCTGGGACACGATCAACGCGTTTTGCCGCTTCTGCGCGTCGTCGATCGCCGTCTGCCAGTTCGCGTCGATCGAGGCGAGGTCCTTTTGATAGGCCACCCTATATGCAGCCAAGGCGGGCGCGACGACCGATAGCGTGTTGAAGGCGTCGTCGAAGGCGCTGGAGAGCACGATGGCGGCGGGACACGAGAATTGGGGACACCCACCCGGATTGCAAGCGCCGGCCGACGGTGCGACCGAGGCGGCGGAGATCAGCGCCTGTATATCGGCATTGTCGGCGACCGAGGCGGGGGTGGCGCCAGGTCCCGCCTGGGCGGGAATGCTCGGGATCGAAAATGCGGCCGCCGCGACGAGGAAGGCAGTGGCCGGGAACCTGTGTTGATAAATGGCGGGCGAGGGCATGAATGCTCTCCAGCATGAAGGTCGGCTTTTTGCACGAACCGGCTGCTCTTCGCAACTGAGGCGTGCCATCGGAGTCACACATCGTAGATCGGCTCGCCTCGCCTCTCGCCCGGCGGCCCTGGGAACCGCCGCTCTCGGTCTGGGGCTCCTTGCCGATCTATGCTCTTCCGGCTTGCGCAAGAACCACAGCGCCTGCATCACCGTGTCGACGAGATCGTCATGCGCGCCTTTGCGTAATTCGAGTCGGGTTGATTTAGTCTCCTGCCGAGGCGGCAACGTACGTGCGCAGCTAGAATCACTGCGCCGCCGGCCCGACAGCTCCAGCAAGTTGCCCTGGGCTCATGGTGGTGGCGTGGCTCACATCGGCTGGCTCTGGCACATGATTGTCGTTCATAATCAAGCTTCGCCGACCTTCGCAGGGTACGTTGACGCCCTTCCTCGGTTGATCGAGCGTGGAAGCGCGCGGTGACGCGGCGACACCGCGCGATTGAGGCGACAACGCGCGCCTACCCTAGTCCGAAGTTTGCATTTGTGAACCGCGTAGGAGGTTGATCCGACTCAGCAATGTTGCGATCGGGCTTCTCGGCTACTGGACACGAAGCGGGTCGATCTCGAGCAGCTTGAAGGTGGCGTCCTGGAGCGCGGTTGGCCTGGAGTGGAGGTTGAAGCGATGCTTGGTGTGATGCCGCACGCGCATGGTGTTGCGGACGAGCGTGCCGAGATGAGCGGTGAGGTCGGCGAAACTCATGACGGGGTGACCGTCGGGCGAGCGCTTGGTTGCCTTCTTGGCCTTTACTGCTTCGCACGGTTCGGTCTTGGCGACCGGCGAGCTCCGCTCGGCACGGGCAGCATCGAGATCGGTGTCATGGAACAAGAGCGGCGCCAGGGCTTCGCATTCGACATGATAGGCGAGCATACACAAGAAGGCGTGGGCGCGGACCCGGGGAGCGGTCCAGTGGCGGATCGGCCGGATTTCGAGGTCGACGGTCTTGAGCGACCGGAAGGCGCGTTCGACCCGCGATAAATCTTTGTAGGCTGAACCGTTTCCGCGGCATCGAGATGCTCGGCCGGCATGCTGGTGCGGATGACATAGATGCCGTCCAGCCGCGCTTCCGCTTCAATCTCGTCGATCCGCCGCCGCCAGGAGAGATGGCTGTCCCGGATCTCGACGGCGAAGTGCTTGCCCATCTTCCTGCCATCGAGAACCGCACCGACCGCCATGCCGATCTCGGCGGCGCCGCGCAGCGGAGAGTGCTTGCGCCGGACCTGGGCTTCGACGCGGGAAAGCTCACGCTCGGTCGCCACCAACAGCTCCTCACGCTTGCGTGCGCGCTCGGCCGCCAGATCGCCGTTGCGGCAAACGATCAGCCGCTCCCCCGGGAACATCTCGGCCCCGGGCTCGACCCACGCCTCGCTCTCTACCCCAGGGCGGCGCCCGCGCTCGTCGCCGCGCGGCGATAGAGCCGATGCCGATCGGCGCCCTGAAACTCGACCCGCCCCGACCGGGCGAGCGCGGCCAACGCATGGCGCACGGTCGACCGTCCCCATTGGCGCACGCGGCCATGCGCGACCCCCGGTGGCGATGCCCGCTTCACCCGGCCCCAGCGCGGCCTCGACCGCGTCGAGGTAATCTCGGCTGAGCGTCATGACTCTATTATGCATTTTGCATTGACAGCGGCAATGCCAAATGCATAGTGTTCTTATGCATAATGCATATATGGACAATCCCCTGGCAAGCCGCCTAAGACAGGCGCGCAAGGCCGCCGGTTTCGACGACGCGACGGCAGCGGCGCGCCGCTTCGGCTGGGTCATCCCCACGTACCTCGCTCACGAGAATGGCTCGCGCGGCTTCTCCTTCGAGCGCAGCGCCGCCTATGCCCGCGCCTTCAAGGTCCATGTCGGCTGGCTCTGGACCGGCGAGGGTTCCCGTGCTTCAATGGTTCGCATCCCCGTTTCGGGGTATGTGGGTGTGGGTGCGATGATCTATGCCGCGGATGAAGCCACGGGTCCCGGCGGGATCGACGAGATCGAGCTCCCGCCCGGCGAGTATGGCGATTTCGCCGCCTTCAAGGTCCGCGGCGATTCCAACTACCCCGCCTACCGCAACGACGAGATCATCTTCGTGAAGCGCGAGGGCGGCCGGCCGCTCGAGTATCTCTACCGCGAATGCGTCATCCGCACGGCGGACGGGCGCCGCATGCTGAAGCAGCTGACGCTGGGCTCGAAGAAAGGCCACTTCACGCTGATCTCGGTCAACGCGCCCCCCATGATCGACGAGCGCGTCGAATGGGCGTCTCCCGTCGTCTGGACGCGGAAACCCTGACGCATGCATAGAGACTTTACATTATACGTTAACATTTGTCCACATCAAATGCAAATTGCATAGCACTCGTCCCAGCGATCGATGCGTCCGACCGATGCGCCACAATGCCCTCTTCGCCCTGGCCGAGCTCGAGCGCCGCTATAACGGACCCGTTCCCGAGGCGGCCCTCTCGGTCGCGCGCCTGGCTCCGCCCAAGCCGTCGAGCGGCTCTTTGCCGAGGGACAGGCCGCCTTCTACCGGCGCATGGTGACGGCGCAGATCGCCGTCATCCCGCGGCGCCGCGCCGACGGCAGCTGCTACCGCGCCCTCTTGACCGACCTCGATCTCTATCGCCGTTGCTGGCGTCGCGTGAGCCGCGCTCTCCGCGCCGCGCTTGCCTCGGGGGAGTGACCGTCGCCATCATCGAAGGCCGCGTCGCACCGGCGACGCGCCCCCGCGAGGCCCCGCTGTGCGCCACACCTTCCCCCGAGACACGCGCCTTGAGCCGCCGCTCGCGGTTGCCGCCCACGGCATCCATATCGAGGACAGCCGCGGCAAGCGCTACATCGACGCCTCGGGCGGCGCCGCCGTCTCCTGCCTCGGGCACGGCCATCCCGCCGTCATTGCCGCGATCCAGCGGCAGGCCGCGCGCCTCGCTTACGCGCACACCGCCTTCTTCAGCAGCGAGCCGGCCGAGGCGCTCGCCGACCATCTCATCCGCCACGCCCCGCCCGGCATCGCCCGGGTCTATTTCGTTTGCGACGGCTCCGAGGGCATCGAGGCCGCGCTGAAGCTGGCGCGACAGTATTTCCTCGAGATCGGGGAGCCCCGGCGCCACCGCTTCATCGCCCGGCGCCAGAGCTATCACGGCAATACGCTGGGCGCGCTCGCGGTCGGCGGCAATCCCATGCGCCGCGAGCCCTTCGCGCCCCTCCTCATGGACGTGTCGCTGATCGCGCCTTGCTTTCCCTACCGCTTCAAGGCGGAGGGCGAGAGCGAGGAAGACTATGGACGCTGCGTCGCCGATGAGCTCGAGGCGGAAATTTTGCGGCTGGGACCCGAGAATGTGGCGGGTTTCCTCGCCGAAACCGTGGTTGGCGCCACCGCCGGCTGCGTCCCGGCGGTTCCCGGCTATTTCCGGCGCATCCAGAATATCTGCAATCGCTACGGCGTGCTGCTCATTCTCGACGAAGTGATGTGCGGCATGGGGCGCACCGGCACGCTCCACGCCTGCGAGCAGGAAGGGATCGCCCCCGATCTTCTCGTCGTCGCCAAGGGTTTGGGCGGCGGCTACCAGCCGATCGGCGCCGTCATGGTGAGGGATGCCCTCTACGACGCCATCGCCGGCGGCAGCGGCTTCTTCCAGCACGGCCACACCTATCTCGCCCATCCCGTCGCTTGCGCCGCGGCGCTGGCCGTCCAGGAGACCTTGCAGCAGGACGGGCTCATCGACCGCTGCCGCGAACGCGGCGCCTATCTCGGGCAGCACCTCCTGGAGCGCTTCGGCAATCACCGCCATGTCGGCGACATCCGCGGCCGCGGGCTTTTCCACGCCATCGAGCTCGTCGCCGACCGCGACAGCAAGTCGACCTTCGAGCCCTCCCTTCGCCTCCATGCCGAAGTGAAGCGCCAGGCGCTGGCGCAGGGGCTCGTCGTCTACCCCATGGGCGGCACCATCGACGGCCGGCTGGGCGACCACGTGTTACTGGCGCCGCCCTTCATCATCGCCGAAGCCGAGCTCGACGCCGTGGTGGAGCGGCTGGGCCTCGCCGTCGACGCCGCCATTGCCGCCGTCGGTATACAGCCCCGGCGATCTTTGCCATGATCCCCGCCGCAACAAGAGATCAGGGAGGGCGGCGGTGAAGGCGTCCTTGTTCTATCTGCCGACGCTCGGCAGTCGCCCCGAGATCGAAGCCGGCATGGCCGGCCTCCGCGGCGACCTCTACCAGCAGATGCTGCGCGAGATCCTGGAGCAGGTGCGGCTCGCCGACGAGCTCGGCTACGACAGCGTCAGCTTCACCGAGCATCATTTCCACATCGAGGGCTTCGAGCTTTCCAACAACCCGGTGCTGCTCGACCTTTATTTCGGCCTCCAGACGAAGCGCATCCGCGTGGGACAGCTCGGCATCGTGCTGCCGGCCTCCAACCCCATCCGGGTCGCCGAGGACATCGCCATGCTCGACCACATGACGGGCGGCCGCGCCTGCGCCGGCTTCGCCAGGGGCTACCAGCGCCGCTGGGTCGACGTGATGGCGCAGCAGACCCACGGCATCCACGGCGCGCTGCCGCATCAGCATGACGAGATCGACGCCGCCAACCGCGCCGCCTTCGAGGAATGCTTCGCCATCATCAAGAAGGCCTGGACCGAGCCCATGCTTTCCTATGAGGGAAAGTATTGGAAGATCCCGGCGGGCGCCACGCCCTGGACGCTGGACGCCACGCTCAACTGGGGCGCCGGCGTCGAGAACGGCATTCTGAAATCGGTGGGCGTCGTGCCGAAACCGCTGCAGAAGCCCCATCCGCCGATCTTCCAGCCTTTCGCGAGCTCCGAGAAGAGCATCCGCTGGTGCGCCAAGGAAGGGGTTACCGCCATCCTGCCGCCGATGCATGCGAGCTACGAGGAGAACCTCTTCGACGTCTATGCCGAGGTCTCCGGCCGGCCGCGCGGCGCAGGCATGGGGCTCTTGCGCGACGTCATCATCGCCGATACCGACGCTGAGGCGATCCGGCTCTGGAAGGACTCGGGCGTCTTCTCGGGCCGGGCCTGGTTCGAGCCCTTCGGCTTCCGCAAGGGCGTGATGGATCCGGTGACCGGCGCGGCGCCGACCGCGGAGGAGTCGCTCCGGAACGGCTATGCGCTGGTCGGCACCGTCGACACGGTGGCGCGCAACCTCGCCGCCATCAAAGGGCGCCTGCCGGTCGATTGCCTCTTCTGCTACACCTACAACAGCCTGGTGCCGCATCCCGTGCTGATGCGGTCGATCGAGCGCTTCTGGACCGAGGTGCTGCCCCGCGTCGCGTGAGCTAGAACTTGAACCCCACCCTTATGCCGATGTCGTTGATGCCGCCATTGTGCGAACTGGCGCCGGCATTGGAGAGGTGCACGAAATAGACCTCGACGCTGTTGACGGGATTGATCTGGTAGCCGAGAGAGGCGCCGAGGTGATAGAGCGCCCGCGTGCCCAGCGCCTTCTTGCCGTTGTCTTCGTGATTGAGGTTCCCGTCATGCACCGCGCCGCCGAGAAAGGCGTCGACATAGGCGCCGTCGCCGGGGTGCAGCAGATTATGGACCGGCGCCCATTCCCAATTGAGAATATCGAGATAAAGGAAGCTCGTCTTGTTGTCGGTGTTGACCGAGACGCCCACATCCTGGCGCGGCGAGCCGATCATCTTCAGAAACGAGGGCGACTTGAAGATGAGCTCGCCGTCGACATCGGCACCGGACTCGACGTTGTCGCCGAAGATGCCGACGTCGTGAGCGAGAATGCCCACCTTGCCCTCGTCGATCCAGCCGGCAGAAGCCGGCGAGGTCGCGAAGACGGAAGCCGCGAGGAACCCGACGGCGGTCGAGCGCGCGGAGACATGAGGTCGCTTCATTGTTGGTTCTAAGATAGGTCGGCACCGGCCACGCGTGCAGCACGCGAGCGGCATGAAGCGCGACCGTTCCCCCCTCATTGCCACGACGGGGCAAAGCTACCCGGGCGCTCGCCAGGATTCAACCCATGTTTTGAAGGGGATCGGTCAGCCCGCCGCCGATGCCTGGCCGACCCGCGCGCTCGACGAGCGACCGCGGCCCGAGGGTCGCGACGGCGCCCCGCGGCGTGCTCGGCGAGCGTGAGGGTGCCGAGGCGGTGCGGACGGCGCCTGCCGCGGCGCCGCGACGACGCCGAGCGGGGCGGCGACGAGGCCTCGGGCGTCGAGAACCGTGAGCGAGCAGCGCGTCAGCTTCTCGATATCACGAAGCGAGGCGCGCTCGGCCGGATCGCAGAAGGAAATCGCGACACCCGCGGCGCCCGCGCGCGCCGTGCGCCCGATGCGATGGACGTAGGTCTCCGCCACGTCGGGCAGCTCGTAATTGATCACGTGGGTGATGCCGTCGATATCGATGCCGCGCGCGGCGATGTCGGTGGCCACCAGCACGCGCAACTGGCCATCGCGAAAGCCGGCGATGGCGCGCTGGCGCGCGCCTTGCGACTTGTTGCCATGGATGGCATCGGCGCGAATGCCGCTGCGCGCAAGCTGCTCGGCGACACGATTGGCGCCATGCTTGGTGCGCGTGAAGACGAGCGCGCGCTCAATGGCGCCGTCGCGCAACAAGGCGGCGAGCAGCGCGCGTTTGACCCCGGCGTCGACGAAGAAGAGGCGCTGATCGATCCGCTCCGCGGTCGACGCGACCGGCGTCACTTCGACGCGCAAGGGATCGCGAAGCAGACCGTCGCAGAGCTTCGCCACCTCGGGTGACATCGTCGCCGAGAAGCACAACGACTGCCGTCGCCGGGGCAGCGCCGCGATGATGCGTCGGATGGGTTGGATGAAGCCGATATCGAGCATGCGATCGGCCTCGTCGAGGACGAAGATCGAGACCTCGTCGAGGCGAACATGGCCCTGCGCCATGAGATCGAGGAGCCGCCCGGGCGTCGCGATAAGGACGTCGACACCGGCGGCGAGCGCCGCAACTTGCGATCGCTGCGCGACGCCACCGTAAATCACGGCGTAGCGCAGGCGCAGAAAGCGGCCATAGACGCGGAAGCTCTCGCCGATTTGCATCGCAAGCTCGCGCGTCGGCGCGAGCACCAGCGCGCGAGCCGATCCGCCGCGCCGCGCCGGCGGCGAGGCGCCGAGGCGTTGAAGGATCGGCAGCGCGAACGCCGCGGTCTTTCCCGTGCCGGTTTGCGCGATGCCGAGAAGATCGCGTCCGGCAAGGAGCGGCGGAATGGCCCTCGCCTGGATGGGTGTCGGCTGTTGGTATTGCTCGAGAGAGAGCGCGCGTTGAAGCGGCTCGATCAGCGCGAGGTCGGAAAATGAAAGAGTCATGGAGATGGCGTTTGTCCT
>DATJAV010000072.1:0-5673 GCA_035515835.1 Allostellaceae bacterium
CGCTCGAGGCGTTCTCGCAGAAGCTCATCGCCACGGTGGAGAAGGCGACGGGCGGGGTGTTGCGGCGGTAGGAGGAGGAGCTGTCAGCCGACAGCTGTCAGCTCAGAGGTTTGGGGGCGCGCATGGTCGGCTTTGTCAAGATCCAAAAAGCCGCCGAGAAACGGCTTGGCGCAGAAGGATTGGCGGCACGGTTGCCGGAGGTGAAGTCGGCGGCGGCGCTCAAGAAGACGAGCGACGACCGCTATCTCTCGCTGATGTCGCTGCGCATCTTCCGCGCCGGCTTGAAGCACGACATGGTCGATGCGAAGTGGCCCGCCTTCGAGAAGGCATTCCACGGCTTCGAGCCGAAGCGCGTGCGCGCCATGAGCGACGAGACGGTTGAGACGCTGATGGGCGATGCGCGCCTCATCCGCCATCTCGGCAAGCTGAAATCGGTGCCGGCCAATGCCGCAGCGATCTGCGACCTGGCCGCGGAGCATGGCAGCCTTGGCGCCTGGCTCGCCGCCTGGCCGGGCACCGAGATCGTCAAGCTCTGGGACGAGCTCGCCAAGCGCTTTACCCAGCTCGGCGGCAATTCCGGGCCTTACTTCCTGCGCATGGCCGGCAAGGACACCTTCATGCTGTCGCCGGGCGTGGTCACGGCGCTCGACCATTGGGGGGCATACAAAGGCGAGCCCAAAGGCAAGGCCGCTCGAGCGGAGGTGCAGGCGATCTTCAACGACTGGGCCCGGGAGACGAAGCTGCCGCTGGCGCATCTCAGCATGACGCTCGCGGCGTCGATCGATTGAGCGCGCGCTGCATGAGGGGGTTGCGTTCTTCGACATCAGCCCTTCGGGCACAAGCTCAGAGGGTGAGGTTTTTTCTCTACTGCCTTTCTCGGACCACAAAGAAAAAGTCTTCTTTCTGACAGGGATGGGGTTTTTCTTTACTTCCCTGTCCCGGCCACAAAGAAGGACCTCATTCCGAGCATGCGCTTCGCGATAGCGAAGCGCATGTCGAAGGACGCTTGGTGCCAGTGCAGCGACAGAGAAACGCTGTTGCGCCGCCACAGCGCAAGGCCTATCTTCTCGGCGACATCCGGCGCCGGTGCATGACGGACCTCGCGCATATCCGCAATTTCGCGATCATTGCTCACATCGATCACGGCAAATCGACCCTGGCGGACCGGCTGATCCAGGTCTGCGGCGGGCTCGAGGAGCGCGAGATGCGGGCGCAGGTGCTCGACAGCATGGATATCGAGCGCGAGCGCGGCATCACCATCAAGGCGCAGACCGTGCGCCTCACATACAAGGCCCAGAACGGCGAGACCTATGAGCTCAATCTCATGGACACGCCCGGCCATGTCGACTTCGCCTATGAGGTCAGCCGGTCGCTGGCGGCCTGCGAAGGCTCGCTGCTGGTGGTCGATGCCAGCCAAGGCGTCGAGGCGCAGACCCTCGCCAATGTCTACCAGGCGATCGATGCCGGTCACGAGATCGTGCCGGTGCTCAACAAGATCGATCTGCCGGCCGCCGAGCCCGAGAGGGTCAAGCAGCAAATCGAGGACGTGATCGGCCTCGATGCCTCGGGCGCCATCGAGATCTCGGCCAAGACCGGGCTCAACATCGATGCCGTGCTGGAGGCGCTGGTGACCCGGCTGCCGGCGCCCAAAGGCGAGGAGGCGGCGCCGTTGAAGGCGCTGCTCGTCGACAGCTGGTATGACAGCTATCTCGGCGTGGTGACGCTGGTCCGCGTCAAGGACGGCGTGCTGAAAGTGGGGCTCAAGATCCGACTCATGGCGACGGGTGCCAACTACCAGGTGGAACGCGTCGGCGTGTTCACGCCGAAGCGCGTCGCCGTCGACATGCTGGGGCCGGGCGAGGTCGGCTTCATCACCGCGGGCATCAAGACGGTGGCCGATTGCAAAATCGGCGACACCATCACCGAGGAGCGCCATCCGGCGCCGGAGCCGCTTCCCGGATTCAAGCCGGTGCAATCGGTGGTGTTCTGCGGCCTCTTCCCGACCGATGCCGCCGATTACGAGCATCTGCGCGACAGCCTGGCGAAGCTGCGCTTGAACGACGCGAGCTTCGAATACGAGCCCGAGACCTCGGCGGCGCTGGGCTTCGGCTTCCGCTGCGGCTTTCTCGGACTCCTCCATCTCGAGATCATCCAGGAGCGCTTGGAGCGCGAGTTTGATCTCGATCTCATCACCACGGCGCCCAGCGTCGTCTATCACGTGCATCTCACCAACGGCAAGATGATGGCGCTGCACAATCCCGTCGACATGCCCGATCCCGTCCGCATCGACCATATCGAGGAGCCCTGGATCAAGGCGACGATCATGGTGCCGGACGAATATCTCGGCGCAGTCCTGGGGCTGTGCGAGGAACGCCGCGGCGTGCAGAAGGATCTCACTTACGCCGGCAACCGCGCCATGGTGGTCTATCGCCTGCCGCTGAACGAGGTGGTGTTCGATTTCTACGACCGGCTCAAATCGGTCAGCCGCGGCTACGCCAGCTTCGACTATTTGATGGACGGGTACAGCGAAGGCGATCTCGTCCTGATGAACATCCTCGTCAATCACGAGACGGTCGACGCGCTCGCCATCATCGTGCACCGCGCCAATGCCGAGCGCCGCGGCCGCACCATGTGCGAGCGCTTGAAGGATTTGATCCCGCGCCAGCTCTTCCTCATCGCCATCCAGGCGGCGATCGGCGGCCGCGTCATTGCCCGCGAGACGGTGAAGGCGTTGCGCAAGGACGTGCTCGCCAAATGCTATGGTGGCGACATCACGCGGAAGAGAAAATTGCTGGAAAAGCAGAAAGAGGGGCGCAAGCGGATGCGCCAGTTCGGCAAGGTCGAGATCCCGCAATCCGCCTTCATCGCCGCGCTCAAGATGAGCGACGAATGAGCGGACGCTCACTCGCCGTTCTACCTGGAGACGAGGACCCGTCCTGATATAGACTCGCCCGCGCCGAGGCTTCGCGGAGCGCGTCATGGACTGGATCTTGCTCGGCCTCGTCGCCGGCCTTTCGCTGCTGTCGATCCCGCTGCTCTGGCTGGTCGTCCTGATCCGCGGCTCCGCGGTGGCACGGTTGGAGCAGCGCCTTGCCCGGCTCGAGGCGCTGCTCGCCGCGGCACCAGCGCCGAACGCGAGCGCGCCGGTTTCCGTGCCGACGCCCGCCGCAGCCCCGCCGCCGGCAGAGGCGTCGCCGCCGGAGCCGGCGCCAATCGCGGCCGCTGCTGCGGCGCCGGAGCCGGTGCCGGCGGTGACGCCGGCACGCGCGGCAAGGGCGGCTCCGCGCGCACCGCGCCGCAGTGTCGAGGACGTGTTCATGTCGCGCTGGGCGCCGTGGATCGCGGCGCTGGCGCTCTTCCTCGGCGGCGCCTTCCTGGTCAAGGAGGCGATCGAGCGCGGCTGGCTCGGGCCCACGGCGCGCGTCATCGCCGGCGTCGTCATCGGCCTCGCCTTGACCGTCGCCGGCGAGGTGACGCGGCGCCGTCCGGTGCCGGCGCCGTCGCTGGGCGCGCTCTCGCCCGATGACGTACCGCCGGCGCTCGCGGCGGCGGGGATCGCCGTGCTCTTCGCCAGCATCTATGCCGGCTACGCGCTCTACGCGCTCATCCCCGCCAGTGTCGCCTTTCTGCTGCTGGCGGCGGTGTCGTTCGGCGGCGCGGCGCTGTCGCTGCTGCACGGCATGTTCCAGGCGGCCTTGGGCATGGCGGGCGCTTATGTGGTTCCCTTGCTCGTCGTCACGCCCAACCCGTCCGTGCCGCGGCTCCTCGCTTATGTGCTGGCCGTGACCGCCGGCAACCTTTGGCTGGTGCGCTGGCGCGACTGGCCGTGGCTCGGGTGGGCGGCCATCGCTGGCAGCGGCTTTTACGGTTTCGCCGCGGTCATGGACGCGGGAGCGACGGCGTGGATCGGGCTCTTCCTGTTGCTGCTGGCGGCGCTCTTTGTCGCGAGCGCGGGCGAGGCGGGCGCACCGCGCCACCGCCTGGTTCTGACCTGGTGCGGTCTCGGCATGGCCGCGCTCATCATGCTGGTCCTGGCGCTCGATCGCGACACCGATGCGACGAGCTTGTGGTTCGTTTGGGCGATGACGGCGCTTTACGGGGCGGTCGGCGTCCGCTGGCCGCGCTTCGACCGGCTGCCCTGGATCGCGGCCCTGCTGCAGGTGCTGGTGCTGGCGGGTTGGGTATTCGGCGGCGAGGTCACCGGCGAGGGACTCGGCTTCCTGTTGCGCCTGCCGCCTAATTCGGCGCTCGGCAGCTACATGGTCTCGGCTGCGGCGCTGGCGGCACTCGCCGGGATCGGCGGCTTCCTCATGCTCTACCATCCGGGCGCGCGCCCCGATCGCTGGGCGGCGCTGTCGGCGGCGACGCCGCTTGCGGTGCTCATCGCCGTCTATTGGCGGGTCGACCAGCTGAAGGCGAGTCTCCCTTGGGCCGGCGCCGCCTTTCTACTCGCCGTCGCCTTTCTGTTGGCGACGGAGGACACGGCAAGGCGCCGCGCGGCGCCGGGCTTCACCACCGCGCTCGCCGCTTATGCCTTGGCGGCGACGGGCGCCGTCGCGCTGGCGCTGACGCTGACCTTGCGCCTCGGCTGGCTCACCGTCGCCCTCTCGCTGGAGCTGCCGGCGATCGCCTGGCTCCATGAGCGGCTCGGCGTCCCTTTGCTGCGCCGGGCGGCGTTCTCGCTGGGCGCTGCAGTTCTGGTGCGGCTGCTGCTCAATCCTGCGGTCGCCGATTACGATCTCGGCACTTGGCCCATGGTCAACGGCCTTCTCTACACCTACGGCATTCCCGCCGCCGCCTTTGCGGCAACCGCGTTCTGGCTGCGGCGCAGCGGCGATGATGCCGCGGTGCAGTTGCTCGAGGCGGGCAGCCTCGCCTTGGCGATGGCCCTCATCAGCCTCGAGATTCGCCATCTCCTTGGCGGCGGGCGCATCGACAGCGTCCAGTACGATCTCTTGGAGCAAGGCTTGCAGACCGACGCCTGGCTCGCCGTGGGGTATCTGCTGCTGCCGCCCGCAGGGCAAGCGGCGCGGCCGGTGCGCGATCCCGGCTGGCGCATTCTTGCCGGCGCGGCGGTCGCGCATTTCGTGCTTTACCCGATGCTGATCGGAAACCCGTTGCTACAGCATCAAAGCACCGGCGCGCTGGCGATCGCCGATACGCTTTTCGTCGCTTATGCGGTGCCGGCGATGCTGGGCGGTCTCTATTACCGCGCGCTCGCGTCGCGCGGCTCTGCGCTGCTCGCGCGTTTTGCCGGCGTCGCGGCGCTGGCGCTGGCCTTCGCCTATCTCTCGCTCGAGGTCCGCCATTTGTTTCAGGGCGCCTACCTCGATGGCGGCGGCGCCAGCGACGCTGAGTGGTACGCCTATTCGGCGGTCTGGCTCGCCTATGGCGCGGTGTTGCTGGGGCTCGGCATTCTCCGGCGCAATTCCAGCTTGCGCGGCGCCGGCCTCGTCGTCGGCGCGCTGGTCGCGGTGAAGGCCTTCGGCTTCGACATGGCGACGCTGACCGGGCTTTATCGCGCTGCTTCGTTCCTGGGATTGGGGGCGAGCCTCATCGCCATCGCCTGGTTTTATCAGCGCATGGTGGCGCCCGAGGTGACGCTGGAAGCGGGCAAAGACTGAGGGCGCGGTCCTAGCGTGCCGCCACGGGACGCTTTTGGCGCGCTCGAAA
>DATJAV010000073.1:0-14498 GCA_035515835.1 Allostellaceae bacterium
CCAAAAAACACGGCTTCCCCTTTTGGCGAACATGCAACCGCCAGTTCCCTCGCGCTCCATTCTGTCGCCTACCGACACTATTGCAACTGTTATCGGCTGTTCCGGCACCATGGTCGATCGGCTAAGCTCGCGCAGGGCCCTACACGCGGCCGGCGAGGGAGGAGAGCGGCATGGGGATGCGGGGATGGGGGATGGCGTTCGTCGCGGCGCTGGCGTTCTCGGGGGCGGCCGGCACGGCGACGGCGCAGGCGGTGCGCGGCGGCGACGAAGCGCGCGTCTGCTTGTGCCAGGAGCAGCTGGTGTCGTCGCTCAACGCCGAGGTCCAGGCGCAAAGCCGGGCCTACGAAGAAAAGCGCCAAGCCTTCGAGACGCTCGACAAGCAGGTCCAGACCACCCGACCGCAGGTCAACGTCAAGAACCAGGCAGAGATCGACGCCTTCAAGCAACTGCTGGAGCGTCGCGACGCGGCCGCCGATGCGCTCAACGGCCAAGCGACGAGCAGCTACGCCGATGCTGTGAAGCGCTACAATGCGGCGGTTACCGACTATAACAACAACTGCGCCGGCAAGGCGTTCGATCAGGACCAGCTCGGCCAGCAGCGCCTCAACCTGGTCTGCCCGAAGCCTTAGTTCCGCCCGCCGCGCAGCACGAAAAGGGCCTGCTCCGCCAGCAGGTTTGCGAGGGTGCCGCGCGGGTTGAGGCGATAAGGGAGGCCGGCGCCGTCGAGAGTGACGCTGCGCTCGATGACGACGCGCGTCTCCTCGCAGAGGGCGACGAAATCGGTGATGGTGCAGAGGTGGATGTTGGGGGTCTCGTACCAGACCTGCGACAGCACCGGCGTCACCGGCATGCGGCCGTCGAGCAGCAGGCGGAGACGAATCCGCCAATGGCCGAAATTCGGGAACGAGACGATGGCGCGCCGCCCGATGCGCACGAGATGCTCGATCACCTGCCGCGGCCGCCGCGTCGCCGGCAGCGTCTGGCTCAGCACGACATAGTCGAAAGCGTCAGAGGGATAGTCCTCGAGGTCGTGATCGGCGTCGCCCTGGATGACCGAAAGGCCGTGGCGGACGCCGGCATTGACGCCGGATTGGGAGAGCTCCATGCCGCGCCCGTCGACCCCCTTGTGCTGGGCGAGGAAAGCGAGGAGCTCGCCCTCGCCGCAGCCGATGTCGAGGACGCGCGAGCCCGGCTCGATGATCTCGGCGACGAGGCGGAGATCGCCGCGCAGGTGCGCCGGCCGATCGACGCTGCCGAGGCTGCCGTCGGCGCTCACGGCACGGCGAGTCCGCGATGGCGGGCGCAGCCGTCGAGGAAGCCGCGCAAGGTGGCGAAGAACTCGGGTTCCTCTAAGAGGAAGGCGTCGTGGCCCTTGTCGGTCGCGATCTCGACGAAGCTGACATTGGCGGCGACCGCATTCAACGCATGCACGATGGCGCGGTTCTCGGCGGTCGGATAAAGCCAGTCGCTGGTGAAGGAGATCGAGCAGAAGCGCGTCCTGGTGCCGCGGAAGGCGTTGGCGAGCACGCCGCCATGCTCGGCGGCGAGATCGAAATAGTCGCAGGCGCGGGTGATGTAGAGGTAGGAATTGGCGTCAAAGCGCTCGACGAAGCTGATCCCCTGGTGGCGCAGATAGTTCTCGACCTGGAAGTCGGCGTCGAAGCCGTAGGTGAGCTGGTCGCGATCCTGCAGGTTGCGGCCGAATTTGCGATGGAGCGCAGGCTCGGAGAGATAGGTGATATGCGCCGCCATGCGCGCGACGGCGAGGCCGCGCTCCGGCCGCCGGCCGAGCTCGTGGTAGTTGCCTTGCGCCCAGTTGGGATCGGCCATGATCGCCTGGCGGCCGACCTCGTGGAAGGCGATGTTCTGCGCCGAGTGGCGGGCGGCGGTGGCGATCGGCACCGCGGCAAAGACGCGCTCGGGGAAGGAGGCGGCCCATTGCAGGACCTGCATGCCGCCCATCGAGCCGCCGGTGACGCAGAACAAACTCTCGATCCCCAAGTGATCGATGAGCTTCACCTGTGCCCGGACCATGTCGGCGACGGTAATGACGGGAAACCCGAGCCCCCAGGGCTTGCCCGTCCGCGGATTGGGCTCGAGCGGGCCAGTGCTCCCCATGCAGCCGCCCAGCACATTGGCGCAAATGAGGAAATAGCGCTCGGTGTCGAGCACCTTGCCGGGTCCGACCAGCGTCTCCCACCAGCCGGGCTTGCCGGTGACGGGATGCCGCCCGGCGGCGTATTGGTCGCCGGTGAGCGCGTGGCAGACCAGGATTGCGTTGGCGCGCTCGGGGTCCAGCCGGCCATAGGTCTGATAGGCGATGGTATAAGGTCCGAGCGCCACGCCGCAGTCGAGCGCCAAGGGCTCCTCGACGACCAGCGCTTGGCCGGGTCGTTCGGGGCGAAGGGCGCTCTCGCGGACGGGCGACGGGACGGGCACGGGGCTTGTCTCGGGGATGCACGTGGCGGGAGCGCCAAGCAAAACCGCGCTCCCCAGGTTCCGATAGCTAGGGAGCAAGCCCCCGGCCTGTCAACGTTTTCTTTGCTTTCGGGCGGCCAGGGAACTATCAGTATCGTCCCTCGGTCGCCCCCTTTTTGCTCATGGATCGCATGCCGCCCTCCCTCGATGATCTACGCCGCCGCATCGATGAGATCGACGATCGCCTCCAGGATCTCGTGATCGAGCGCGCCGAGGTCGTGGCCGCCATCGGCGCTCAGAAGCACGCGGAGGGCGTCGCCCTGCTTCGCCCTGGGCGCGAGGCGCAGATCCTCCGCCGGCTCGTTGCCCGCCATCGCGGTCCCTTCTCGCGCGCCGTCCTGGTGCGGCTTTGGCGCGAGCTGATCAGCGGCGTGACGATGATCCAAGGAGAGTTTGCGGTCGCCGTCTCGGCGCTCGAGGAGATGCCCGACTATTGGGACTTGGCGCGCGACCATTTCGGCAGCCACGCGCCGATGGTCGCCTTCCATTCGGCGGGCGAGGTCCTACGCGCGCTGGCGGAAGGCCGGGTGATGGTCGGCGTCGTGCCCATGCCGACCGAGGGCGAGCGCTCGCCCTGGTGGCCGCTCCTCGCCGTCGCCAGCGACAGCGCGCCCAAGGTGATGGCGCGGCTCCCCTTCGGCAGCCGCGGCAATGCCCGAGGCGATGGCGGCTTCGACGCGCTGGTCATCGGTCTTGGCGTGGCCGACCCGACCGGCGACGACCGCAGCCTGATCGCCATCGAGACGGTGGGCGAGCTGAGCCGCGCCCGGCTCATCGGCGCGCTCACCGGCGCCGGCCTCGAGGTCACTCTTTCCGCCGTCCATGAGCCGAGCGGCGAGAGCGCTTGGCACTTGATCGAGATCGACGACATGGTGGGCCCAGGTGAGGCGCGCTTCGACCAGGCGCTGAAGCCGCTCGAGGACAAGATTGCGCGGGTCAGTCCGCTCGGGTCCTACGCCAAGCCCTTTACGTCCGCCGCGCTCGGCGCGCGCAGCGAGGGACGCTAGGCCATGGACGACCTCCCGCAGCCGCGGCCGGGCATCCGCGCCATTTCCCCCTATGTCGGCGGCGAGTCGAAGGGCACCGGGGGCGACCGCGTGATTCGCCTTGCCTCCAACGAGAGCGCGCTCGGCCCGAGCCCGCTGGCCATCGAGGCCTACCGCGCCGCGGCCACGGAGCTGCACCGTTATCCCGATGGCGGCTCGGTGGCGTTGCGGGAGGCGCTGGGCAAGCGCCACGGGCTCGATCCTGAGCGCATCGTCTGCGGCACCGGCTCGGACGAGCTCATCAGCCTCTTGGCGCGCGCCTATTGCGGTCCGGGCGACGAGGTGATCTACAGCCGTCACGGCTTTCTCATGTATCCGATCGCGGCACAATCCGCGGGCGCCACGCCGGTTGCCGCGCCGGAGAAGAATCTCACCGCCGATGTCGACGCGATGCTGGCGCGCGTCACGGAGAAGACGCGCCTCGTCTACCTCGCCAATCCCAACAATCCGACGGGTACCTATCTGTCGCGGGATGAGGTGAAACGGCTGCACCAGGGCCTCGCGCCCTCCACGCTCCTGGTCGTCGACGCGGCCTATTCCGAGTTCGTCGCGCGCAACGACTACGAGCCCGGCACCGAGCTGGTGGGGCGGGCCGAGAACGTGGTCATGCTGCGCACGTTCTCGAAGATTTACGCGCTGGCCGGCTTGCGCCTGGGCTGGGCCTATTGCAGCGCCGGGGTCGCCGACGTGTTGAACCGGGTGCGCGGGGTCTTCAACGTGAACCTGCCTGCGCAGGCGGCGGCACTCGCCGCCCTCGAGGACGTCGCCGCGGTGGCGCGGGCACGCACGCACAACGACGTCTGGCGTCCCTGGCTCGAGGATCAGCTGGGTGCACTCGGCCTTGGCACCACTCCCGCCGTCGCCAATTTCGTGCTGGCGCGCTTTCCGGCAAGGCCCAAGGACGCCAGCGCCGCGTTCGACTTCCTGAAATCGCGCGGCATCCTCGTCCGCAAGATGAGCGCCTATGGACTTCCCGAGCACCTCCGCATCTCGGTCGGCCTCGAGGACGAGATGCGGACGGTCGTCGCCGTGCTGGGCGAGTTCCTCGCCGCGCCATGACCGAGTCTCGCTTTTCGCGCGTTGCCTTGATCGGCATCGGTCTCATCGGCTCGTCGCTGGCGCGCGTGCTGCGACGCGAGAAGCTCGCCGACGAGATCGTCGCCTGCGACCGGCGCCAGGCGACGCTCGATACGGCGCTGCAGCTCGATCTCGCTGATAGCGTCACCGCCGATCCCGCGGAAGCGGTGGCCGGGGCCGATCTCGTCGTCATCGGCACACCGCTTTCCGCCTATGCCGAGATCGGCCAGCGCATCGGCGCGGCGGTGGCAGCGGGGACCATTGTCACCGATGTCGGCTCGGTGAAGGCGGCGGTCATCCGCGACCTGAAGCCGTCGCTGCCGGCCGGTGTCCATCTCGTCCCCGGCCATCCCGTCGCCGGCACCGAGCACTCCGGACCCGAAGCTGGCTTCGCCGAGCTGTTCCAGGAACGCTGGTGCATCCTGACGCCGCCCGCTGATGCCGATCCGTCCGCGGTCGAGCGGGTGATGCGGCTCTGGCAGCGCGCCGGGATGAAGGTCGTGACCATGGATGCAGAGCATCACGACAAGGTGCTCGCGATCACCTCGCACCTGCCGCATCTCATCGCCTACACCATCGTCGGCACCGCGACCGATCTCGAGGAGATGCTGAAATCGGAGGTGATCAAGTTCTCCGCCGGAGGCTTCCGCGACTTCACCCGCATCGCCGCTTCCGATCCCGTGATGTGGCGCGACATCTTCCTCAACAACCGCGAGGCGGTGCTGGAGATGCTGCAGCGCTTCAGCGAGGACTTGACCGCCTTGCAGCGCGCCATCCGCTGGGGCGAAGGCGAAAAGCTCGAAGAGCTCTTCCGCCGCACCCGCGCCATCCGCCGCTCGATCATCGAGGCGAAGCAGGCCTGAGCGCGGCGATGACGCGGCGCCGGGTTATCGGAGTGACGCTGTTGCTGCTGTTTCTGCCGGCGTCGTTCATCGTCGGCGTCGTCGCTTCCGGCTGGTTGCTCGCGGCGCCGCATCAGCGCGTTGTCGGCTCTGCGCCTCCCGATCTCGGCGCTGACGATGTGGTCTTCCCCTCGCCCTCCGGCAGCGCGATCCATGGTTGGCTTGCGCCCGGGGAGCCGGGGCGGGGCGCCGTGCTGGTGCTGCATGGCATCCGCGCCGATCGCGGCGAGATGGTGACCCGACTGCGCCTCCTCCATGCTGCGGGGTTTGGCTTGCTCGCCATCGATCTGCAGGCGCGTGGAGAGAGTCCCGGGCTACACATCACCTTCGGCCATCTCGAGGCGCTCGACGCCGCTGCCGCGGTGGCCTTTCTGAAGGAAAGGCTCCCGGGAGAGCGAATCGGCGTCATCGGCGTGTCGCTGGGTGGTGCCGCGACACTGCTGGGGCTGCGCCCGTTGGCGGTCGACGCGCTGGTCTTGGAGCAGGTGTTCCCCGACATCGACAGCGCGCTTACCAACCGGCTCGTGGCCTATATCGGTCCAGTCGGACGCTGGGTCGCCCGCGTCTATGAGTGGCTGATGCCGCTTATGCTGCCGATCCGGCCCGAGCAGCTCCGGCCGATCGACCATATCGGCGACATAACCGCGCCGCTGCTTATGCTCGCCGGCGCCGAGGACCGCTATACGCCGCTTTCCGAGTCTCGCGCGCTCTTCGCTCGCGCAGCGGAACCAAAGCAACTGGTCGAGATCGCTGGCGCCGGCCATGTCGACCTCGCTGCCCATGCGCCGGAGGACTATCGGCGGCGGGTCCTCTCCTTTCTCGCCGAGTATTTGTCGCGCCGGGATTGAGGTGCCGAACGGCCGCCCTGCCGCATGCGAAAGCGGCGGGTCGGGGATGCGCGGTCGACGCTTGCCGGCGGAAGTGGCCGCACTCGATAGTCGCGCGGGATGCGGCCAAGCCCCGGCGTTAATCGCTTTTTTGCTCTTCGGCGAGAAGCTTGGGCACGCGTCACCGCCGCTCGCCCGCCGCACCCCCGCATGGAAAAAGAACGCGCGCTCCCGTCGTCACCGAATTCCGCCCCGCCGTCAGCGCCGGAGATCGTCGCCTGTCTCGCGCGGGGCGGCGATGTCTGGATTTTCGGCTATGGCTCGCTGATGTGGGATCCGGGCTTCGCCTTTATCGAGGCGCGTCCGGCGCTGCTGCGGGGATATCACCGCCGCTTCTGCGTCTATTCGCACCGCAATCGCGGCACGCCCGAGCGGCCCGGCCTCGTTCTCGGTCTCGACCGCGGCGGCGCTTGCAAGGGCATCGCCTATTGCGTGTCCGCGGTGGACGCGCCGCAGGCGCTCCACTACCTCTGGGAGCGCGAGATGACGAACCGCACTTATCACCTGCGCGAGGTGCCGTTGGCGACGCCCAAGGGCGCCCTCACCGGGCGGACCTTCATCGTCGACCGTCGGCATCGCAACTACGCCGGGCGCTTGTCGCTGGAGGAGACGGCGCGGCTCATCCTGCAGGGGATCGGCAACCGCGGCCCCTGCCGCCAATACCTCGAGAACACCGTCGCCGAGCTGCGCAAGCTCGGCCACCTCGACGGCCCGATGCATCGGCTCGAGGAGATAGTGAAGGGGCTCGCCGCCGCGACGCCGCCCTGCGCTCTTTGACGCCTTCGTCCTGCTCGCTCTACGGAACAACGGCGCGCGACCGGCGCTCGGTCGTGCTCTTCCGGCGTGGGCCGACGCGGCGTGCCGCGCTGCTCCGCTGGTCGCTCGACGATCACCGCGTCCAAGAGGGCCAGTGGCTCAAGGGTTATCTCTTTGGGTGGCAGTCTCACGACTGGGGCCGAACGCCAGCCGCGCGGCCGCTCGTGCCACTGCCAGCAGCAGCTGCGCCGCCAGCATGCCGAGCAGCAGGCCGATAAGCGCGTAGACACCGGCATCCAAGGTCAGGCTGATCTGCGGCTCGAAGGTCTCGAAGAGCGTGCTCGAGATGGCAGCACGATCGCGTCCCTCTTCGGTGATGACGTCGCCCAACGCGATGATCGGTCGCAGCAGCGGCGGCGTCTCCTCGAGCCGGCGGTAGGCGGCATCGAGGCGGCGCGCGTGAGCGATCGATTGGGCGAGGCTCTCGGCATTGGCCGGCTCGACCGCGGCCAACGCCTTGACCACACCGTCCTCGTCGTCGTCGGCGATGGCATAGAAGCGGCGTGCGGTGGCGATCCGCTCATCGATGTCGCGTTGGGCCGCGCGTCCGACCTGCAGCAGCGCCGCCATGTCGTCATGCGTCAACGCCGGCGCCTGCATCGCGAGCAGGGCGCAAATGAGCCCCAGCGCGAGCGCCAGGGAATGCGAGAGCCAACGCCGCAGCAAGCCCATGCGGTACGCCTTTCCCGATCGACGGAGACGCTTCTCCGCGTGACATGAGGCTAACGCGCCGCCACCCCGCTTAGCGTCGGCACAGGGCGCCGCCCCACAAGAACAGCACCAGGCCGAGCGCGATGCCGGCCGCTGCCGCCGGCGGCAGCGCGCCCGCGCCGGCGTGATCGAGGACGAAGCCGCCCCCGGCGGCGCCGACAGCGCTGCCGACGTAAATCGTCGAGCTCAGCAGCGCGATGACGATACCGCCATGCTCGGGCGCCGTCGCGAGGAGACGGCTTTGCTGCGCCGGAACCACCGCCCAGCCGGCTAAGCCGAAAAGAAAGAGGGCGAAATCGGCGCCGAAGAGCGTGCCGCCGGTGACGGGAAGAAGCGCAAGATTGACGGCGTTGCCGCCGGCGATCACCAGGACCGGTGGCGTGACACCGAAACGGTCGGCAAGCCGCCCGCCGGCAAAGGCGCCGACCAAGCTGCCAAGCCCCGAGAAGAGCAGCAGCTGCGGCATCGCATCGAGGCCGACGCGCGCGCCCAGCAGCACGGCGCTGTAGTGATAGATGCTGTAATTGCAGCTCGACCACAGCAACTGCGCCAAGAGCGTCAGCGCGACCCCAGGCTGGCCGAGCGGGCGCAGCCGCGCGCCGAGCGGCAGTGGTGGCGCCGGCGTCGCGGCGGGCAGGCGAAAGACAGCGAGTGCCAGCATGGCGCCGATAGCGCATGCCGCGGACAGCAGGAAGCTCCAGGACCAGCCGAGATGCTGGCCGAGCCAAGCGCTGAGCGGCACGCCGAGGACGAGCGCGGAGGATGTACCGAGAGCGACGCCGGAGAGCCCGGCGCCCCGCCGCGCCGCAGGTGCCAGCCCCGCGGCGAGCGTGAAGGCCGTCGGCACATAGATCGCGGCACAGAGTCCCGAGAGCACCCGCGCGCCCAGCAGCATCGCCAGGCTCGACGCGCTGGCGCAGAGCAAGTCTGCCGCGGCGAATCCGGCAATCGCGAGGAGGATGAGGCGCTCCTTGCGCCAGCCCGCGCTCACGATCGCCAGCAGCGGCGATCCGAGCGCGTAGGCGAGCGCATAGCCGCCATTGATCTGCGCCGCCGCCGCGACGCCGACGCCGAGACCGGCGGCGATCAGCGGCAGAATGCCGGCGATGGCGAAGACGTCGGAGCCGATGGCGAAGGTGCCGAGCGCCAGGAGAAGAACGCGGCCCTGGCGCGTGGTCGCCGCTTCGCCCGATGCGCCCTCCGCCATCCCTGCGCTCCTTGGCGCCGATCATAGACGAAACTCGGGCGAAACACTGTGGACGATGCTCTCGGCTTTTTCGTCAGCCGCAGCGCGAATAATCGCAGCTCGTGCATTGGTCGCAGCCCTCGACGCGGATCAAGGCCGCTTCGCCGCATTTCGGGCATTGCGCCAGGCGCGGGCGCTGGCCCTCGGTCGGCAAGAGGTTCACCACCCGGCGCTCGGCGAGCTCGGGGGTTGCGCTCTTCTTCGCGGGCATGAAGCCGATATCGATCATGTGGCGCTCGATAACGTCGCCGATCGCCGCCAGCAGCGAGGGGACATAGCGCCCTTCCATCCAGGCGCCGCCGCGCGGATCGAACACCGCTTTCAGCTCCTCGACGACGAAGGAAAGATCGCCGCCGCGGCGGAAGACGGCGCTGATCATGCGGGTCAGCCCCACCGTCCAGGCGTAATGCTCCATGTTCTTCGAGTTGATGAAGATCTCGAAAGGCCGGCGCCGGCCATCCTGGACGATGTCGTTGACGGTGATGTAGAGCGCGTGGTCGCTCTCGGGCCAGCGGATCTTGTAGGTCTTGCCCGGCAGCTCCTCCGGTCGCGAGAGCGGCTGCGTCATGTAGACGACGCCGCCCGCATCGTAGACATCGGTGGGCTTCGCCGCGACGGGCGCCGGCATCGGCAGCGGCAGCTCCGCTTGCTTTCCCTTGTCGCGCCGCACCTCGAGCACCGCCCCGGTGACATCGTTCGGCCGATAGGTCGTGCAGCCCTTGCAGCCCAGCTCGTAGGCCTGGAGATAGACGTCCTTGAAGCGCTCGAAGGGGAAGTCGGCGGGAATGTTGATGGTCTTCGAGATCGAGCTGTCGATGTATTTCTGCACCGTCGCCTGCATCACCAGATGGTCGGCGGGCGTCAGCTGCTGCGCATCGACGAAATAGTCCGGGAGCGGCGCTCCGTCGCCTCTGAGGCGGCGGAAGAGGCGATAGGCATAGTCGCTGACCTCTTCCTCTTTGCGCGTCCCGTCCGGCATCAGCACGCGGCGCGTATAGACGAAGCTGAAGACCGGCTCTAGCCCCGAGGAGACGTTGTCGGCGAAGAGCGAGATGGTGCCGGTGGGGGCGACTGAGGTCAGCAGCGCATTGCGGATGCCGTGCGCGGCGATGGCGGCGCGGAGGTCGTCGTCGAGCCCCGCCACCGTCTCGCCGGCGAGATAGGGCGCCTTGTCGAAGAGCGGGAAGGAGCCTTTCTCCGCGGCGAGCGCGGCGGACGCCAGATAGGCGGCGCGCTCGATCGCCTTCAGCCATTGCGCCGCAAGATCCACCGCGGCGGCGCTGCCATAGCGCGTGCCGCCGAGGATGAGCGCGTCGGCAAGCCCGGTGACGCCGAGCCCGATGCGCCGCTTCGCCTGCGCTTCCTGCATCTGCTGCTCGAGCGGAAAGCGCGAGACGTCGATGGCGTTGTCGAGCATGCGTACCGCCAGCGGCACCAGCCGCTCGAGCTCGGCGAGATCGAGCCGGGCTTGCGGGGTGAACGGGTCGCGGACCAGCGCCGCGAGGTTGATCGAACCCAGGAGGCACGCGCCATAGGGCGGAAGTGGCTGTTCCCCGCACGGATTGGTAGAACTTATCGTCTCACAATAGTATAAATTGTTGCGGCGGTTGATGCGATCGATGAAGATGACGCCGGGCTCGGCGTAGGCGTAGGTCGAGCGCATGATCTCGTCCCAGAGGGCGCGGGCTTGCGCGACCTTGTAGGTCGTGCCGCCGAATTTGAGCTCCCAGGGCGCGTCCTCCTTGACGGCGGTCATGAAGGCGTCGGTGACGAGGACCGAGAGGTTGAACATGCGGAGCCGCCCCGGCTCGCGCTTGGCGGCGATGAAAGCCTCGATGTCGGGGTGGTCGCAACGGAGCGTCGCCATCATCGCGCCGCGGCGGTGGCCGGCGCTCATGATGGTGCGGCACATGGCATCCCACACGTCCATGAAGGAGAGCGGACCCGAGGCGTCGGCGCCGACGCCCTTCACCGGCGCGCCCTTGGGACGCAAGGTCGAGAAATCGTAGCCGATGCCGCCCCCTTGCTGCATGGTGAGCGCGGCCTCGCGCAGATGGCCGAAAATCCCGGCCATGTCGTCCGGAATGGCGCCCATGACGAAGCAATTGAAGAGCGTGACGTTCCGCCCCGCGCCGGCGCCGGCGACGACGCGGCCGGCGGGGAGGAACTTGAACCCCTCCATCGCTTGATAGAAGCGCTCCACCCAGGCCTCGGGCTCGCGCTCGGTCGCGGCAAGCGCGGTAGCGACCCGGCGCCAAGTATCCTCGATCGTCCGGTCGACGGGCGTCCCGTCCGGCCCTTTGAGCCGGTATTTCATGTCCCAGATCTGCTGCGTGATCGAGGCGACGATGGGCAAATGTCAGGCCCTTGATTGCGGGGAGGCCGCCAATTTTAAAGACATGCTGCATCTAAGGCAAGTTCCTGGTTTGTCCACCGCTTTTCCCACCATTTTTGCAGAAAAAAGGCGTTTTTCAGACGAATTTGGCCCAACAATCCCCGCTTATCACAGCTTGTCCACAGAAGTAATCCACAACTTTGCAACTTATCCACAGAATTATCCACAGGAAGAACGAAGCGCTAAAATTGACCGATCGCCCGCCTTCCCTCGGCCACCAGCCGCTCCGTCGCCCCCTCGATGCGCGCCTCGAGCTCCGCCATCACCGCCCGGCGGTCGCCCCCCGGGGGGATCGGCGGCAGGATCTCGACGATAATCCGTCCCGGGCGCTTCAGGAAGTGGCGGCGGCCCCAATAGAGGCCGGAATTGACCGCCACCGGCACCAAAGGGAGCCCGAGCTGGCGGTAAAGGGCGGCGACGCCGGGGTGATAGGGACGGCGTGTCCCCGGCGCCGTGCGCGTCCCCTCGGGGAAGATGACGATGGGGCGCCCCTCTGCCACCGCCCGCTCGCCAGCCGCCACCAGCCGGCGCAGCGCGCTGGCGCCCGCCTTGCGATCGACGGCGATCATGCCGGCCTTCCAGAGATACCAGCCATAGAACGGGACCCAGATCAGCTCCTGCTTCAGCACGATGGCGGGATCGTCGAAGATCGCCGCGACGGCAAAGGTGTCCCATGCCGATTGATGTTTGACGGCGATGAGCGACGGCCCCTTGGGCAGATTCTCGGCGCCGCGCAGCTCATGGGTGAGGCCTACGGTCCAGGCGCAGATCTTGAGCACGGCGGCGGCCCAGCCGCAGCCGAAGCGCGACGCCGGCCGCCGCGGCAGCAGCAGCACAGGGAGGCCCAGGATCGCCATCGCCGCGGTAAAGAGATAAAGAGCCGCCTGGAAGGCGAGCGAGCGCAGCAGCGTCATGCGCCGGATTCGGCATGCCACGGCACCACCGCCCGCGCCAGCGCCAGCAGGTACTTGTTGTATTCGGCGAGGATCAGCATGGCGGTGCCGGGCCATGCCCACCAGCGCTCCTGCTTCACGTTCTCGGGGAAGACCGGGTTGGCGATGATGCGCATGTCCGGCATGGCGCGCGAGAATTCGAGGAGACTGCGCGGCATATGGTAGCTTCCGGTCACCAGGCGCAGCGAGTGGAACCCCTCCATCCGCATCCAGCGCGCCGTCTCCGCTGCGTTCCCCTCGGTGTTGTCCGCCTCGCGCCCGAGTTCGATGCGGTCGACGTTCTCGGGCGACTGCCGCGAGAGGTGCAGCAGCGCCGCCACGTCGGTCGAGTGGTAGACGCCGGAAATGAAGAGTTTCTTCGCCTTCCCTTCGGCCAGCAACGCGAGGCCGCGCTCGACCCGCAACGTCCCGCCCGTCAGCACGACGATGGCGTCCGTTTCGCTCTCGCTGTCGCCGATCCCGCTCGGAATCTCCTGGCCGAACCAGATGAGACCGGCGAACCACAGGATGAGCAGCAGCAGGATCGCGCGCAGCAGGTAGCGTCGCTGGAGCCGGGGTCGTGACATTCCGCTGACGCGCGGCGCCGCGCTCATGGCATACGGCGGAGCGCGCGCAGCACCGTCATGCGCGCGGTCAGCATGGCGATGGCGGCGGCGGCGAGCGGCAGCAGCGCCAGTACCAGCCAATGCCAGGGCGCCAGTGCCAGCGAGGGCAGGAGCCGCACCTCTTCGCCAAAGATCGAAAGCGCGGCGCTGGCATGGCCGATGGCGATGAGCGTCACCACCGTGAGCGCGAGCCCGACCAGGCCGCCGCGCAAGCCCAAGCTCCGCGCCTGGCGCTCGAACTGGCGGGCGATATAGCCGTCTTGGGCGCCGATGAGGTGCAGCACCTCGATGACGGCGTGGTGCACCGCGAGTCCGGCGCGGGTGGTGAAGACCACCGTCAGCACTGCCGCGGCGCCGATGAGGAGCACGACGGTGACCGCCGTCGCCTCGATCGAGAGGACGAGCCCGGCCAGGCGATCGAGCCAAAGGCGGTGATCGTCGAGCACCGCCCCGGGCGCCGCCGCGGCGAGTCGCGTCCGGAGCTGCGCCAGATCGGGTGGCGCGCTGGGGTCGATGCGGAGATCGATCAATCGCGGCAGCGCCAGCTCATCCGGCGTCAAGGCGTTGCCGAGCCAAGGCTCGACGAGCTTGGCCGTCGCCTCGCGCGACAGCGGTTCGGCGCTGATCACGCCCGCCGTCTTGCGCAGCAGCCCGACCGCCTGCTTCAGGTTGCCATCGCCCTTTCCCTCCTCGGCCGGCGGCAGCTGGACGGTGAGCGTGCCGGCGAGGCTCCGGTCCCAACGGCTGAGCGCCCCGTTCAGCACCAGCGTGCCGGCGAGCGCCAAGCCCGCGAGATAGACCATGAGGGCGATGATCCAGGGCAGGAACCGCACCGAGCTGTCGCGGTTCAAGGGGATCTCGAGGCGCTGGCCGAACATCAGCCGGCGTGCCGCTCGCGGACGCGCTCCTGCGTCAGCTCGCCATGCTCGAGATGGAGTCGTGCCTTGCCGAAGCGCGCCACCAGGCCCTCGTTATGCGTGGCGATGACGAGGGTGGTGCCGAGCTTATTCATCTCCTCGAAGAGGCGCAGCAGACGGAGTGCCATCTCGTCGTCGACATTGCCGGTGGGCTCGTCGGCGAGCAGCAGGCTTGGTCGGCCGATGACGGCGCGGGCGATGGCGACGCGCTGCTGCTGGCCGCCGGAAAGCGTCGGCGGCCGCGCGTTGAGCTTGTCGGCGAGTCCGACCCAACGCAGCAGCTCCGTCACATGCTCGCGCGCCTGCTCCTCGTCAAGTCCCGCGACTCGGAGCGGCAGCGCCACGTTGTCGAAGGCCGAGAGATGGTCGATGAGGCGAAAGTCCTGGAAGACGACGCCGATCTTGCGCCGGAGCGCCGGCAGCTCGCGCCGGGGCGTGGTGGCGATGTCGCGGCCGAAGAGCGAG
>DATJAV010000074.1:0-8844 GCA_035515835.1 Allostellaceae bacterium
CTCGGGCGGAAGGGCTTCGCCAGGAAGCCCAAGGGATCGACCCGGCGCGCCCGCGCCATGGTCTCGGTATTGAAGGCGCCGGAGAGAAAGATCGAGCGCACGGCGAAACGGCGGAGCAGCTCTTCGGCCAAGTCGATCCCGTCCATCGAGCCGGCAAGGCGAATATCGACCAGCGCCAGATCGGGCACCTCGCGGCTCACCAGCGAGAGTGCCTCGGGCCCCGAGGAGGCGATTCCGGCAATGGCAAAGCCCAGCTCCTCCAGCACTTCCTGAATCGAGCTCGCGACCAACAGGTCGTCCTCGACGATCAGAATCGATGCCCGGCGACCTGCGTCGCCCTCACGCATCACCGAGCTCGATGTCGAACCCATGTGCCGGCTCTCTCCGCAAACGGGCGCCAATGGGCGACCCTTTTTGCTTGCGCTGAAAACGGCTGGTATCAGGCCCAGGTTCCGGCTGCCATGGCAGCGTTGGGGCTCTTTTCCCACGGTATCGCGCTAGCTATATGCTGCGCGCCGAGGTGCGAGCGCATGAAGCTGCTGGTCATCGAGGACGACCGCGAGGCGGCGGCCTATATCGCCAAGGGGTTGTCGGAAAGCGGTTATGTCGTCGATCAGGCCGGCGAGGGCCGCAGCGGCCTCTTTATGGCGACCTCGGGAGGCTATGACGCGCTCATTGTCGACCGCCTGCTGCCGGGGATGGACGGATTGTCGCTGGTAGCAGCCTTGCGCGCCGCCGAGGTGCGGACGCCAGTGCTGATCCTGAGCGCGCTGGGCGCGGTCGATGATCGCGTCAAGGGCCTGCGCGCCGGCGGCGACGACTACCTGGTGAAGCCTTTCGCCTTCGCCGAGCTCCTGGCGCGGGTCGAGGCCTTGCTTCGCCGCGGCAGCGGTACCACGGCCGCCACCAAGCTCAAGACCGGCGATCTCGAGATGGACCTGCTGGCGCGGACGGTGACGCGGGGCACGCGGGAGATCGAGCTGCTGCCGCGCGAGTTCCGCCTGCTCGAGTTTCTCATGCGCCATGCCGGCCAGGTCGTGACGCGCACCATGCTGCTGGAGAGCGTCTGGGATTATCACTTCGATCCCCAGACCAATGTCATCGATGTGCATGTGAGCCGCTTGCGCCAGAAGATCGACAAGGGGTTCGCGAAGCCCCTTCTCCACACGGTGCGGGGCGCCGGCTATTGCTTGCGCGCCGAATAGCCGGTGACGCGCCTCGTCTACACCAACACCTTCCGCCTCGCCGCGCTCTATCTCGCGCTCTTTGCCGCCTCGGTGCTGTCGCTGCTGCTCTTCATTTATTTCTCCACGGCGGATTTCGTCGAGCGCCAGAGCGAGGAGACGATCGAGGCCGAGATCACTGGATTGCGCGAGCAATATGACCAGCACGGACTCTCGGGCCTGGTCGAGATCATTCGCGGCCGCAGCGCCGCCCAGCGCAACAACGGATCCCTCTATCTCATCACCGACGCCGCGCTCAATCCGATCGCCGGCAACCTCGATGGCTGGCCCGAGGCGCGCAATCTTCGCCCGGGCTGGATTACCTTTCCGGTTCTCCTCGAGCGGCCCAACGGCACCAAGGAGGAGAGCACCGCGCTCGCCTCGGTCTTTGTGCTCGGCGGCAGCTTCCACCTGTTGGTCGGCCGCGACTTGAGCGATGCCACGGCCTTTCGTTGGCGGGTCGCCCGCACCATGCTGTGGGCGGCGCTGCTGACGCTGGCGATGGGCGTGGGCGGCGGCCTGGTCATGACGCGGAACATGCTGCGCCGCGTCGATGCCGTGAACCGCACCAGCGAGCGCATCATCCACGGCGATTTGAGCCAGCGCGTGCCGCTCACCGGCAGCGGCGACGAGTTCGATCAGCTCGCCACCAACCTCAATGCCATGCTCGATCGCATCGAGCGGCTGATGCTCGGCATGCGTCAAGTCACCGACAACATCGCCCACGACCTGCGCACGCCCTTGGCGCGCCTCAGGGCGAGGCTCGAAGTGACCCTGCTGGAGCGTCCGGACGCGCAACGCTATGCCGAGGCGCTCAACCAGACGATCGCCGAGGCCGACGGCTTGCTCGGCACGTTCAACGCGCTGCTCAGCATCGCCGAGGCCGAGGCCGGCTCGCGCCGCGACACGCTGGCGGTGGTGGACCTAGGGGAAATCGCCCGCTCGGTGGCCGAGCTCTACGAGCCGGTCGCCGACGAGAAGGGACTTACCCTCGCCGTTGCCGTCGACGACGAGGCGCTGCCCGTCAACGGCGATCGCCATTTGCTCTCCCAGGCGATCGCCAATCTGCTCGACAACGCCCTGAAATATACGCCTCGGGGCAATGTCGCGCTGAGCGCCCATCGCCAGGGCGACGTGGTGCGGATCGAGGTCGCCGATACCGGCCCGGGCGTGCCCGAAGATCGGCGTGAAGCGGTCTTCGACCGCTTCGTCCGGCTCGAAGGCAGCCGCGGCACCCCCGGCAACGGGCTCGGCCTCAGCCTGGTGCGAGCCGTGGCGCGCCTCCATGGCGGCGAGATTCGCCTGGAGGACAATCGCCCGGGCCTCAAAGCGGTGCTGACGCTGCCGACGGCCGAGCGCCGCGCGCCGCCGCCAAGCCGCAGCGCGGCGTGAGCCGCTCTCGTGGCAGCCGCTCCGCCAGTCCGGCCAGCAGTCCGCGCAGCCCAGCGCGGTCGAGACCGGCGCTGCGCATGACGGGCGCCATTATCTCGTCGCCGAGCAGCTCCTCGAGGCTCGGCTCGCGCACGCGCAATTTCCATGGTTTCATTGCACATCTCCCTCGCCCTATGGGCCGGGAACGACGCTGGCGGCGAAGCAGGGCCGATTTATGGCAAGCACTGGTTATTTTGGCGGCTTTCGCGATACCAGGGCTTCGAAAAGTCCCGCGCCTTTTACGAAAATACCCTGCGAAATCGTTTGCTTGCGGCGAGCCGGCGTCACACTTTTGGTGGAGGGCCGCGGCAACCTATGAGCGAACGAGTGAGTGACGATGGCAACCTGCTGCCAAGCCGCAGCGACGTTCGCGCTACCCAAGCGCTGCTCGCCAGTCTCGAGGAGCGGCACAATGGCGCGGTCACCACGCGGCTCGGCGCGCCCCGCACCACGGTGGTGAATTGGGATTTCGCCGGCCTCGATTTCCGCCGGATGAACTTCAGCAACGCCACCTTTCTCGACTGCTCGTTCAAGGAGGCCGATCTACGCGGCGCCGTCTTCCAGCGCTCGCGCCTTTGGGGCGGCCATTTCGACGACGCCGATCTCAGCGAAGGGGATTTCACCGGCGCCGACCTCTCGCCCGGCGACGAGCGCGGCCTGTCCGGTCGCGCCAGCGACGCGCCGCGGCGCCATACGCGCTTCGTCCGCGCGCTGCTCCGCGATACCGATTTGAGCGAGGCGAAGCTGCGGCATGCCGATTTCGACTGCGCCCTGCTTGAGCGCACGCGCCTCACCCGCGCAGACCTTTCGGCGGCGCGTTTTCGCGGCGCCGAAATCATCGATGCCGATCTCGATGGCGCGATCCTGCTCGCGGCCGACTTCGCGGGCGCAGCGCTCCGCGGCACGGTCCGGCGTCAGCTGGAGCCGGCCGGCATCGCGCCCAGCGTCCTCGAGCTGGGTCCCGACGCCGTCGCCCGCCAGGTCGCCGCCCACGAGCTCTGGGTGCAGAGCGGCGGCCGCCGCGGCAAGCGGCTGGAGCTCAGCGGCTATGACCTTTCAACCGTCGACTTCTCGGGCGCGCTCCTCGCCGCCGCGCGACTCGACCGCTCCATCCTGGCGGAGACCAGTTTCCGCAAGGCGATGCTGGCCGCCGCCTGGCTCAGGCTGGCCAATCTGCGCGGCGCCGATTTCACCGAGGCCGATCTGCGCGGTGCCGATCTGCGCGGCGCCAATCTGCGCGACGCCAAGCTCGACCGGGCGATCACCGGCCGCCTCCCGGGCACATCGCTGATGACGCGGATGGGCGATTGACCTCCGGCGAGCAGCGCCGCGGTAGAGCGATCTCGCGCCCGCACCCGCATGCAGGCAGAAGGGATCAACAGCGTCGACTTGGTGTTTGCTACCAGCTGTCGGAGCGTGGCAACGGAGCAACAGCGCGGGAAAAAACGCACACTGCGTCCGTTGCGGTATTGCGCTTTGGGGTCAAAGCGTGGCTAAACTTTCCTTGCCGGGCGATGCCGCCCGGGGAGACCTCAGCAGATCATGAGCCTCGTATCCTCAGCTATCAAGCGGCGGCCCCGCTCGAATGATTTCGACGCGGTGCTTTTCACCTCCGACCTGGTCGGCGTGCTCGTCCTGGTCTTTGCCGTCGCGCTGCTGGTCCGCGTCGTCGCCGATCTCTTTTAGCCCCAGGCCGCATCGCCTCAGGGCGATTGGCGCTTCAGCGCCCTGGGTTGTATTTGCCCGGGGGTCGGAATTCTGGCCCTCGAAGGCTGCATGCCGTCGGCCGTGATCGGCGTCGCTGACGTTCTATCGATCGCCAACAAGGCGATCGAACGGCGAGCGAGCGGTCTCGGCGTGGCGCACACGGCGGAACAAAATTGCCAGGCGTTTGGGGTGATCGCTCCGGATGGCACCCGACGATAGGCGTGTCTGCCACCGACCAAGACCATGATGGGACGGGCCGGAAAGGGATTGGCGATGAAGCGGAATTTCAACGAGGACGACCCGCTCGAGGATTTCACTCCTCGCGACATCACGCTCGATGGCGTCGGCAAACGGATGCACGTGGCCGGCGCGGGACCGGCGGTGATCGTCATGGCGGAGATGCCGGGCATCAGCCCGCACGTCGCTCGCTTCGCCCGCTGGGTGCGCGAGGCCGGGTTCACGGTCTATATGCCCTCGCTTTTTGGTCGCGACGGCGCCCTGCCGCGCGCCGAAGAGGGGGCGGCGATCTTCCAACGCGCCTGCGTCAGCGCCGAGTTCCGCGCCTTGGCGGCGAATGAGTCGAGCCCGGTGACGACATGGCTCCGCGCGCTGGCAAGATTGGCGCACGGGGAGTGCGGCGGACCCGGCGTCGGCGCCATCGGCATGTGCTTCACCGGAAATTTCGCGCTGACGATGATGCTCGAGCCGTCGATGCTGGCGCCCGTCCTCTCCCAGCCGTCACTGCCGCTCAAGGACCCCGCCGGCATCGAGATTGCGCCCGACGACGTGAAGGCGGTGCGTCGGCGGCTGGAACGGGATGACCTGACCGTGCTGGCCTATCGCTTCGCGGGCGATCGCTTCTGCAGGGCGGAGCGCTTTGCCGCTTATGCCGAAGCGCTGGGCGACCGCTTCATCGGCCGCGTGCTCCCCGACAGCGCCGCCAATCCCGACCCGCCGCCCTTTTTTCAACGCTACGTCACGTGCCCGCACAGCGTCGTGACGGCGCATCTCATCGACGAAGCGGGTCAACCGACGATCGCCGCCCGCGACGAAATCCTGTCGTTTTTCACGCGAAGGCTCGCGCCCACCCAGGCCATCGATCCCTAGTCCCGCTCGCAAGTAAGAGAAGGCGTAACGCAAAGGACGCCGAGGTTTCGCGGTGGACGCAGCGGAGGAACCTGGATCACGAGTGGCCGGCAGCGCCTTGTCGGCTGGAGATCAGCCTCAGCCATGGCGCCGAATGGAAGGCGCTCATCAACAGGTACATCGCTCCCATCCCGCTCAGGGGCGAGGCATGATGCGCGGCCGAGCAGAGCATATCCGGCGCAGCGCCGGGAACACCCGTCACCAGCGCCAGGATGGCGAAGGTGGGCGCGGCCGCGAGGCATAGCCAGTCGGCCGCACCGCGGGCGGTCGCATTGCCGCTTCCGTCGATCATCGTTCTCTCCTTGGTCAGCACGGCGTCGTTGGGGCGGGGCGCCTTGTCGCGTTCCTCGGCGATGGCACCCCTCCCCGCTCAGCGCTTGCCATACTCGTCGTGGCGGCGCCACCAGACGCCCGTCTCGTTGCGCCCTTTGGGGGCGCGGTCGAGCCACTGGTGCATGCCCCAGAGGCCGTCCAACCCGCGCGCATAGGCCGAATAGGTGTGGTAGATGACGCCGTCCTCGAGCACGAACGCGCTCATCCCCGGCCGGTCGCGCGCGTAGGTGCGGGGATCGGTTCCGCAAGTGGCGGCGAACTCGGCGACGGGCGCCGGCACCGGTGTCGCATCCATCGCGTGGCCGGCGCGGCGGTAGTTGTATTCGACGGCGCCGTCGCGCTGTTGTTCCTCGGTGAAGGAGACGTTGAAGTCGTAATTGAAGTCGCTGCCGACCGAGGATGCCCAGGGAAAGGTCCACTCCATGCGCCGCTTATACGCTTCAAGCTTCGCGAGCGGCGCCCGCGACACTGCCCAGAGCATGACATCGTGGTTCGCCAAGTGGACGACGAAACCACCGAAGCCGTCGGCGATCGACGAGCAGGAGGGACACCCCGCGGTATAGTCGGGCCCGAACATGAAGTGGTAGACGAGGAGCTGCGAGCGTCCTTTGAAGAGGTCCTTCAGCGTGGCACTCCCGTCATCGGTCTCGAATTGGTAGGTCTTGTCGACGCGGACCCAAGGCAGCTCCTGACGTCGCCTTGCCAGCTCGTCGCTGCGCCGCGTCAGCTCCTTCTCCGCCTGGAGCAGCTCAAGCCGCGCCGCGAGCCACTCCTCGCGTGTTCCGGTCTTATGCCTCGTCATGGGTACTCTCTCCCGTCGGTGTTGATGCTCGCGACATAGATTGGTCGGGCGCATCCGACGGCGAGAGTGACAAATGTGGCGGGATTTCCCGACGGGGTCGCTGCTCGCTGCCATGTCGGCGACGAGCCGCTCACGCATCCGGCAAGGTGAAGACCGGGCAGGGTGCCGCGATGCCGCGCAGCGCATGCTCGCCCAGCGGCACCAGCGGCGTGGTGGTGAGCGCGGCGACCGCGCCCGAGATCAACACCGACCGGCCGAGCGGCCGGCACAGCCCTTCCAGCCGGCTGACGAGGTTGACCGCAGGGCCGATTGCGGTGAAATCGAGCCGGTCGACCGCGCCGATATTGCCCCACAGCATCTCGCCCAGATGCAGCGCCGCGCCGAAAGGCAGCGGCGGTAGCCCCCGCGCGTGGCGCGCGGCATCGAGATGGGCCATGCCGGCGCGGGCGGCGACGACGGCGCGGAGTGCCGCATCGCAGGCCTCGGCCGGCGCGCCCGTGACCGGGAAAATCACCAAGACGCCGTCGCCGATGAACTTCAGCACCTCGCCCCCGAAGGCGTGCACCGCGCCGGCGACGCGGTCGAACCAGGCGTCGAGGGCGGCGATCATCGCCGCGGGCTCCGTCGCCTCGGAAAGTGCGGTGAAGCCGCGCAGATCGGCACAGAGCAGCGCGGCCCGGATGGTCTCGCCGGTGCCTCGGCGGAGCACGCCGGCCTGCACCCGGGCGGCACTGCGTCGGCCGAGATAGGCCTCGAGCAGCGCTGTCAACGCTGCCCGCGCGCTAAGCGCCGCCAACGGGGCCGTAACGAAGCGCGTCATCTGCCGCAGCCGTTGGGCCTCGGCAAGGCCGAACGGCCGGGTCCCGGCCCAGCCCAGCACCGGACTATCCGGCGCCGAGCCGATCGTGTCCTCCTGCACCGCGCCAAGCTCGGCCAGCCACTCGTGACCGGCTTGGCTGAGGGCTCCGCCGGCAAAGCCCAACCCCTCGATCACCGCTCCGGTCTCCGCTCGCCAAAGCCAGGTGCGCCGCGCGATGATCGGATGCGGCAGCGCCAGCGTCAGGGCACCTCCGGCCAGCGGCAGCCCGTCGGCCAACAGCCGGCGGCCGAGCTCGGCCAGGAAACGATCGGGGCCGGGCGAGGCGGCGGCCTCGTCCACCAGCCAGGCAAGCGGCGCGGACAGATCCATGCCGCGATCATGCGTCTACCGCCCCTCGCCTGTCATCCGCGCCGCGATATCGAGCGCGGAAGGCGATCACTCCCTGCCGGTGCGGCCGCGAAAACGGTCCGGGCCGGGGTCGCGCCCGGCGGCAACCTCGGCCAGCCGGCCGAGGTAATGCGCCCAGCCTTCCGCATGGCCGGCGCATTGCTTGAGATTGGGGAGGCCAGTATGGGTCAGGCGCAGCAGCGTTCCGTCCGGCTGCTCGACCAGGTCGATCTCGACCAGGCTCGACCCCGGCGGCACCTCCCCGTCGTCGTCCCAGCCGAAGCTGTAGGCGAGGCGATGCACCGGCACCACCTCGCGGAAGGAGCCGCGGGCGAGGCGGGCCCCGGTGACGTTGAGCAGATAGAGCCCACCGGGCCGCGGCTCGAGCTCTGCCTCCGTTCCCATCCAGCGCAGGATCTTCTCCGGGTCGGTCAAAAGCGCGAACACCGCGGCAGGCGGTGCCGCGATATGCGTCTCGCGATGGACGACGAGGGCCTCTGGCATCGGTATCCTCCGTGGTTGCGACAACGGGAGCATGCGCCGCGTCGCTGTTTCAATACTGATCGTGCCGGCGCACCCACGCCATGGTGAATTTGAGGCCGTCCTCATCCCTGCCTTTCGGCACGAGGTCGAGGTAGTGATAAGCACCATTGAGCATGTCGACGCCGCGCGAGTAGCAGGAGTAAGTGTGGAACACCTCGCCTCGCTCATTCCTGTAGAAGACGCTGATGCCGACCTCATCCGATAGGGTGTTCTGCCGGACTCGATAGTTGTAGTACGCCTTGCCCGCCGCGATCTGCTCGGGCGTGAACGACACGTGATAGTCGGTATTGAAATCGCTACCGTATGACGAAACCCAGGGGAAGCTCCAGCCCATGCGCTTCTTGTAGGCGTCGATCTTGGCGAACGGCGCGCGCGAAACCGCCGTCAGCGTCACGTCGCGGTGATTGAGGTGGATCGGGATGCCGTTGAAATTGTCGGCCCAGAAAGAGCAG
>DATJAV010000075.1:0-6903 GCA_035515835.1 Allostellaceae bacterium
GCTCTCCGAGTTGCTGGCCGAGCGTCAGGCGGCCGATGCCCGGCTCAAGGACCAGATCGGCAACAAGACGTCGGACTGGGGCATCACGGTCAATTCGGTCGAGATCCGCGACGTCGCCATTCCCGCCGCGCTGCAGGACGCGATGAGCCGGCAAGCCCAGGCCGAGCGCGAGAAGCAGGCGCGCGTCATCCTAGGCTCGGCCGAAGCCGAGGTCGCGGCGAAATTCGTCGAGGCGGCGCAACGCTACGCCACCAACCCGGTGGCGCTGCAACTGCGCGCGATGAACATCGTTTATGAGACGACCAAGGAGCGCGGCGCCACGATCCTGATGCCGAGCGCCATGGTCGATGCGATGAACCCCGGCAGCATCGCCGGCCTTGCGGCGCTTGCCGCCAGCGCGCAGAAGGGACCGGCCGGCTCCTGAACCATGCAGCGGCTGCTCATCCTCATCGGCGTCCTTTTCCTTCTGGCCGGCCTACTGTGGCCCTGGCTCTCGCGGCTGGGCCTCGGCCGGCTGCCCGGCGACATCGTCATCGAGCGCAGCAACGCGTCGTTCTACTTCCCCGTCGCCACCTGCATCGTCATCAGCGTCGTGCTGTCGCTCGTCCTCTGGCTCATCAATCGCTGAGCGGCGGCGCGGCATAGACATGCTCGGCGCCGGGAAAACGACGCTGGCGCACCTCCTCGGCATAAGCGGCGGCGGCTGCCGTCACCAGCGGCGCAAGATCGGCGTAGCGCTTGACGAAGCGCGGTTTGAACGCGCCGAAGAGGCCAAGCATGTCCTCGGTCACCAGTATCTGTCCGTCGCAGGCCGGCGAGGCGCCGATGCCGATGGTGGGAATGTCGATCGCCGCGCTGAGCGGGCGTGCCACCGGCTCGGCGGTGCCCTCCACGACGACGGCGAAGGCCCCCGCTCCCGCTACGGCTTGCGCATCGGCCGGGATCGTGACCTCTTCCGCCGCCGTCCGGCCTTGCGGGCGGAATCCCGTCGCATTCACCGCTTGCGGCTGGAGCCCGATATGGCCGAGCACCGGGATGCCGCGCTCGACTAGGAAGCCGATCGTCGGCGCCATCGCCCGCCCTCCCTCGAGCTTGACCCCGGCGGCGCCGGTTTCCGCCAACACGCGCGCCGCGCTGCGATAGGCCTGCACCGGCGATTCCTGGTAGCTCCCCCAGGGCAGATCGATGATGACGCAAGCCCGATCCGCGCCGCGCATCACGGCAGCGCCATGAGCGATCATCATCTCCAGCGTTACCGGCAGCGTGTTCGCGAAGCCGTACAGAACCATGCCGCGTGAATCGCCGACCAGCAGCAGGTCGGCGATGGGGTCGAGGAGCCGCGCCATTGGTGTGGTATAGGCGGTGAGGCAGACGATCGGCGTCCCGCCCTTGCGGAGGCGGAGATCGCGCGGCGCCTGCCGGCGCTTTGCTTCCGTCATGGGCATCGCCTCCCCGGGGCATGAGCTGGATCGCCACCGGATCAAGGCCGGCCCCGTTCGTGGAATGGCGCGCCCGAGAGGATTCGAACCCCTAACCCCCAGATCCGTAGTCTGGTGCTCTATCCAGTTGAGCTACGGGCGCAGGTCTCGGGCCCGCTTGGCTCCGAGGCGGGGGAAGCTACTGGCAATGCTGCGAGAAGGCAAGTCAGCCGAGCGCCCCGCCGGCCGAGTGAAACGACCTTGTGGCTAGAACATCGATTGCGTAATATCCGCAGGGGGTTCAGGCCGACAAAGGATGATTTCACGGCGATGGAATCATCGGCCTGTTTTGGTGGGCGGGGCAGCTGAGACAAAGGTACAGGGATACATGTTTATTCGTCGCTCGCATTTTGGCGTAGTCGTCGCAGCTCTGCTGCTTTCCGGCTGCTCCGTTTTCGATAGCACCGCGGATTCCGTATGGTCCTCGCTCTCGGGCGAGGACAGCGACACGTCGGCCAATCCGCCCAGCGATAGCGGCAAGGACAACGCCGGCGGCACGGGCACGGTGGTGGCGATCCCGCCGTCCAATGCGGAAGCGAATCCGCAGCCGACGCTGACCCAACAGCCCGCGGCCGGCACCGGCAATTATGCCGCGCCGCCGACGGTCCCGGGCTCGCCCACCGGCACTTATGTCGGCGCCAAGGTGGTGGCGTTGCGCGGCGACTTGCAGCGCCTGCAGGACAACATCAATCACCAGAATTCCGACCTGCAGCAGCTGCGCCAGCAGATGGGGCAGGACGCGTCCGGCTATTACACGCTGGTCGGCGGCATCAATTCGCGCCTGCAGATCGGCACGACGCCCGGCAACCCCGAGCTCATCAACCAATGGAACCAGGCGCAGGGCGCGCTCGACCGCATGAGCGACGAGATCGCCCGGCTCAACAGCCTGTCGAACGTCGTCGCCAGCGACTCCTCGGTCGCAGCCTACCTGCTCGATTCGGTGCGGGCCGCCTATTCGCTGCAGGGCGCGGTCGACGAGGACCATCGCCAGCTGCGCCAACTCGAAGGCGACGTGAACGGCACCATCCCGCAGATCGACCGCCTGCTCGGCTCGCTCTCCGAGGACATCAGCCGGCAGAGCGTCTATGTCAGCAACGAGCGGCAGAGCTTGGTGGCGCTCTCGCTCGCCATCAAGAACGGCGAGCTTTATGGCCAGGGCAACACGGTGCGCAGCCTAGCCCTGGCATCGCCGACCCGGACGGGCGCGATTCCGGCCGCGGAGCGCCGACCGCTCGTCGTCATCCGCTTCAACCGGCCGGACGTAGCTTATGAGTCGGCGCTCCGTACCGCGGTGACGCAGGCGCTGAGCCGCCGGCCGGCGGCAAGCTTCGATCTGGTCGCGGTCACACCCAATGCGGGGAGCCCGGCCCAAGTCGAGATCCATGCGGCCGCCTGCAAGCGCAATGCCGAGAGCGTGCTTCGCGCGATGACCGACATGGGCGTCTCGCCCACGCGCGTCTCGCTCTCCTCGACGACCAGCGCCTCGGTGCGGAGCAACGAGGTGCAGATTTACGTGCGCTGACGGTTTCCGGGCGGTCGACCCCTGGCCGTCCGCCGCCGCTCGAGGTTCCATGCACGTTGTCCTTCGCTTCTGCTTTGCGCTTTTGCTGCTCGCCGGCGCCGTCGCGCACGCTGCCGATATCGCCGACGCGGACCGCGGCCAGATCAAGAGCGTGATCGAGCAGCAATTGGCCGCCTTTGCCCGGGACGACGCCGCCGCGGCCTTCGGCTTTGCGAGCCCCGGCATCCAGCGCCAGTTCGGCAGCGCCGATACCTTCATGGCGATGGTACGCAGCGACTACCGCGCCGTCTATCGGCCACGCTCGGTAAGCTTCGGCGAACTCGAGCGCGTCGCCGACAATCTTGTGCAGATCGTCGACCTCATCGGCCCCGCGGGCGAGAGCGTCCGCGCCCTCTACATCATGGAGCGCGACGGCGAGGGCGCGTGGCGCATCACCGGCGTCAGCCTGGTGCCCGGAACGCAGAAGGAAACCTAAGCTGACGGCAAAGCATAACCTTCCCGTCAGCTGGGACGACATTCACCGCGACGCGCGCGCCTTGGGCCGGCGACTTGCGGCAGCGGGCCCGTTTCGCGGCATCGTCGCCGTGACGCGCGGCGGTCTCGTCCCCGCCGCCATCGTCGCGCGCGAGCTCGATATTCGCTTCATCGATACCGTCTGCGTCGCGAGCTACGACGACCGGGCGCAAGGGCCCGGGAAGATCGTCGTCCTGAAGACGCTCGAAGGCGACGGCGCAGGCCTCCTCCTCATCGACGATCTCGTCGATACCGGCGAAACCGCACGGATCGTTCGCAATCTCTTGCCGAAGGCGCATTTCGCCACGCTTTACGCCAAGCCCGCCGGCCGCCCGCTGGTCGACACCTTCCTCACGGAAGTGAGCCAAGACACCTGGATCGTCTTTCCTTGGGAAACCTAGCGCGCTTTCGCGCATCATCCCCGCCGATCATGAGAACGCTCCTCGTCGCGCTGGCGGCGCTCGCGCTTGCCGTTCCTGCACCGGCGCAGACGCCGGCGCCCGAAGCGCCCACGGGATTCCGCGCGAGAGAGGCGACCCTGGCACGGCACCACATCGTCGCGGCCGCAAACCCGCTCGCAGCGGCAGCGGGGCGCGAGATGTTGCGCCGCGGCGGCACGGCGGTCGATGCCGCGATCGCGACGCAAATGGTGCTGAATCTGGTCGAGCCGCAATCCTCCGGCCTCGGCGGCGGCGCCGTCATCGTCTATTGGTCGGCGGCGGAGCATCGCGTCGTCACTTTTGACGGCCGCGAGACCGCGCCGGCCGCGGCGCGCCCCGATCGCTTTCTCGACGGGAGCGGCAAGCCGCTCGCCTTCTACGACGCCGTCGTCGGCGGCCGATCGGTAGGCGTGCCGGGTGTGCTGCGGGTGCTCGATCTCGCGCATCGCCGCTACGGCCGCTTGCCCTGGGCCGATCTCTTCGCGCCGGCGATCGCATTGGCCGAGCATGGCTTCGACGTCTCGCCGCGCCTTCGCTCGCTCCTCGCCCATGATCGCTATCTGCGCCTATGGCCCTCGGCGCGCGACTATTTCTACGACGCGGACGGCGCTCCGAAGACGCGGCTCGTCAACCCCGCGCTCGCCGCGACGCTGCGCGCCGTCGCCGTCGGCGGCGCCGACGCGTTTTATTCGGGCCCGCTGGCCGAGGCGATGGCGACGACGGTGCGCGCGGCACCGACCAATCCCGGCGATCTGACGGCGGCGGACATCGCCGGCTATCAGGCGCGCGAGCGCACGCCGGTTTGCGGCACCTATCGCGCGCATCGCCTCTGCGGCATGGGGCCGCCGAGCTCGGGCGGCGTCGGCGTGTTGCAGATCCTGGGCCTGCTCGAGCGCTTCGATTTGGCACGCGACCGACCGCCCTCGGTTGCTGCCGTGCACCTCTTCGCCGAGGCCGGCCGCCTCGCCTATGCCGACCGCAACCGCTATCTCGCCGACAGCGATTTCGTGAAGGTGCCGCTCAAGGGATTGCTCGACCCAGGCTACCTCGCAGAGCGCTCGCGCCAGATCGATCCGCTCCACGATATGCCGGCGCCTGCGGCGCCGGGAGACCCGCCGGGCGCTCATGGCCGCGACGGCGGCCTCGACCACGCGCCAGAGCTGCCCGGCACCAGCAACGTCGCCATCATCGACGATGCCGGCGATGCGCTCGACATGACGACGACGATCGAGAACGCGTTCGGCTCGCGGCTCATGGTGGCGGGCTTCCTCCTTAACAACGAGCTCACCGATTTCTCCTTCGTTCCCGTGGAGGACGGGAAGCCCGTGGCGAATAGCGTCGAGCCCGGCAAACGGCCGCGGAGTGCCATGGCGCCGACGCTGGTCTTCGACCGCAGGGGCAAGCTCATGCTGGTGGTGGGCTCGGCGGGGGGTCCGGCGATCATCAATGACGTCGCCAAGACGATCATTGCCGTCATCGATTGGCACTATGACCTGCAGGCGGCGATGGATCTGCCCAATGACGACAACCGCAACGGCCCGACCGAGATCGAGGCGGGACCCGGCGCCCCATCGATGGCGGCGGCGCTGAAGGCGCTCGGCCATAAGGTGCGGATCAGCAATCGCCCGAGCGGCCTCACCGGCATTCTGGTTACGCCGAAGGGGCTCATCGGTGCCGCCGATGCGCGCCGCGAAGGCTTGGCGCTCGGCGATTAGCCGCGGTAGCGGACCTCAGCGATTGTGAACCCGAGGCTTTATATGCGCTCTACTTTGTGCGTGCGCGCTGGTGCTTCAGCCATCAGCCAATCGCGAAACGCCTTCACATTGGCTCGCTTCAGGGTACGGGGTGGATAGACGAGGTAATAAGCGAAGCTGGCAGGCAGGCTGAACTCGAACGGCCGCACGAGCCCGCCTGCCGCAAGGTCGTCGGCGATCAACGCGCTGCGGCCAAACACGATGCCCTCGCCGCGAATTGCCGCTTGGATCGCGTAATCGGACGACAGAAACGTCGGACCCCGGTGCAGGGCGATATTATCGATCCCGGCGCTGTGCAGCCATATCGCCCAGTCGACGGTGAAAACATCATGTAAGAGTGTGTGGCGAGCGAGGTCGGTGGGAGTGCGCAGCGGGTACCGACCTTTAAGCAGTTTCGGGCTGCAGACTGGAAAATGATCTTCCTTCATCAGCAATTCGGCTTTGAGCCCCGGATATTGCCCGCCGCCACAGCGAATTGCGATGTCAATTCCGTCGCTGACGAAATCCGCTAGCCGCTCCGACGTCGCCACCCGCACGTCGATATCGCGGTGGGTGCGCCGAAAACGAGACAGCCTGGGCATGAGCCATCTGGCTGCGAACGAGTCGATCGTGCTGACGCAGACGATTCCGGAGGAGTGTCCCGCCGCCGCCGAAGTCGCCGCCGCCAGATGTTCGAAAATGTCGCGGATCTCTGCCGCAAGAGATGCGCCGATTGGCGTCAGTCGCACCGAGCGGGTGGCTCGTATCATCAGTTGCACGCCGAGATGATCCTCGAGCTTGCGGATGGCGCGGCTCACGGCGCCGTGGGTCACATGCAACTCATCGGCCGCTCTGGAAAAGCTCAGGTGCCGAGCCGCGGCCTCGAAGCTCGGCAGCGCATTGAGCCGTGGGAGACGGCGGCGCGACATCGCTCGCGACTGTGAGATATCCTCACAAAATAGCTGACCATTTCTCGTTTGTCATCCCTGCGGAAAAGGGCCATTTAGTTTCATCGCACGCGGAGTAGGGCGATGCCAAAGATGCCGGAGCCCATTGGGGATAGCCCGACGAGGAGAAGCCATGCTCGGAGGAAAAACGCGCATCCCGCCGGTCGATGTCGCGGCGTGTCCAGACGCCCTGCGCGAAACGCTCGAGGAACAGCGCAGGCTCTGGAGCGCGCCACTCTATCCCTACCTCTTCTATGCGCGCCACCCGGC
>DATJAV010000076.1:0-4209 GCA_035515835.1 Allostellaceae bacterium
CAGCATCAGCGACGAGGCGCTCGCCGCCCTCATCCGCGACTACACGCGGGAAGCGGGCGTCCGCAATCTCGAGCGCGCCATCGGCGGCGTCTTCCGTCGCGTGGCGATGCGCTTTGCCGAGGGCGAGACCGAAACGGCTCGCATCGAAGTCGGCGATCTGCAAGAGGCGCTGGGGCCGCGCCGCTTCGAGAACGAGGTGGCGATGCGCACCAGCGTCCCCGGCGTCGCCACGGGGCTTGCCTGGACGCCGGTCGGCGGCGACATCCTCTTCATCGAGGCGACCCGGACGCCGGGGAACGGCAAGCTCATCCTCACGGGCCAGCTCGGCGACGTGATGAAGGAGAGCGCGCAGGCGGCTTTGAGCCTGGTGAAGTCGCGGGCGCGCGGCTTCGGCATCGACGAGGAGGTCTTCGCCAAGAGCGACATCCACGTCCATGTGCCGGCAGGCGCCATTCCCAAGGACGGGCCGTCGGCGGGCGTCGCCATGACGGTGGCGCTCATCTCGCTCCTCACCAACCGGCCGACGCGGAGCGACACGGCGATGACCGGCGAGATCAGCCTCCGCGGCCTGGTGCTGCCGGTGGGCGGCATCAAGGAGAAGGTGGCGGCGGCGGTGCGCGCCGGCATCACCACGCTGCTGCTGCCGGCGCGCAACCAGCGCGACTTCGAGGACATCCCCGAGGAGGCGCGGCGCAAGGCGCGCTTCGTCTGGTGCGAGCGCATCGACGACGCCGTGGCGGAGGCGATCGGCGAGACGCGGCTGGCGGCGGCAAGTTAGGGCGGCGTCGCCCTCCGAGGCTGGCGGCGGGGCGTTGGACCGGGTACGGTGACAGCGAGGATGCTGAACCGAGAAAGGGAGGTGCTCCGTGGACGACCGCAAAGTCTTCCAGACCATCAATGAGCTCGCCCGCGAGGAGCACGCCTTGTTCGAGCGGGAATCGCACGGAACCGCGACCGATGCCGATCGCGAGCGGCTGCGGCGCCTCCAGGTCATGCTGGACCAATGCTGGGATCTGCTCCGCCAAAGGCGGGCGAAGCGCGAATTCGGCATGAATCCCGAGGAAGCGCAGGTGCGCGACGAGAAGACCGTCAAGGGCTATCTCGGCTGACCCGACGCCAAGCCCCATGCCCGAAGCATCCCTGCTCAGCACGGCGCCCTCGCAGGAGGGCAGGTCCGAGCATTTCGACGTCGTCATCATCGGCGCCGGCATTTCCGGTGTCGGCGGCGCCTATCACCTGACGAAACAGTGTCCCGGCACCCGCTTCGTCGTACTCGAGACGCAGGAGAGCTTCGGCGGCACCTGGCTCACCCATCGCTATCCCGGCATCCGCTCCGACAGCGATCTCTACACCTTCGGCTATCGCTTCAAGCCGTGGCGGGGAAAGCCGATCGCGAATGCCGCCGAGATCCTGGCCTATATGGGCGAGGTCATAACCGAGAACGACCTCGGCCCGCACATCCGCTATCGCCACAAGCTCCTGTTGGCGCGCTGGTCGAGCGCCGCCAACGAATGGACCCTCGACGGAACACGCACGGACACCGGCGAGGCCGTCCGCTTCACGGCGAATTTCCTCTGGATGTGCCAGGGCTATTACCGGCATGACGAAGGCTATACGCCGCAGTGGCCGGGAATGGAGACGTTCAAGGGCCGGATCGTCCATCCGCAGACCTGGCCCAAGGACCTCGACTACAAGGGAAAACGCGTCGTCGTCATCGGCTCGGGCGCCACCGCGGCGACGCTCATCCCGGCGATCGCCGCGGAATGCGAGCATGTCACCATGCTGCAGCGCTCACCCACATATTTCATCCCGGCGCGCAACGCCAATGCGCTCGCCGAGGAGTTGCGCCAGCTCGAGATCAGCGAGGAATGGATCCACGAGATCGTGCGGCGCAAGATCCTTCACGACCAGGCCGCCTTCACCCGCCGCGCCTTTGCCGAGCCGGAGACGGTGAAGCAGGAGCTGCTCGCCGGCGTCCGCGCGCATCTCAGCCCGGATTATGACATCGCGACCCATTTCACGCCGAAATACCGGCCGTGGCGGCAGCGCATCGCCTTCGTCCCCGACGGCGATCTCTTCCAGGGCATCCGCTCCGGCAAGGCTTCCGTCGTCACCGACGAGATCGAGCGCTTCAGCGAAACCGGCATTCTGCTCAAATCCGGCCGCCCGCTCGACGCCGACATCATCGTCACCGCCACCGGCTTCAACATGAGCGTGCTGGGCGACATCGATTTCGCCATCGACGGCAAGGCACTGCGCTTTGCCGATACCGTGACCTATCGCGGGATGATGTTCACCGGCGTTCCCAACATGGTCTGGGTCTTCGGCTATTTCCGCGCGAGCTGGACGCTCCGCGCCGATCTCGTCGCCGATTTCGTCTGCCGCCTATTGAAGCACATGGCCGCCACGGGCGCGCGCAAGGTCACGGTGGCGCTCAGGCCCGAGGACAAGGACATGCCGCTCCTCCCCTGGATCGACGCCGAGAATTTCAATCCCAACTATCTGATGCGCGCGCTCGACCTGTTGCCCAAGCGCGGCGACAAGCCCGAATGGCAGCACACTCAGGACTACTGGGCGGAGAAGAACGAGATCCCGGCGATCGATCTCGACGATGCGGCCTTCGTCTACGCGTTTCCCGCCGTGAGCGAGGAAGAGCGACCGTCCTGGCAGAGGCCATCGCCATCGACGTCGTGAATGCAGCGCTCGGACCCGGCGCGCGGGTCGCGGTCGAGCTTGCGCTGCAAGGGGCCAAGGCGCTGAGCACGGCACTTGCCAAGGCGATCGCGACCGCCGAGATTAACGAGAGCGCGCGTTTGCGGTAGTCCTTAAGGGAGGCCCGTCAGGAGATGAAGCTCTCCTATCGTTGGGTGATCGTCGGCGCCGGCGCGCTCATGACCTGTGTCGGCATCGGCACGATGTTCTCGCTGGCGGTCTACCTCGAGCCGATGGCGACGGCGACCGGCTGGTCGCGCGCAGGAATCTCGAGCGCTATTACCCTCGATTTCCTCACCATGGGCACTGCAGCCTTCGGCTGGGGCGCGCTCAGCGACCGCTTCGGCACGCGCGTCGTGGTGCTGGCGGGCGCGGTGCTGCTCGGGCTCGGGCTCGAGCTGGCCAGCCGGGCGACATCGCTTCTCGAATTCCAGCTCGTCTACGGCACGCTGGTGGGGATCGCCGCCGGCGCCTTCTATGCGCCGATGATCGCCGCGGCGACCGCCTGGTTCGAGAACAATCGCAGCCTCGCCGTGTCGCTGGTCTCGGCCGGCATGGGCGTGGCGCCGATGACGGTCTCGCCTTTCGCGCGCTGGCTCATCTCGACCTATGACTGGCGCACGGCGATGACGACCGTCGGCCTCGCCGCCTGGGCGCTGGTGATACCGGCCGCGCTGCTGGTGCGCCGACCGCCGACCGCATCGGCCGGCAAGGCCGCGTCCGTTCCCGGAGCGGCAGCGGGTGGGTTCGACCTCTCCGTCCCTCAAGCCTTCCGCTCGCCGCAATTCGTGGTTCTGGCGCTTACCTTCTTCTGCTGCTGTGCCGCGCATTCCGGGCCCATCTTCCACATGGTGAGCTACGCCATCGGCTGCGGCATCGCGCCCTTGGCGGCGGTCAGCATCTACAGCGTCGAGGGCCTCTCCGGGCTTGGCGGGCGGCTGCTGCTGGGCGTGCTCGCCGACCGGCTCGGCGTCAAGCCGGTGCTGATCGCAGGCCTCATGGTGCAGGCGCTGGCGATCGCCACATATCTCGTCGTCCACCGGCTCGGCCAATTCTACGCGCTCTCCGTCGTCTTCGGCACCGCCTATGGCGGCGTCATGCCGCTCTATGCGGTGCTGGCGCGCGGCTATTTCGGCCAGCGCATCATGGGCACCGTGTTCGGCGCGGTGACCATGGCGTCGAGCCTCGGCATGGCATTGGGCCCGTTGGCGGGCGGCTGGATCTTCGACACCTTCAACGCCTATCGCTGGCTCTATGTCGGCTCGTTCGGCATCGCGCTCGGCGCCGTCGCCGTGGCGCTCGCCTTCCCACCGCTGACGGCGCGCCCGCGCGAAAGGCTGCAGGCGGCATAGGCTTAGGGTCCGTTGATAAATAAACGAATCGGGATCTGCGATTTTCTTGCTTTGGGGATTCCCTCGCTGACTCGGAGCTTATAGAATCGCGGCGTGGTTGACCACGCGGCGATCAAACTGCGCCATGCGGCGCTCGATCCGGTTC
>DATJAV010000077.1:0-6730 GCA_035515835.1 Allostellaceae bacterium
CCACGGGAAGCTCGGCGTGCCGATCTACGGCATGCATCGGGGTAGCGTCGGATTCCTGCTGAACGCCTATGAGCCCAAGGGGCTCGCCGAGCGCCTGGCGCGCGCCGTTCCCGTGCGCATCCATCCTTTGGAGATGCGGACCGAAGACGGGCACGGCCGGCACGAGACCGCGCTCGCCTACAACGAGGTCTCGCTGTTGCGCGAGACGCGCCAGACCGCCAAGATCCGCGTCTCGGTCGACGACGTCGTCCGCATCGACGAGCTCGTCGCCGACGGCATCCTGGTGGCGACCCCCGTCGGCAGCACCGCCTATAATTTCTCGGCGCACGGACCCGTCATTCCGCTGGGCGCGGGCGTGCTGGCGCTGACGCCGATCAGCGCCTACCGGCCGCGGCGCTGGCGCGGCGCCCTCTTGCCGCATGCCGCGAGCGTCCGCTTCGACATTCTCGAGGGGGAGAAGCGCCCGGTTAGCGCCGTCGCCGATTTCACCGAGGTGCGCGACGTGCTCTCCGTCACCGTGCGCGAGATGCCCGAGATCGAGCTCACCCTCCTCTTCGACCCCGAGCACAATCTCGAGGAGCGCGTGCTGAAGGAGCAATTCCTGTCGTAAGCGCTCTGGCATCACCCGCCCTGGTTCGCCATTATGCGCCCGAAACCTGGGGATCGAGTCCGTGCCGGGAGTCGCCGTCAGCAGCCTCGAAATGATCCGCCGCCTCGTCGCCTTCGATACGACGAGCCGCGACTCGAACCTCGCTCTCATCGATTACGTGCGCGATTACCTCGCAGACTGGGGCGTCCCAAGCGAGCTCATCTACGATGGCGACCGGCGGAAGGCCAATCTCTATGCCGCGATCGGGCCCGAGGACCGCCGCGCCGTCATACTCTCCGGCCATACCGACGTGGTGCCGGTCGACGGGCAGGACTGGGATAGCGACCCCTTCGCGGTGACCGAGAAGGATGGCTGCCTCTTTGGCCGGGGCACGTCGGACATGAAAAGCTTCATCGCCGTGGCGCTGGCGCTGGTGCCGGAGTTTCTCGCGCGGCCGCTCAAGACCCCGGTTCATTTTGCCTTCTCCTATGACGAGGAGGTCGGCTGCATCGGCGTGCGCGACCTCATCGCCCAGCTCAAGGAGCGGCCCATCCGGCCCAGCGCCTGCATCGTCGGCGAGCCCAGCATGATGAAGCCGGTCATCGCCCATAAGGGCAAGAACAGCTATCGCTGCCGCGTGCACGGTCTCGAGGCGCATTCGGCATTGACGCATGAAGGTGTGAATGCGGTCGAGGTGGCCGCCGAGATCGTCGCCTTCTTGAAGGCCATGGCGCGGAAGAAGCGCGACCAGGGCCCCTTCGACCCCGGCTTCTCGCCGCCCCATACCACCGTCCATACCGGCGTCATCGCCGGCGGCACCGCACTCAACATCGTGCCGCGCGACTGCCGCTTCGATTTCGAGTTCCGCAACATTCCGGCCGAGGATCCGGCGCTGCTCTTCGCCGAGGTTGAGCGCTATGTCGAGACGGTGCTGCTGCCGGAGATGCGGCAGGTGAGCACGGCCACCGGCATTGCCTTCGAGCAGATGACTGCGACGGTCGGTCTCGACACCCCCATGGATCATCCCCTGGTGCAGCTCACCCAGTCGCTCACCGGCGCCAACGACGCCGCCAAAGTCAGCTTCTGCGCCGAGGCAGGCCTCTTCCAAGAGGCGGAGATCCCGACGGTGATGTGCGGCCCGGGCTCGATCGAGGTCGCGCACAAGCCCAACGAATACGTGGCGCTCGAGCAGATCCGGCTCTGTGAGCGCTTCATGCGCCGGCTGATGGATCACCTCGCGCAATGAGCGCCGCCGAGACCTACCCGATCGAGCTCAAGGCGCCCGACATTTCCGCCTATACCGGCAACACCGACATTCCCTACGTCACCAGCTTCGACAGCGGGCGGCCGGGACCGCATGTCGTGGTGAACGGCTTGACCCATGGCAACGAGCTCTGCGGCGCCATCGCGCTCGACCGGTTGTTGCGGAATGGCGTGCGGCCGAGCGCCGGGCGGCTGAGCCTCAGCTTCGCCAATGTCGCGGCCTATCGCGACTTCGATTCCGACCATCCCTCGGCCTCGCGCTTCGTCGACGAGGACTTCAACCGCCTCTGGGACGAGGCGACGCTCGGGGGTACCCGCGACAGCACCGAGCTCAAACGGGCCCGCGCGCTCCGCCCCCTCGTCGAAGCCGCCGACTACCTCCTCGACATCCACTCGATGCAGCATGCGACCGGGGCCCTGATGCTCGCCGGCCTCACCGACAAGTCGCTGGCGCTGGCGCGCCGCGTCGGCGTCCCCGCGATTATCGTGCGCGATGCCGGGCACAGCGCGGGCAAGCGCATGCGCGACTACGGCGCCTTCGCCGATCCGGCCTCGCCCAAGACCGCGCTTCTCGTCGAATGCGGCCAGCATTGGGAGCAGCGGGCCGCCGACGTCGCCATGCAAACGGCGGAGCGCTTTCTCGCCGCGCTGGGCGTGCTCGCGGCGACCGAGGCAGCGCGCATCCTCGGCGAGCCAGTCGCACCCCAGCGCATCGTCGCCGTCACCGAGGCCATCGCCATCACCAGCGAGCGTTTCGAGTTCGCTGCCGATTATCGCGGCCTCGAGGTCGTCCCGCGCCAGGGCACCGTGATCGGTTGGGACGGCGGCAAGGAGATCCGCACGCCCTATGACGATTGCGTGCTGATCATGCCGTCCCGCCGGTTGCTGCGCGGCCAGACTGCGGTGCGCCTCGGGCGCTACGTGAGCTGAGCGCGATGGCGCGCCCCGGATATATCCTTGCCATCGACCAGGGCACCACCAGTACGCGGGCGCTGCTGTTCGACGCCGAAGGCACCGCCCGCGCGAGCGCCCAGCGCGAGCTGACGCAGCATTACCCCGAGCCCGGCTGGGTCGAGCACGACGCCGAGGAGATTTGGCACTCCGTGCTCGAGACCTGTCGGGCCGTACTGGCCGAGCAGCGCCTCGCGCCCCGCGACATCGCCGCCATCGGCATCACCAACCAGCGCGAGACGACCGTGCTGTGGGAGCGGAAGAGCGGGAATCCCATCGCCCGCGCCATCGTCTGGCAGGATCGGCGCACCGCCCCGCGCTGCGCCGCCCTTGTCGCCGAGCACCACCAGCAGCTCGTGCGCGAGCGCACCGGCCTTGTGATCGACCCCTATTTCTCCGCCACCAAGATCGCCTGGCTGCTCGACCGCGTGCCGGGCGCCCGCGCCGCGGCCGAGCGCGGCGAGCTCGCCTTCGGCACCATCGACAGCTTCCTCTTATGGCGCTTGACCGGCGGCGCGGTGCATGCGACCGACGCCACCAACGCGTCCCGCACGCTCCTCTTCGACATCCACCGCCAGCAATGGGACGAGGAGCTGCTGGCGCTCTTCGGCGTGCCGCGCGCGCTCCTCCCGGAAGTGCGCGACAACGCCGGGGATTTCGGTGGCAGCGCCGCCGCGCTCTTCGGCGCGCCCATCGCCATCACCGGCATGGCCGGCGACCAGCAGGCGGCGACGATCGGCCAGGCCTGCTTCGCGCCGGGCATGGTCAAGTCCACCTACGGCACCGGCTGCTTCGTCGTCCTCAACAGCGGCGCCGAGGCGCTGCAGTCGCGCCACCGCCTGCTGACGACGCTTGCCTATCGCCTCGGCGGGCGGCCCACTTATGCGATGGAGGGCGCCATCTTCGTCGCCGGCGCGGCGGTGCAGTGGCTGCGCGACGGGCTCGGCCTCATCGAGAGCGCCGGCGAGACGGAAGCACTGGCGCGCGCCGCCGATCCGGCGCGCCGCGTCTATCTCGTGCCGGCCTTTACCGGGCTCGGCGCGCCCTATTGGGATGCCGAGGCGCGGGGCGCATTGCTTGGCCTGACCCGCGACGTGGGCCGCGCCGAGCTGGTGCGCGCGACGCTTGAGGCCGCCTGCTTCCAGACGCGCGACCTCATCGAGGCAATGCGCGCCGATGGCGCGGCGCCGGCCAGTCTCCGCATCGATGGCGGCATGGTCGCCAACAACTGGTTCGCGCAGTGCCTTGCCGACACGCTGGGCCTGCCGGTCGAGCGCCCGCGCTTCACCGAGACGACGGTGCTGGGCGCCGCGGCGCTGGCCGGGCTCGGCAGCGGCTTCTATCCGTCGCTCGAGAGCGTGGGCGATCACTGGCGTCGCGACGCGCTCTTCGAGCCGCAGCGCGACGCCAGCACGCGCGAGGCGCTCTATGCCGGCTGGAAAGACGCCGTGGCGCGGGTGCGGAGCAATCGCTGAACAGGATTTTCTCCCATGTGAAGTCGGCAACCTTTATTGCCGCCGTTCCCGCGAAAGCGGGAACCCGGAAGCCAAGCGCTCCGTCGCTTGCCCTGGGCCCGGCTTTCGCGGGGACGGCGCAGTGGTTTTAGTCTTCTTGGAACTCAACACTTCGTCGCTGGGGAACCGCACTATGAAAGGAAAGCTCCTTGCCGCCATCATCGGCCTCGTCCTCATCGCCGCTCCCGCCGCCGCCAAGACGCTCCGGATCGGCCTTGCCGAGGACCCCGACACGCTCGATCCGACGCTGTCGCGCTTCTTCGTCTCGCGCATCGTCTTTGCGGCGATGTGCGACAAGCTCTTGGACATCACGCCCAAGCTCGAGATCGTGCCGCAGCTGGCGACGGCCTATTCATGGTCGGCCGACAACAAGGCGCTGACTTTGACGCTCCGCCAGGGCGTGCGCTTCCAAGACGGCGAGCCTTTCGACGCGGCCGCGGCGAAATTTAGCATCGAGCGCCACCTGGGATCGAGCCGCAAGTCCGAGATCAGCGCGGTGCGCGCCGTCGAGGTGATCGACGCGCACACGATCCGGCTCGATCTCTCGACGCCTTTCGCGCCGCTCTTGAGCCAGCTCGCCGACCGCGCGGGCATGATGCTGGCACCGAAAGCGGCCGAAGACGCCGGCGACAAATTCGGGGCGAGCCCGGTCTGCGTCGGTCCCTATAAGTTCAAGGAGCGCGTCCCCCAGGACCGCATCGTGCTGACGCGCGACCCCCGGCTATTGGCACAAGGACCACTTCTTCTTCGACGAGGTCGTCTACCGCCCGATCCCGGACAGCGCCGTCCGGCTCGCCAATCTGCAATCGGGCGACCTCGATTTCATCGAGCGCGTCGCCGCCACCGACATGCCGGCGCTGAAAGAGGAGAAACGCCTCGCCACATCCGCCATCGGTGAGCTCGGTTGGACCGGCATCGCCGTCAACGTGGCCAATGGCGCCGGCGCCAAGGCGCCGCTGGGGCAGCAGCCGCTGCTGCGCAAGGCCTTTGAGCTGGCGCTCGATCGCAACGCCATCAACCAGGTGGTCTTCAATGGCGACTTCATCCCGGGCAACCAATGGGTCCCGCCGTCGAGCCCCTATTACACGCAGAGCCTGCCGATACCGGCGCGCGACGTGGCGACCGCTCAGCGGCTCCTGGGCGAGATCGGCCTCCCCAACCCCACCGTCGATCTCATGGTCGTCAACAACCCCGAGACTGAGCGCGTCGCCGAGGTCGTCCAGGCGATGGAGAAGGACGCCGGCATCACGGTGAAGCTCACGACCATGGAGGCGGCGTCGGCGCTCCACGCCTGGGACCAGGGCGATTTCTCCGCGGCGCTGCTCTTCTGGAGCGGGCGCGTCGATCCCGACGGCAATATCGGCATCTGGGCGAGCTGCAAGGGCGGGCTCAATGTCGGCAAATATTGCAATGGCGATCTCGACGCGCTGCTCGACCGCGCCCGCCAGCAGCTCGATCCCGCCGCGCGCAAGCCGCTCTACGCGCTCGCGACCGACATCCTGCTCAAGGACCGTCCCTTTATTTGGCTCTTTCACCGCCGCTGGTATTGGGCGTTTCAGGCGACGCTCCGAGGCTTCACGCCCTATCCCGACGGCCTCATTCGCCTCCGCGACGTGAAGATGTGATGGCAACGCCGCCGGCCTTCGACGCACTGGTCTTCGACGTCGGCGGCGTCATCATCCCGCATGACAACGAGGTCCTCTACCGCCGCCTCGCCGCCCGCTGCGCTGCCGCCGATGCGCTCGCCGCCATTTGCGCCGCCGCGCGCGAGCCGCCCTACGAGCTGGGCGAGCGCTCGATCGCGGACCTTCATGCGCGGCTTCAGCGCGAGCTCCTCTATGCCGGCGACTGGCCCGTTTTTCTCGCCGATTGGTGCAGTCACCTGACAGTTGACCCGGCGATGCTGGCTTACGTTGGGGACCTAGCCCGCACCCATCGCGTCATCCTGTTCTCGAACACGAATGAGGAGCACTGGCAGCATCTGCTGCGGCTGACCGACGGCGCCCTCGGCCGCTTCGAGGCCTATCTGAGCCACGAGCTCGGCCTCGGCAAGCCCGACCTCGCCGCCTTCGCCGCCGTCGCCGAACGCGCCCGCATCGCACCCCCGCGCTCGCTCTTCATCGACGACAAGCCCGCCAACGTCGCCGCCGCCCGCCGCGCGGGGTTCGTGGCCGAGGTGTTCACGGATCAGCCGACACTCGAGCGGTATCTCGAAACAACGTCGCGCTGACCTTCCCTCTCCCCTTGCAGGAGAGGGGAAGCTGCGCGCTTGCGGCGGATCAAATCCGCACCGAATACTCCAACCCGCTACCCAGCGGCAACGTCGAGGAGACGTAATCTCCACCCCTCTGCACATGGGCGACATAGGGCGCGAGCGTGCGCTTGAACATGTGGATGTTGTCGGCGAGCACCA
>DATJAV010000078.1:0-5828 GCA_035515835.1 Allostellaceae bacterium
GCGCTGGCGCGCGATCCCAAGAACCGCGAAGCCAAGCGCGATCGCATCTTCGCGCTGGAAGCCATGGGCGCGCCGGCCGAGGCGGAGAAGCTCGCCAAGGCCGAACCTGATCTCGTTACGCCGCTCGAGCTGCGGCGGCTGCAAGCCAGCGCCGCGGCGCAGCTCGTGCGCTGGGACACGATCAATCCGACGGTGGAGAAAGAGCGCTACGCGGCAGCCGACCGCGCGATTGCCGCGCTCGACGCGCTCATCGATCGCTGGTCGAAAGAGCCCGGCGCGGAGGATGCGCTGTGGCGCGCGCGCTTCGACCTCCTGATCGCGCTGCAGGATCACAACCGCATGGCCGAGGTGGTGGCGGGGTACGAGGCGGCGCGGCGCGCCGGCGTCCCGGTGCCGAACTACGTCCTCTCCGACGTCGCCAGCGCCTTTCTGGCGCTGCGCCAGCCCGAGGCGGCACGCGACCTCTACCGGCGCGCGCTCGCCGCCGATCCCGGCAATATCGACATCGAGGTCGGCCTCTTTCATGCGCTCATCGAATCGGAGGAGTTCGACCAGGCCTTCCGCGTCATCGACGCCGCCGCCGCGAGCCGGAAGCCCTTCATCCCGCTCAAGGGCGCCCCGCCCGCCGGCAATGCCGACAAGGCGACCGCCGACATCGCCGCCGCCAATGCGCGCTACTACGCCGACGACCTGCCTGAGGCAGAGCGGCGCTTCCGGGCGATGACGGACATCGCGCCCAACGACGCGACGCTGCTGACGAGCCTCGCCCAAATCGAGAATGCGCGCGGTTGGCCGCGCCGCTCCGATCTCACCTTGGAGCGCGCCCGGGCGCAGCAGCCCGAGGACGCGCAGGTCGACATCCAGCAGGCGCGCAACGACCTCGCGCTGCAGGAGTGGCGCCCCTTCGAGCAGGGCGTCAAGATGCTCGACCAGCGCCTGCCGGAACACACCGACGTGCAGCGCCTCGTCATCGAGGACGAGATCCACAACCGCGCCGTGCTGCGGATCTTCTCCGACCGCACGTGGCGCTCAACCACCGGCGTCAATGGCGGCAACAGCCTCGATTTCGGCAGCGAGCTCTATTCGCCGCCGATCTTCTACGACTGGCGGCTCTTCTCGGGCTTTCTCCTGACGCATGCGCGGCTTCCCGAAGGCAACGTCACCGAGCGGCTCTACAACAGCGGCATCGAATATCGCGGCCGCGATCTCACCGCCGACGCGGCGGCCTATGTCGCGCAATACGGCAAGGAGAGTCTTGGCGGCCGCCTCGAGGCCGACTGGTCGATCAATGACTATTGGTCCGTGGGCGGCGACGGCGAGCTCTTCTCGAGCGACACGCCGATCCGTGCGCTGAAGCACGACATCACCGCCAATTCGCTGTCGCTCCACACCGTCTACCGCGAGAGCGAATCCCGCTCGGTCAAGCTCAGCGCCGAGTCGCTGATGTTCTCCGACGGCAACGCGCGCGCGCTCGTCGGCGGCGAATGGCGCGAGCGCGTCTTCACCATGCCGCATCTTCGCCTCGACGCCTTGGTCGATACCGGGGCCGACCACAACACGCGCGCCAACGAGCCTTACTTCAATCCCAGCTACGACGCGATTCTGAGCGGCGGGGCCGAGCTCGTGCACATCCTCTATCGGCACTACGAGCTCACCTACGAGGAAGCCGTCAGCGCCAATGCAGGACCCTACTGGGAGGAGCATTTCGGCACCGGCTTCGCCTGGGGCGCCCGCTACGAGCAGCGCGTGCGGACCGATCCGGTCGAGGCATCGCTCGGCGTCGGCTTCGCGCGCCAGCCTTATGACGGCGTCTACGAGGACGACATCACTCTCAGCTTCAACTTGACTTGGAGGTTCTGAGGATGCCTCCCTCCAAGCTCGCTGCCGCTCTCCTCCTCCTCATCGGCCTTCTCCTCGCCGCGCCCGCGCGCGCGGGCTATACCGAGATCCCGTCCTTCTTCGCGCTCTGCTATCACGACATCGAGGATGCGGGCGCCGACCAGCACTATGTCGGCGTGACGACGCGGCACTTCGTCGAACAGCTGAGCTGGCTGAAGCGCAACGGCTTTCACGCCGTCTCCGTCGACGACATCATCGCCGCTCGCGACGGCAAGCGGCCGCTGCCGGAGAAGGCTTATCTCCTCTCTTTCGACGACGGCTACGAGAGCTTCTACACCCGCGTCTTCCCGATTCTGAAGGCGTTTCATCTTCCCTCCGTTGCCGCGATCGAGGGCGACTGGGTCGCCGACACCCATGGAGACGAGGTCGACTTCGCCGGCGAGCCCGCGCCGCGCTCGTTGTTCATGACCTGGCAGCAGGTGCGCGAGCTTTCGCAGTCCGGACTCGTCGAGATCGCCAACCACACCCACAATCTTCACCGCGGCATACCGGCCAATCCGCAAGGCAACACGCAGCCCTCGGCGGTGACGCTGCGCTACGACCCCAAGACCGGCTATGAGAGCGAAGAAGACTATCGCCGCCGCGTCGCCGAGGACACCGCCGTGAACGTCAAGGCGATCGAGCAGGCGACGGGGCGGTCCCCGCGCGTCACCGTCTGGCCCTACGGCGAGCATAACGGCGAGGCGATCGCCATCATGGCAGCGGCCGGCATGCCCATCACCATGACGCTGACCGACGCGCCGGCGACGCTCGAAGGGCTTGCCGAGATGCCGCGCCATCTCGTCGCCGGCGACCCCCTCCTCCCCTCCTTCGTCCAGGACCTGCACGACCTTTCCGGGGCGGCGCCGATGCGCGCCGTGCAGATCGATCTCGACTACGTCTACGATCCCGATCCGGCGCAGACCGAGCGCAATCTCGGTGCCTTGGTGCAGCGCATCCACGATCTCCACATCAACGCCGTCTATCTCCAGGCGTTCGCCGACCCCGACGGCAGCGGCCTCGCCCGCCAGGTCTATTTTCCCAACCGGCTGCTGCCGATGCGCGCCGATCTCTTCAACCGCGTCGCTTGGCAGCTGCGTACGCGCGCGCACGTCAAGGTCTTTGCCTGGCTGCCGGTGCTGTCTTTCGATTTCGGCGGCGACGACGACCGCGTGCTCGCCTGGGACAAGACGTCAGGCAAGGCGGCGGAGGACGAGGAGCAATATCGCCGGCTGTCGCCGTTCAGCGCCTCGGCGCGCCACAAGATCGCCGAGCTCTACGAGGATCTGGGCGAGCATGCGTCGTTCGAGGGCGTGCTCTTCCATGACGACGCGCTCCTCGGAGATAACGAGGATGCCAGCCCCGCGGCGCTCACCGCCTACAAGGCCGCGGGATTTCCCCCGTCGATCGCCGCGATCCGCGCCGATCCCGCGCTCGAGCGGCGCTGGACCGAATTCAAGACCGAGACGATGATTCAGTTCACCCTCGATCTCGCCGACCATCTGCGCCGCTATCGCTCGCCGCTCGCGACCGTGCGCAACATCTATGCGCGACCGATCCTCGACGCCCGGAGCATCGATTGGTTTGCGCAGGACTACGATCGCTTCCTCGCCGCTTACGACATGGTTGCGATCGAGGCGATGCCGCTCATGGAGGGCGTCCCGCCGGACCGGGCGCTCGATTGGCTCGGCCGCCTCGTCGCCACCGTCAAATCGCGGCCGCAAGGACTGAAGCACACACTCTTCGAGCTGCAGGCCGTCGATTGGAACAAGGCGGAGGATGCGCAAGGCCGCAACCTTCCGAGCAAGACGATTGCCGGCGAAATGCTCTTCCTGGAGCGCCACGGCGCGCTCAATTTCGGCTATTACCCCGACGATTTCCTGCGCGACCATCCGAAGAGCGCGCTCATCCACCCCGTCATGTCGCTCCAGTCGCACCCCTACCCGGAGCCCTGACATGCGCTCCGGCCGGGTCCCCTCATGAGCGAGAACATCCTCGCCCCTCTCGCCGTCCTGCTGCTGCTCTATACGGCGAAGGCGGGCGACATCCTGCTGGATTTCGTCTTCTTCTATCCCCTCTTCATGTCCTATGTCTGGATGTGCGGCGGGCTCTATTTTTATTTCCATTGGGAGCGCCACAGCCCCGGTCCCGACGTGGCGCCCGAATTCGTCGATCCGCCGCTGGTCTCGATCCTCGTCCCCTGCTTCAACGAGTCCGAGAACGTGCGCGAGACCATTGCCGGCGTCGCGGCGCAGAACTATCCCAACATCGAGATCATCGCCATCAATGACGGCTCGCGCGACGACACCGGCGAGATCCTGAACCAGCTCACGCGGCAATACCCCAACCTCCGCGTCGTGCACCACGCCAAGAATCAGGGCAAGGCGATGGGGCTCCGCATGGGCGCGCTGGCGGCGCGCGGCGAGTTTCTCGTCTGCATCGACGGCGACGCCGTGCTCCACCCCAACGCCACGGCGCATCTCGTCCATCCCCTCACCAAGTATCCGCGCGTCGGCGCGGTCACCGGCAATCCGCGCATCCGCACCCGCTCGACGCTGCTCGGCCGCATCCAGGTCGGCGAGTTCTCCTCGATCATCGGCCTCATCAAGCGCTCGCAGCGCATCTACGGCAACGTCTTCACCGTCTCCGGCGTCATCGCCGCCTTCCGTCGTGCCGCGCTCCATCGCACCGGGTATTGGAGCATCAACATGATCACGGAGGACATCGATGTGAGCTGGCTGCTGCAGCTCGACCATTGGAGCATCCAATACGAGCCCAACGCCATCTGCTGGATCCTGATGCCCGAGACGGTGAAGGGCCTCTGGAAGCAGCGGCTGCGCTGGGCGCAAGGCGGCGCCGAGGTCTTCCTGAAGCATTTAAAGGACATCTGGGTCTGGCGGCGGCGCCGCATGTGGTTGGTGCTGGTGGAATACGTGCTGAGCCTCTGCTGGGCCTACGGCTTCTTGTTCTCGCTCCTGCTCTATGCGCTGGGCAAGGTCGTGAGCTTGCCCGAGGGCCTCAACGTCCCGACCGTGGCGCCGCCCGCCTTCTGGGGTCTCCTCCTCGCCACCACCAACCTGATGCAGATCGGGGTCGCGCTTTCGATCGAGGAGCGCTACGAGCCTCATCTCGGGCGCTCGGCCTATTGGATCATCTGGTACCCGATGGCGTTCTGGGCGATCTCCTTCCTCACCATCCTGTTCGGTTTCCCCAAGGCCTTGTTCAAGCGCCGCACCAAGCGCGCCGTCTGGACCAGCCCCGACAGAGGCTTCCGCTCATTCTCGCCGCCGCCCCCCTCATAGAGGAGTCGCAGCAGCGGCCGCTCCTGGTGCGTCTGCGCGACATCGCGCTGACCGGGCTCCTGTGGCTGCTCTACGCCTTCATGATCCAGGACTTTCTCCTGTTCCTGGCCGAAGCGCTCGCCTGGCTCTTGGGCTTGGGACCGGTGCCGCCGCATGCCGCGCTCGCGCTTCCGCTCTTTCCCACGCTCGGCTCCTACGCGATCATCGCTCTCGTCAACGCGCTCACCCTCATCTCGTGGGCGCTCTACAACCAGATGCGCTTTCGCGGCAAGGAGCGCCGCAAGGCCTCGCCTTCCGTGACCGCCGCCGACATGGCGCGGATGTACAACGTCACCGCCGAGGAGGTCGAAGCCTGGCAAAGGGCGCGCATCCTCATCGTGCACCACGACGACGACGGACGCCTCATCGGCGTCGAGCTGCCCGAGCAGCCACCGGACCCGCAGGAGCGTCCGAGCGAAGCGCTGCTGCCCGAGGCGATGGCCGAAGCGCCCGCCGCGCCGGCGGAGTAAGAGAAGGAGCCGGCTTAACAGCGGTGTTGTCTCGCCCCTCCCCCCGTGAGGCCATCAAAGGGGGAGGGAAGGGTGGGGGGCGGCTGCGCGGCAGCGCGCGAAAAGAATCTCTCCCTGAAGCACCCCGCCTGCGTCACCC
>DATJAV010000079.1:0-13846 GCA_035515835.1 Allostellaceae bacterium
GTAAAGCCCGTCGAGCTGCGACCACAGCACGCCGCACTTGAAGCGGAGCGCCGCCAGTACCGCCTGCTGCTGCTCGACGGTGCGCGCCTCCCTCTTGACATAAGCGAGCGCAAAGTCCGCGTCGCGCGGCGCCTGGGTCAGGCGCGGCTTAAAATAGGCGAGCGTCTCCATGGTGATGAAGGTATAACCCCGGAGCATCCCCTCGACGCGCTCGGCGATGATGTTGGGCGAGAACAGCTCGGTCAGCGACGAGGCGATGGCCTCGAGCACGCTCCGGTCGCGGACGAAATGGACATAGGCGTCGACGGCAAAGCGCGTCGTCGGCAGGATGCCATCGGTCGACTCGACATAGGCGCGGTCGAGGCCTACGCCCTCGGCGAGCTTCAGCCAGCGCTCGATGCCGCCCGGAGCGCTGCCGTCGCCGTCGTGATCGATGAGCCGCGAGCGCCAGGCGCGTCGCAACTCGGCGCTGTCCAGCCGCGCTATCAGGCTCGCGTCCTTGATCGGGATCTGCCGCTGGTAATAATAGCGGTTGAGCGCCCAGGCCTGGACTTGGCCGCGCTCAAGCTTGCCGCCATGCAGCAGCTGATGAAAAGGATGGCGGTTGTGATAGCGCTCGGCGCCGATGGCGCGCAACGCCGCTTCCAACTCGTCCGGCGTCAGCAGTGTCTCGGTCAAAGAGGGCCCCACATCATTTCGCCGGGGGCAACGGCACTCGCCGGGGATCATGCGGCGAACGCCCCGGGCGGTCATCGAACCTCGGCCATGCCGAGCAGGCGCTCGGCATGGGCCCGGTTATCGGCCGACTACTTCAGCTCGGCGCAAGCGTAGGAATTGATTTCGAGGCCGATGGCGATCTCGACGATGCGCGGTGTCGTCCACTTCATGGGATGTTTCCTCCGGATGGCGCGGTTCTAAGAATTCGCCACGGTAGGGGGTCGCTCCTCGACTGTCAATCACCCCTCCCCGAAGTGAGGTTGACCGTATCGCAGATCACCTCTACGGCGATTCCAGGTCGAAACACCGCCACACTGTGCTCTCTCCCTTCGTTGCCAGGGAAACATCGATTGTGGCGGCGGCTTTGGCCAGCAGTTCGGTCATGCTTCGCGCCGGGACGCGCCGCTCGTCCTCGTCCGAGCCGATGGCGATCACTTGGCCATAGACGCCGCCCGGCGCGGGCGAAAGATCCACCGCGTAGGAATTGCCCCCGCCATCGAGCGAGAAAGCCGTCCAACCCGGGCGCCAATACTCGCCAAAGACGGGATTGCCCTCCCGCGCGGTGCAATGGTCGAAATCGCTGGCGAAGCTGTCGCCGGCCGAGACATAGATGTCGAGCCAGCCGCGGTAGGTTTGCAGCGCCTTCTCGAGCGACACGAAGTCATAGAGGCCGAAGAACGGCGTCATGATCGTGCCGGGCTTGGGATCGCTGATCTTGAATGACGCCTTTTGGCCGTTGGCGCGGCGATAGAGGGCCCGCAAATCCGAGGGGATGGCAAAGCCGATTGATTCCTCGAAGGCGGTGATCTCCGGGTCGGAAGCCGGCGGATTGAGGAAGGTCTCGACGGCGAAGCCGCCTTGCGTCAGAGCCCGGATCCAGTCCGCATAGGCCCGATCGAAGTCCATCGCCCTAACTTTCACCGCACTGTGGCAAGGGGTAGCAGCGGAGTTGCCGCGCCACAATCCCTCCATTGCGGCGCGCCCTCGGAACGCGGCGGGCGATTCCTGTCTCTGGTATACCAAATCCCGCGGGAATCCACCGCTTTCGACCCGCCTTTTCGTTGACATCCGCGGCGGGACATTGCAACCATGCTGGCGGCACCGAAGAAAAAACATAACTTTTCATGGGAGGGAAGGTGCCGTGGGACACGGCCTTCATCGTTATTCGACGGACGGCGCGCGACGTGCGGCCAGAATTGAATTGTGATCGAGCCCGGGAGTGGAGCGGCTAGAGGCCGCCCCGCCGGTTCTTGCTGATCGGCTCGCGGCTGCCCGGAAGAGGCGGCGCGGCCACAACGACGGGAAGGGAACATAGATGCAAATTCTAACGATCAACGGCTTTCGGCGCGTCGTCGACATGCCCGACGAGACGCCGCTGCTTTGGGTCATCCGCGAGCAACTGCAGATGACCGGAACCAAATTCGGTTGCGGCGTTGGGCTTTGCGGCGCGTGCACTGTCCATCTGAACGGCGAGGCGGTGCGCTCCTGCCAGACCAGCCTCGCCGATGCCGCTGGGGGTGAGATCACGACCATCGAGGGCCTCGATCCGCAGGGCCAGCATCCGCTGCAGATCGCTTGGCTGAAGCATCAGGTGCCGCAATGCGGCTGGTGCCAATCGGGCCAGATCATGCAAGCGGCCTCGCTGCTGCGCAAGAATCCGACTGCCAGCGACGCGGATATCGTCAAGGGGATGAATGGCAATCTCTGTCGCTGCATGACCTATGTGCGCATCAAGGCCGCGATCAAGGAGGTGCGCGATCAGATGGCCCACGGTACCCAAGCGATGCATGGCAAGCGGAAGGAGGCCTGATCATGAGTGACAATCGCGCTCTTGATGCCGACCGCACCGCGGTCGACCGTCGTCGCTTCCTCGTCGGCAGCATCGCCGCCGGGGCCGGGCTCACCTTCGGGCTCTCGGCCATTCCCGAGGTGATGGGCACCGCCGGCGAGGCGCTCGCCGCCGGCAATTTCTCGCCGACCGTCTGGTACACGATCGATCGCGGCGGCATCGTCACCGTGCATATCACCAAGTCCGAGATGGGCCAGCATGTCGGCACGGCGCTGGCGCAAGCCGTCATCGAGGAGCTCGACGCGGATTGGAACGACGTGCGCATCGACTACCCCGATCCGGCCGCGCGCTGGGGCCTCATGGTCACGGGCGGCAGCTGGAGCGTCAACAACACCTTCGACCTCCTGTCGCGCTGCGGCGCGGCGGGGCGCCTGGCGCTGATCGAGGCGGCGGCGAAGATGTGGGGCGTGTCACCCGGCGAATGCCAGGCGGCGAACAGCCGCATCACCTGCAAGGGGAAGTCGATCACTTACGCCCAGCTGGTCTCGACCGGCAAGCTGGATAAGACCTACTCGCCCGATGACCTCAAGACGATCAAGCTCAAGGACCCGAAGCAGCGGAAGGTCGTCGGCAAGGCGATACCCCAGCTCGACATTCCCGCCAAGGTCAACGGCACGGCGAAATACGGCATGGACATGTTCGTTCGCGGCATGGTCTACGCTAAGATCGCTCGCCCGCCGGTGCGTTACGGCGCCAAGGCCAAGGCCGTTGACGACACTGAGGCCAAGAAGATCGCCGGCTACCAGCAGTTCGTCTCGATGCCCGATCCCACCGGCACCGCGACGCACTACGTCATCGCCATTGCCGACAATTATCCGGCGGCGCTGGAGGCGGCGCGAGCGCTCAAGATCGACTGGGATCTGGGCCCCAACAAGGACGTCAGCAGCGACGGCCTCCTGGAGCATGCCAAGGCGCTCGTCGCCGATTCGAGCCAGGGCTTGTCCTTCTGGGACGTCGGCAACGCCGCCCAGGTCCTGCCGACCGCGGCGGTTAAGCACGAGGCAGTCTACATCACGCCGCTCGCCGTGCATGCGCCGATGGAGCCGATGAACTGCGTCGCCTTCGAGGAAGGCGGCATCTGGCACATCTATTCGGGCTCGCAATTCCAGACCCGGTCCGGCCCGCTCTGCGCCGCCGCGATCGGCGTCAAGCCGGAGCAGGTGCTCATCCATCAAGTCTATCTCGGCGGCGGCTTCGGCCGGCGGCTCGAGGCGGACGCGATGGTGCCGGCGCTGATGGCGTCGAAGGCCATCGGCAAGCCGGTGAAGCTCATCTACAGCCGCGAGGAGGACATCCAGAACGACTTCTTCCGCACTCTGACCTATCAGCGGCTGCAGGGCGGGCTCGACGCCAAGGGCAAGCTCGTGGCGTTGAACCAAGACGTTTGCTCGGCCTGGGCGACCAAGCGCTGGGGCATCGAGGCTTTCCTCTCCGATAGCACGGACAAGAAGGGCAAGCTCGACAGCTTCTCGGTCAATGGCGCCGACAGCTGGTACTCGATCCCCAACCATCACGTCAGGGCGATCGAGAATGAGCAAGCGCAGGCGGCGACCCCGGCCGGGCAGTTCCGCTCGGTCGCGCCGGCCTGGACCTTCTGGGCGGTGGAGAGCTTCATGGACGAGCTCGCCCATGCCGCCAAGCAGGACCCCGTCAAGTTCCGCCTCGCCATGCTCGATGCCAAAGGCATCAATGCCGGGACGGCGCCGAACTCGGTGGGCGGCGCCAAGCGCATCGCCAACGTGCTGCGCACCGTCGTCGAGAAGGCCGAGTACGGCAAGAAGAAGCTCCCCGAGGGCCACGCGCAAGGCGTTGCCGTGGTCTCCTCGCAAGAGCGCGCCACGCCGACCTGGACCGCTTGCGTCGCCGAGGTGTCGGTGGACAAGAGCACCGGCGTCGTCGCCGTGCACAAGCTGACGATTGCCATCGACGTCGGCACCACGGTCAACCCCGACGGCGCCCGCGCGCAGGTCGAGGGCGCGACCCTCTGGGGCTTGAGCCTCGCGCTCTACGAACAGGCGTCGATGCGTCACGGCGAGATCGTGCAGACGAACTTCGACAGCTACACGCCCGTGCGCATGGCGAACGTGCCGGAGCTCGACATCCACATCCTCAACACCGGCAACTATCCCTCGGGCGTCGGCGAGCCTGCCGTCACCGTGGTGTCGCCGGCGATCGCCAACGCCGTCTTCAACGCCTCGGGCGCGCGCGTGCGCACGCTCCCCCTCACCCCCGATCGGGTGAAGGCGGCGCTGAAGGCTTGATGATTGGGGCTCCCCGGGACGTGGCACGGGGAGCCCGTCTTTCGCGTGGTTCACCAAGAAACTTGTGCAAATCTGAACTTCTGTCGGGAGGAAGCATGAAGCGAATTTTGATGGCGGCGGCCATCGCCGCAGTGCTGCCGTTTGCCGCTCAGGCGCAAACGGATCAGCAGCTGGTGAAGGGCGCCAGCGACACTAAGGACGTGCTCAACTACGGCATGGGCTACAATCTCGAGCGCTACAGCCCGCTAACGCAGATCAACAAGGAAAACGCCAAGAAGCTGGTTCCGGTGTGGAACTACAGCTACGACGACAACCGCTCCGAGGAGTCGCAGCCGCTCGTCTACCAGGGCGTGATCTACGTCACCACCAATTCCGCCACGATGGCGATCGACGCCAAGACCGGCCGTCAGATCTGGAAGACCAAGGTCGAATATCCGCCGGAGACGCCGCGCATCGTCTGCTGCGGCATCATCAATCGCGGCGCCGCGCTTTATGACGGCAAGGTGTTCCGCACCACGCTCGACGCCAATGTCATCGCGCTCGACGCCAAGACCGGCAAGGAGGTCTGGAAGCAGAACGCGATCAACTTCAAGGACGGCTATTCGATGACGGTGGCGCCGCTCATCGCCGACGGCGTCGTCATCACCGGAATCTCGGGCGCCGAGTACGGCACGCGCCTCTTCATCGACGGCTGGGACGCCGCGACCGGCAAGCATCTCTGGCGCACCTATACCGTGCCGCAAAAAGGCGAGCCCGGCGGCGATACCTGGCCCGGCGACACCGCGCAGCACGGCGGCGGCTCGACCTGGATCACCGGCTCGTTCGATCCCGAGCTGCACACGGTCTATTGGGGCATCGGCAATCCCGGTCCCTTCAACGCCGCCGTCCGCAAAGGCGACAATCTCTATACCGATTGCGTCCTGGCGCTCGATCCCAAGACGGGCAAGATCAAATGGTACTACCAGTTCTCGCCCAACGATCCTTTCGACTATGACAGCGTCGCCGAGATGGTGCTGGCCGACATCAAAGTGAAAGGCAAGCCCACCAAGGTCGTGATGGATGCCAATCGCAACGGCTTCTTCTACGTGCTCGATCGCACCAACGGCAAGCTGCTGGCGGCCAATGCCTACGTCAACGTGAACTGGGCCAAGGGCATCGACATGAAGACGGGGCGGCCGATCGAGACCGACGTGATCGCGAAGGCCCGCGCCGGCGAGAAGGTCGACCTCTGGCCCTCGATCCTCGGCGGCAAGAACTGGGAGCCGATCGCCTTCGATCCCAAGCGCGGCCTGGCTTTCGCGAACACCCTCAACATGGGCATGCCGTACAAGGCGATACCCGCCGACTATAAGGCCGGCGAGATGTATCTCGGCATGGATCTGACGCAAGGCTGGATCTGGCCGAAGGACAAGAACGGCAAGGATGCGCCGCGCGGCTATCTGAAGGCCATCGACCCGCTCACCGGCAAGGCGAAGTGGCAGGCGGGAAGCGATATGCCCCGCTTCTCCGGCGTGCTCGCGACCGCCGGCGGCGTCGTCTTCTCTGGTCGGCTTACCGGCGAGTTCGAGGCCTTTGACTCCGACACGGGCAAGAGGCTCTGGTCGTTCAAGACCGGCTCCGGCATCGAAGGCCAGCCGATCACCTGGGAGCAGAACGGCGTGCAATACGTCGCGGTGTCGAGCGGCATCGGCGGCGTCTACTCGCTGTTCTCCGGCGACGAGCGTCTGAAGGACATACCCGCCGGCGGCTCGCTCTGGGTCTTCGCGGTCCAGAAGTAGCGCACGCGAGTGCCCTGGGGCCGCCCGCCCGGGCGGCCCCGCTCTCTTTTTTTGCAACGATCACGATGATGCATCGACTTGGCCTTATGGCGTTGGCCCTCACCGGGGTTGCGCTCTCCGCTCTATCGCCATCCTCCGTGGCACAGCAATCGGCGAAGGTGCCCCCGGACCCGCCGCCGACGCCGAAGCAGGTGGAGCGCGGCAAGCAGAGCTTCGCAATCCACTGCTCCCATTGCCATGGCATGAACATGGTGAGCGCCGGCGACGTGACCTACGATCTGCGTCAGTTTCCGCACGATCAGCGGGAGCGCTTCTTTGAGTCCGTGACGAACGGCCGGAACAACCGCATGCCGCCCTGGGGCGACGTCCTGAGCCAGGACGAGATCGCCGACATCTGGGCCTATGTACTGACGGGAGGGAAGCGATGAATCTCTGGATGGTAGCGGCGCTCGCGGCGCTCGCGTCGGCGTCGTCCCTGCCGTCGCGCGCCGCGGAGACGCTCACCGTCTGCCTCGACGAGGACATCCCGCTCTTTTCCGTTCACCACGGCAAGGACAGCAGCGGTTTCCAGCTGGCCGTCGCCGAGGCGGTCGCCAAGCAGCTCGGGCGGACGCTCCAAGTGCGATGGTTCGAGACCAAGCTCGATCCCGATGATAGCACCGTGCTCGGCGCCGATGCGCTGCTCTCCGACGGCCGCTGCCAACTGGTCGCCGGCTATCCGCTGGTGCGCGACGCCCTGGGAAAGCCCGGCATGCCGTCGGCGCGGCTCCCGGACTTCGACGGCGCCACCCTCGCCGACCGTCGGCGTCGCATCCCGCTGGGCGCGTTGGTACCGAGCCGCGCCTATCACAGCGAGCCGCTCACCATCGTCCTCGGCGCCACGACGACGAAGCCGATCGCGACGCTGGCCGACCTGCGCGGCCTGCGGCTCGGCGTCGAGGCGTCGACGCTCGGCGATGCCATCCTGATGCTCTATGACGAAGGCGCCTATGTCCGCCAGATCACCCATTTCATCCCTGGCCGGGGCGACTTGCTGCCGCATCTCGAGAAGGGCGATTTCGATGCCACGCTGATCGATCTGCGCCGTTTCGATGCCTGGCGCGCCGAGCATCCCGAGACCACGCTCAGGCCTTCCGGCTACTACTATCGCATCAGCTTCAACATGGGTTTCGTCGGCCTTTCGACCGAGGGCGCGCTGATCGAGCAGGTGAATGACGCGCTCGGCAAGCTCCTCGAGAAGGACGAGATCGCGCCTTTGGCGAAGGCCAATCACCTCACATACCTGCCGCCGACCTCGCCGGAGATCCTCGAGCATCTCACTCTCGCCGATCTCCGTCAGGAATAGGGCGCCGGTTGACGGCAAGCAGGAGAGCGGGGACGATGGCCGGCATGGGCCCTGTCAGCGAATGGCCGTCGCGTCGCAGTTTTAGCCAAGGCCTCCTTGGGGCGGTGCTGCTCGGGCCGGTGCGCGCCGCCGCGGCCGCCGAGGAGCTGCCGGTGGTCCGCCTCGGCGTGCTCAAATTCGGCACCGTCAATTGGGAGCTCGACGTGCTGCGCCGGCACGCCTTCGACCGTGCGCACGGCGTCGCGGTCGAGCCGCTCGAACTCGCCGGCAAGGACGCCACCGCGGTGGCGCTGCAAGGCGGCGCGGTCGATGTCATTCTGACGGATTGGCTCTGGGTCGCCCGGCGCCGCTCGCTCGGCGGCGACGACACTTTCGTGCCGCATTCGCACGCCACGGGCGGCCTCATGGTGCGTGCCGATGCCGGCATCAAGACCGTCGCCGACCTCAAGGGACGAAAGATCGGCGTTGCCGGCGGCCCGATCGACAAGAGCTGGCTGGTGCTGCGAGCCTATGCCAAGAAGACGGCGGGGATCGATCTGCAGCACGACGCCGAGCCGGTCTTTGCCGCGCCGCCCTTGCTGCTGGAGACGCTGCGGAAAGGCGACATTCCCGCGGCGATCAATTTCTGGCAGTACAACGCGCGGCTCCCGACCGAAGGTTATATCGAGCTCGCGCGCATGGAGGATATGTTGCCGGCGCTGGGACTATCCGCCGAGACGCCGCTGCTGGGCTGGGTCTTCAGCGAGCGCTGGGCGGCGGCGCATTCGGCGGCGGTGCAAGGCTTCCTCGCCGCGGCTAAGGCGGCGCGCGAGACGCTCGCCGCCTCGCCCGAGGAATGGCAGCAGATCGCACCCCTCACCGGCGCCACGGACGCGGCGATGCTCGAGCGCTTGCGCCAAGCCTATCGGCGCGGCGTCGCCGGCACGCCGCCCGCCGATCTCGCCGCATCGGCCCAGCGCCTCCTCGATCTTCTGATCGCCTTCGGCGGCATCGACGAGGCGCCGCGCGACGGCCGCGTGCCCCCCGGCACCTTCTTCGCCGCCGCCTCTTAAAGCGATCTTCGGACCGATGGTAGTGGCGTTTCCCTATCGACCGCTCCGGAATCAGCCCTAGTGCCCTCCGTGCGTCACGGCGATCTGTGGCTGCGCCTGCTCTCGGCCGTGACGCTGGTCGTGGTTTGGGAGGTCGCCGCCGCTCTCGCGGCGAGCCCGCTGCTGCCTGGCCCGACGGCCGTTGCCCGGGCGCTGGCGAAGCTCGTTGGCGGCGGCCCGCTGCCGCTCGATCTCGCGATCACGATGTGGCGGGTCGCCGCGAGCTTTACTCTGGCGATGGTCGCCGGCACCGCGTTCGGCATCCTCATGGGTCACAGCGCGCGCGCCGACTCCTTTCTCGATCTCTGGCTGGTGCTGGGGCTCAGCCTCCCCGCGCTGGTGATCATCTATCTCTGCTATATCTGGGGCGGCCTGAGCGAGGCCGCCGCGATTGTTGCGGTGGCGCTGAACAAGGTTCCCAACACCGCGGTCACGCTGCGCGAGGGTGCGCGCGCGATCGATCAGCAGCTCCTCCAAGTGGCTGATGTGCTCGAGCTCTCTCCTGGTCGGCGGCTGCGGCAAGTCTATCTGCCGCAGCTCTACCCCTATTTCATGGCGGCGACGCGCTCGGGCCTTTCGCTCATCTGGAAGATCGTGCTGGTGGCCGAGGCGGTGGGACGCAGCAACGGCGTCGGATTCCGCCTCAGCATCTATTTCTCGACCTTCGACATCACCAACATTCTTGCCTACACTGTGAGTTTCGTCGCGGTGGTGCTGGCCGTCGAGGGCTGGGGGGTCCGACCGCTGGAGCGGCGACTGACGCGGTGGCGCGCGTGAGCCTTGACGTCGCCATCGCGCGCAAGGTCTATCGTCGCGACGCGGACGAGGTCGTCGCGCTCGACGACCTCCGCTTCCTCGTGCCGCCCGGCCAGCTCGCCTGTGTCGTCGGGCCTTCCGGCTGCGGCAAGACCACGCTCCTGCAGATCATCGCCGGCCTCGACCGCGCCTTCGAAGGCCGCGTCCGCCGGCCGGAGGGGAAGCGTCTCGGCATGGTCTTCCAGACGCCGCGGCTCATGCCGTGGCTCAGCGTCCGCGACAACGTCCGTCTCGCGCTCGATCCGTCGCCGACGCGCGAGGGCCGCGCCGAGGAACTGTTGCGCGAGATGCAGCTCGGGCCCTCGCTCGACGCGTTTCCGGCGCAGCTCTCCGGCGGACAGCAGCGCCGCGTGGCGCTGGCCCGCGCCTTCGTCAACGATCCCGACCTGCTGCTGCTCGACGAACCCTTCCAGTCGCTCGACGCGCCGACGGCGCAGCATCTGCGCGAGCTGCTGCTGGCGCTCTGGGCGCGAAAGCGGCCGACCATCCTTTTCGTCACGCATGATCTGCGGGAGGCGTTGAGCCTGGGCGACCGCGTGCTCTTTCTCTCGCGCGGGCCCGGCCGCGTCGTGCTCGACCTGCCGCTCGATCTGCCGCGGCCACGCAGCCCCGACGGCGCCGCCGTCGAGGCGGCGCGAAAGCGCCTGCTCGAGAGCTATCCTGACTTATTACGCGGCCTCGCCGCGTCCTCGGCCGAGGAGAGCGCCGCCTGAGCGGCGCTCGTTCTCATCGCGGCCCGGCGCTATGATCGAGCGAGCGAGAGGGAGTGAACGCCATGCGGATCATCGTGCTCGGCGCCGCGGCGGGGGGCGGCTTTCCGCAATGGAATTGCCGTTGCGCGACCTGTCGGCAAGCTTGGGGCGGTGCGGTGGCGGCGCAGAGCCAGGCCTCGCTCGCGGTCAGCGCCGATGACGAGCATTGGCTGCTGCTCAACGCGTCTCCCGATCTTCGCGCTCAGATCCTGGCGACCCCGGCGCTGCAGCCGCGCCGCGCCGGCCGCGACAGTCCCATTGCCGCCGTGGCGCTCACCAATGGCGACGTCGATGCCGTCGCCGGACTGTTGACGCTGCGCGAAAGCTGGCCGCTCGCGCTCTACGCAACGCCGCGCGTCTTGGGCGTGCTCGCCGCCAACAGCATCTTCAATGTGCTGAACCCCGATTACGTGGCGCGCCGGCCGTTGGCGCTGGGCGAGGGGATCGATCTTGCGACGCGGGACGGCGCGCCGCTCGGACTCCGCGTCGAGGTCTTCAGCGTTCCGGGCAAAGTCGCGCTCTGGCTCGAAGACGCCGCCATCGAGAAGCGCCTGGCGCAACGCACCGAGGACACCATCGGTCTCGCCATCTCCGCGCCTGCGACCGGCAAGCGTTTCTATTATATCCCCGCCTGCGCCGCGCTCGACGACGATCTCCGTCTCCGCATCAGGGAGGCGCCGCTGCTCTTCTTCGATGGCACTCTCTGCCACGATGACGAGATGATCGCCGCTGGCCTTGGCACCAAGACCGGCCGCCGCATGGGACATTTGAGCGTCTCCGGTCCCGCGGGCTCGATGGCGGCACTCGCCTCGCTTGGCATCGGCCGCAAGCTCTTCATCCACATCAATAACACCAACCCCATCCTCTGCGCCGGCACCCCCGAGCGCCGCGCCGTCGAAGCCGCCGGCTGGGAAGTGGCCTGTGATGGCCTGGAGCTTCGCCTCTGACTTGGAGTCGTCGATGAACCGCCCGATCTTTGCCGCGTCCTTGATCGCCGCCGCCATCTTCCTCGTCTCCACCCTGCCAACGCACGCCGAGGACGTCATCGTCTTCGGCGACTACACTAGGGACGCGCCCGGCGTCCGCCACCAGATCACGCCTGCCGATCTTCCGCCACCCTATGCCAGCCGCTCGTCGTCGAACGGTGCCAATATCGTCTCGCGCCCGCCCGGCGCCATGCCGAAGCTGCCGCCGGGCTTTAAGGCTGAGATCTTCGCGAGCAACCTCGAGGAGCCGCGCTTGCTGCGGACCGCGCCCAATGGCGACATCTTCCTCGCCGAGACCGGCGCCGGCGCTATCAGGGTGTTGCGCCCCGGCGCCCCGGGCCAGCCGGCGACGGTCGCCACTTTCGCGACCGGCCTCGACATACCCTTCGGCCTCGCCTTCTACCCGCCGGGCGATGATCCGCAATTCCTCTATGTCGGCACGGTCGACGCGGTGCTGCGCTTTCCTTATCGCAACGGCGATACCCGCGCGAGCGGCAAGCCCGAGACCATCATTCCCGAATTGCCCGAAGGCGGCCATTCGACGCGCGACGTGCTCTTCTCCGCCGACGGCAAACGGCTCTTTGTTTCCGTGGGCTCGCGCTCCAACGTCGCCGAGAGCGCCTTTGCCGACGAAGCCAACCGCGCCGACATCCTCTCCTTCACGCCCGACGGCAAGGGCGAGACCCGCTTCGCCACCGGTATCCGCAATCCCGTCGGCTTGGCGCTCCATCCGCTCACCAACGATCTCTGGACCGCGGTCAACGAGCGCGACGGCCTGGGCGACGACCTGCCGCCGGACTATGTCACGCGTGTGCGCGAGGGCGGGTTCTATGGCTGGCCCTGGTACTATATCGGCGACCATCAGGATCCGCGCCACAAGGGCGAGCATCCCGAGCTCAAGGACCGCGTCGTCGTCCCCGACGTCCTGATACAGCCGCATTCCGCGCCCTTGCAGCTCGCCGTCTACACCGGTACGCAATTTCCCGAGGCCTATCGCAACGACATTTTCGTGGCGCTCCACGGCTCTTGGAACCGCGCCCGGCGCACCGGCTACAAGGTGGTGCGCGTGCTCTTGAAGGACGGCAAGCCCACCGGCGCCTACGAGGATTTCATGACCGGCTTCGTCACGGCCGACGGCAATGTCTGGGCGCGGCCGGTGGGTGTCGGCGTAGCCAAGGACGGATCGCTGCTGGTGAGCGAGGACGCCAACGGCACGATTTGGCGCATCACCTATACCGGGACCCGCTGAGGCTGGCTTCGCTTCTGGCGGCGCATTAAGGTCGCGCCAGCAAGGAGATAGCTCATGAGCGAAGCCGCTCCGATCAAACCGCGGCCAGCGTCCACGGTCTTGCTGCTGCGCGATGGTCCCGGCGGCGTCGAGGTGCTGATGGTGACGCGCAACGTCGCCTCCGACTTCGCCTCGGGCGCGCTCGTGTTCCCCGGCGGACGGGTCGACGACGCCGACCGGGGTGCGGCAATGCTCGGTGCATCACGTACCGTTCCCGGCGCTTCCGCCGACGCCATGGCCTTTCGCGTGGCGGCGGTGCGCGAGACCTTCGAGGAAGCGCATATGCTGCTGGCGCGGCCGCGCGGCGAGGATCGTCTGCTCTCCGCCGCGGAGGTCGCGCGGCTCGAGCGTGATCTTGCGGCGCGTCTCGGCCGCACGCCTCATCTCGCCGATGCCGTCGACACCGGTGCGATCGAGCTCGCGACCGACCTCCTCGTGCCCTTCGCCCATTGGATCACGCCGCTCGGGCCGCCCAAGCGCTTCGACACGCATTTCTTCCTGGCGCCCGCGCCTGCCGACCAGGTCGCCGCTCATGACGGCCATGAAGCGGTGGATACGGTCTGGGTCGCGCCGGCGAAGGCGATTGCCGATTCCGAGGCGCGGCGCGTCACGCTCGTCTTCGCCACGCGGATGAACCTGGCGAAGCTCGGCCAGAGCGATATCGTCGCCGATGCGCTTGCCGCAGCGCGCGCCGCTACCGTCGTCACCGTCTGCCCCGAGCTCATCGATGCACCCGAGGGCAAACTGCTCCGCATCCCTGCGGCCGCCGGCTACGGCATCACCGAGATGCCCGCGAACCTCACCGTCCGCGCCTGGGTTCCCCGCGGCACCGGCACCGCGTGAGGCGATCGAAGCCATCACGCATCCTGTCCCGCTCCCGCAGTGCGGGAGAGGGACATAGGGCGTCAGCCATCTCGCGCCGCCAGGCGCTTCTCGTCTGCGCTGCTCTCTCCATCACCGCCG
>DATJAV010000080.1:0-2992 GCA_035515835.1 Allostellaceae bacterium
TCACCGCGAGCGAGTTGGCCTATTTCGCCGGCGTCACCGCGCAGACCGCGAGCGGCCACCTCAAGAAGCTCACGCAAAGCCGCATGCTGGCGCTGCAGAAGCAGGGCCGTCACCATTACTATCGGCTGGCGACGCCGCAAGTCGGCCGAATGATCGAAGGCATCATGGAAGTGGCGATCGCCGCACCCGAGCGGCACCGTCCCGTCACCAAGGCCGACGAGGCGCTTCGTCTCGCGCGCACCTGCTACGACCACTTCGCGGGTCGCCTCGGGGTCGGCTTGGCCGATGCGCTGAGCGAGCGCGGCCATTTGATCATGGGCGACGAGGCGGGCGAGATCACCGATGCCGGCGCCGACTTCTTCGCGCGCTTCGGTCTCGATCTCGGCGAGCTGCGCCGCCGGCGGCGCGCTTATTGCCGACCCTGTCTCGACTGGACCGAGCGGCGCTTCCATCTCGGCGGCGCCGTCGGGGCGGCGCTGGCGGAGCGCTGCTTCGCGCTCCGCTGGTTCGAGCGCCAGCGCGACAGCCGCGCCCTCCTCGTCACAAGCGCCGGCCGCCGCGGCCTCCACGAGGTGTTCGGGATTGCGCTCTAGCTATTAAAAGCATGCCTTGCTGCGCTACTGCCTTGACCTCGGGCAAAGCCCGGGCCCCGAACCCGCAGCATCCGCGTCGCGGCCTACCAAATACGGGATCTTATGAAGTCGTCCCAGAGCAGATATCCACCCAAACCCATAAAGACTACGGCCATGCCTACGCCTCGCAGCACCCCGTAGATGCTCGGATGCTCCAGGCATAGGAAAAGCAGATAACCGCCCCCGCACAATGAAGCACTTGCGAAGAGAAACAGCAGAATTTTTATCAGCACAGTTTTGTCAGTTTCGTTTCACGTCTATTAGGCGTTGATGGCGACTCTACCCGGGTCGGATGAACGCTCCGTTAGCAGAAACGAGGGCGTTAAGGTGAGACTCGGACGAACGCGCTGGATGCGGCGGATGTCTGGGATCAGCCGCAACGCGGGCGCGCCATTCGTTTGACTCTAGCTCGCTGTCTCCGCTCGCGGCGTCACGGACTGCGTGAGCCAGTCGCGGAAAAGGACGATCTTCGTCGCGCCGGCGGTCTCTTCAGGTGCCACGATGTAGTAGCCGGCGTCCGCCGGAAGCACGACGTCGAACGGCACCGCCAGGCGGCCCGCGGCGATGTCGGCATCGACGAGCCGGGTGCGGCCGAGCGCCACGCCAAGTCCATCGATGGCCGCCTGCAGCGCCATGAAGCCCTGATCGAAGCTGAGGCCGCGTCGCGCCGCGAGCGAGACCGGCAAGCCCGCCGCCGTCAGCCAGAGCCGCCAATCCTCGCGGGCGACCGTCGTGTGCAGCAAGGTGTGGTGGGCGAGATCCTCGGGCCGGCGCAGCGGCTTCGCCCCCTGCATCAGCGCCGGGCTGCAGACCGGGAAAATGTCCTCGGCCATCAGCCACTGCGTGCGCAGACCCGGCCAATTGCCGCGCCCGTAGCGCACGGCCATGTCTACTTCCTCACGACGGAAATCGACGAGATGCGTCGAGGTCGTGATGCGCACCTCGATCCCGGGATGCGCCCCTTGGAAGCTCGCGACGCGCGTCACCAGCCATTTTGCCGCGAGCGACGCCGTCGTGCTGACGGTGAGAAGTCCATCACGGTCCGGCCGCTGCAGCCGCGCCGTGGCGCGGCGGAGATCCTCAAAGGCGGTGCGGATCGCCGGCAGATACTCCTCGGCCTCCCGCGTCAGTGCCAGGGCGCGGTTGCGGCGCAAGAAGAGTCGCTTGCCGAGCTGCTCCTCAAGCCGGCGGATCTGATGGCTAATCGCGGTCTGCGTCACGCTGAGCTCGGCGGCGGCGCGCGTGAAGCTCAGATGCCGCGCCGCCGCCTCGAAAGCCCGTAGGCCATTCAGCGATGGCAGCACGAGGTCTTCGTCATGAATGACATTTTCTCATGTATGGCTGACAAACGATCCTTTGTCAAGACCGCGAACGAAGGGCAACTATACGTTAGCGTCTGCATCTATCGGGAGGCCATCATGGCCAGTGCCGCACGCCAAACGGTGACAAATTCTCAGGTATTCCTGCGTTGGCCAGCGCCGCGGCGGCGCGGCGGCGCCTTCTCGCGCGCGCGGGCGTTCCTGCGGCAGTGGAGTGAGCGCCTCCAACAGCGGGCCGAATTGGCGCGGCTCGACGAGCGGAGCCTGCACGACATCGGCCGATCGGACGCCGACGTCCATCGCGAGCTCGGCAAGTGGTTCTGGCAGGAGTGACGAGACAGGAACAGCGCTCAAGGAGCCATCATATGGACACGCATGTCGTGAAGATCGTCGAGCTGCCCCAGGTCGAGGGCGAGCTGCATTACCTCAGGCCGATGGCGGAGCGGCCGCGCAACTACACCTATGAGCCCCCCGCAGGCGTGCCGCGCTCGAACACCGAGCCCGACGCCCGCACCGTGCCGATCCACAGCCTCCGGCCGATCGCGTCGGAGATCTCTCTCGACCGCGAGGGCTTCGCCCTGCTGCAGCAGGAAACGGCTGTCGGCGATTTCTGGGACGATGACGAGGTGCGCCGCGTCTATTATCCGGAGGCCGAAGCGGCGATCGCGCGGGCGACCGGCGCCAGCCGCGTCTTCGTCTTCGATCATACGCGGCGCCGTCGCATCACCGGTGCCGAGGACCGCACGCCCGGCGTGCCACGGCAGCCCGCGACGCGCGTCCATGTCGATCACACCGCAAGATCCGGACCCCAGCGCGTCCGCGATCTGCTCGGCGACGAAGCCGAGGAGCTGCTGCGCGGCCGCGTCGAGGTGATCAATCTCTGGCGCCCGATCCGCGGGCCCTTGCGCGATGCGCCGCTGGCCCTCTGCGACGCGGGTAGCGTGGCTCCCACCGATCTCGTGCCGGCCGATCTCCTCTATCCCGACCGCACCGGCGAGACCTATGCCGTCACCTACAACCCGGCGCATCGCTGGTACTATG
>DATJAV010000081.1:0-11982 GCA_035515835.1 Allostellaceae bacterium
CTGGTCGAGCGGCAAGCCGGCGGAATCGTCGATGTCGATGCTCCAGCGCCGCAGCTCGGCTGCAACCCGCCGCGCCAGGCCGCGATCGGGTGTGACCAGCGCCGCCGTCTTGCCCGGCGTCTCCAGCGCCTGGCGCAACAGCAGCGCAATCACCGTCGCTTCCTCCTGGGGCCCCGCGCCATCGAGGCGCCGCAGTCCCGCCAGCGTGCCCGCGTCGATCCCGACGGGCTGGCGCCAGCGATCGCTCTCGGCCGCGGGGCGGAGCGCCTCGGCAACAAGGCGGAGCCGCGGCGCCGGCGCGGCCGGGCGTTCGCCCCATTCGCGCACCTCGGCCGGGGTCACCTCGAGCCGCGCGAGCAGGCGGGCCATGAGATGCTGGGGATGCGCAGGATCGGCGGCGATCGCCGCCCAGCTCGCGGCGTCGGCCGTGCGGTCGAGGCCGGGAAGCACGACGCAGCCCCGCGGCAGCGCCGCCACCGCCGCCAGCAGCTCGGCGACGCCGGCGACGCCGGCCGTAAGGCCGGCGGCGATCACGAGATGCGCCGGCGGGCGGCGACGCCAGGCATCGGCTTGCGCCGCCAGCAGCCGATTGCGCCGGAGCGCCGGATCGAGGCAGCCGAGCTCCGCCAGGTGCCGCGGCCATTGCTCGCTGACGATGGCGAGAAAGGCGAGCACTTCTTGCCAGTGCGCGGCATGCTCTTCGGGCACGAGCTCACCGAGACGGGCAAAGTCGCCGCCCTCGGTCTCGACCTCGTCCAAGAATCGCGCCAGCGCGCGGGCGAGCGGCGCCGCTTGGCCGGCGCTCAACGGACCGCTGCCGCGCGCGCGGCCGAAGGCGAGGACGAGCCGGGTCAGCGCCAGCTCGCGCTGCAGCACCGGCACCGCCGGCGGCAGGTCGAAGCCGTCCAGCGCGGCATCCCCGTCGGCGAGAAAGCCCAGCTCCTCGACATCGACGTCGCCGACCGGAACGAGCCGCGGCAGTAGCAGCGCGCGACCCGCGCTCTGGCGCAGGAAGGCCTCGGCAAGCGAGCGCGCCGCGCGCCGTGTCGGCAGCAGGACGGTGGTCCGCGCCAAGGCCAGCGGGTCGTCGCCGGCGGTGGCGCGCATGCCCGTTACAAGCGCGTCGAGGAAGGGACGATCGGCGGCAATGGTGAAGACGGAGACGGGCATGCCTTCCGAGGCTACACCCGGGAGAAGGAGAACTCTTCGAGGATGTATTCGCGAAAAAATTGTCCCTTCGAGTGCGCCCGCATGAATTCCTCATCGAGGGATTGCGGGAACTCGTCATACTGATAGTGGGTGCCACTGGTGAATTCGATCTCGAAAATTTCGCGTCGCGCGTCATAGCCGACCGACCGGATCGCCGAGGACTGAACCTGCTTCCGTCGCATCGCTCTCTCCTCTACCGCTCGACGCCGTGCTCGGCGAGCCGCGCCTCCGCGAGTGCCAGACCCTCGGGAGTGCCGATGTGATACCACTCGCCGTCATGGACGATGGCGGCGAGGCGATCCGCGGCGATGGCGCGGTCGTAGAGCGGGTTGAGCGAGAATTTGCCGGGACTGGCGCCGGCAAAGAGGCGCTTCGAGAGAAGCTGAATGCCGGCGAAGAGATGGGGCGCTATCTCGCGCTCGCCGCGCCGGCGCATGCGGCCCAGCGAGTCGAGCATGAAGTCACCCCGACCGTCATAACCCACGGCCGAGATCGTCCGCTGCAACAGCAAGAGCGCGTCGTGGCGGTCGGGATCGAAGGCGCGCGCCAGACGCAACAGCGCCGGCGTCTTGCCGTCGAGCCAGAAGATATCGCTGTTGACGACGTAGAAGACATCGTCGAGGAGCGGCAGCGCCTTCAGCACACCGCCACCCGTCTCCAGAAGCTCGTTCTCGCGCGAGAGCGTGACGGTCGGCGCTTGACGCTGGGCGAGGTGGCGCTCGACCTGCGCCGCCAGGTAATGGACATTGACGACGGCGCGCTCGACGCCGGCCGCCGCGAAGCGGTCGAGCACGTGGTCGACGAGCGGGCGCCCCACCAGCGGCACCAACGGCTTCGGCAAGCGCTCGGTGATGGGGCGCATGCGGAGGCCGAGGCCGGCGGCGAGCACCATGCCGGTCTTTGGTGCCATCATGGTGCTCGCTCCTCGGGATTGCGACGCAGCGCCGGGGGAATGTGGCGGTCGAGCCACGCCGCCATCGGCGCCAGCGCGGGGTGGCGCAGATCCTGCCCGATGAGGCGCCAGACGCGCGGGATGTGGCGCAGGTAGATCGGCTTGCCGTCGCGGCGGTCGAGCCGGGTGAAGATGCCGACGATCTTGCAGTTGCGCTGCGCGCCGAGGATGGCATAGGAGGCGGCGAAAGCGTCGCGGTCGAGCTCGGGAAAGGCGGCGAGATAGCGCTCGAGCATCTCTGCCGCGAGCTCCGGCGACACGTCGCGCCGCGCATCCTCGAGCAGCGAGACGAGGTCGTAGCTGCGCGGGCCGATGACCGCATCCTGGAAGTCGAGCAAACCGCAGGCGGCGATGCCCACGCGGCCTTCGAGCAGCATGAGATTGTCGACGTGATAGTCGCGCAGCACCAGCGTCGACGACACGCCGCGCGCCGCACTCAGCAGGCCCTGCCAGAGCGCCAGATACTCGGCGCGGAGCGCGGGATCGGTGGGATCCCCGGTGACCGCCGGCAGGTACCAGTCGACGAGCAGCGCCGCCTCGGCGAGAAGCCGCTGGTCGTCATAAGGGGGCATCGGCGCCGCTCCGGGCTCCCAGCGACGATGGAGAGCGATCAGCACGTCGATCGCCAGTGCGTAAAGCGGCGCCTCGGCGGCACCTTGGGAGAGAAGGCGCGTGTAGGTGGCGTCGCCGAAATCCTCAAGCAACAGCAGGCCCGCGCCAACGTCCTCGGCGAGGATCTCGGGCGCGCTGAGGCCGAGCGATCGCAAGAGGCGGGCCACGGCGAGGAAGGGCCGCACGTCCTCCTGTGGCGGCGGGGCATCCATCAGCACGATGCGGCGCCCTTCCTGCTCCAGACGATCGTAGCGGCGGAACGAGGCGTCGCCGGCGAGCCGCCGGCGAGCCGCCGCGCCCCAGCCGGAGGCGGCGAGAAATCCGGCGATGAGCGCTGCCCGGTCAGCCATCGGCAATCCCCGCGAGTCGCCGGGCCCATCGCGGCGTGCCGGAGAGTCGCGCCCGCCGGGCGTCGGGCGAGCGACCTTCGGCGAGCGCCAGCAGGAGATGCTCCGGCGGCAGCAAGGGACCAAGCCGCTCCGGCCATTCGATGAGGCTGATGCCTTCGGCAAACGCGTCCTCGAGGCCGAGCTCGTGCGCCTCGGCTGGCGTGCTCAGACGATAGAGGTCGAAATGCCAGACGGGCGGGTGGCCGGCGAAGGCGTAGATCTCGACCAGAGTGAAGGTTGGGCTCGGCACTTCCTCGCTGCCGTCGCCCAGCGCCCGGATGAAGGCGCGCGCGAAGGTGGTCTTGCCGCTACCGAGGTCGCCTGCCAGGCCGATCACGTCGCCCGCCTCGGCACGCGACGCCAGCCGCGCGGCGAGGCCGGCGGTAGCGGCTTCGTCGGGCAGATCGAGATCCAGGAGAGGAGCATCCACGAGGCGCGTTTTATCTCGTTCCGGCGGCGCGGTCGAGCGCATCGGTCTCTCATTGCCTCACGGCCTCGCTGCGATCTTAACGGTGCCGGACGGGTTGCGCCGCCGGGCGGTCCCGCGCATGGTAGCGGCCTATCGGCAGAGGAGCTGCGATGTCGGGCGAGCTGCACCGCGGGGATGTCGCGATCATCGGCGCAGGGCCGGTCGGGCTCTTTGCCGTGTTCGAATGCGGCATGCTGGGGATGCGCGCGCAAGTCGTCGACGCGCTCGACATGCTGGGAGGCCAATGCGCCGCGCTTTATCCGGAGAAGCCGATCTACGACATTCCCGGGCACCCGCGCATCGACGCCGCGGCGCTCATCGACAAGCTCGCCGAGCAGGCGGCGCCCGTCCATCCGACGTATCACCTGGCCCAGCAGGTGGAGCGCCTGGCCGCGCTGCCGCAAGGCGGGTTGCGGCTGGAGACCTCGCTGGGCACGGTGATCGAGGCGCGCGCCGTCATCATCGCCGCCGGCGTCGGCGCCTTCGGTCCGAACCGTCCGCCGCTCGCCGGCATCGAGCGCTTCGAGGGCAAGAGCGTCTTCTATCTGGTGAAGCGGCGCGAGGATTTCCGCGGCAAGCGCGTCGTCATCGCCGGCGGCGGCGACAGCGCGGTCGACTGGGCGCTGTCTTTGGCCGAGGTTGCAGCGGAGGTGATAGTGGTCCACCGACGCGCCAAGTTCCGCGCCGCCCCCGAAGCGGCGACGCGACTACAACAGCTGGCGGCGAGCGGCGCGATCGAGCTGGTTACGCCCTACCAGCTGCACGCGCTCGAAGGCGAGGACGGCGCGCTCGCAGCCGTCATCGTCGCCGATCTCGAGGGCAGGACGCGGCGGCTGGCCGCCGATGTGCTGCTGCCGTTCTTCGGTCTCTCGATGAATCTCGGTCCGATCGCCGAGTGGGGGCTGGCGCTCGAGCGTCATCACGTTATCGTCGATCCCGCCACCAGCCGGAGCTCGCTGCCCAGCGTCTTCGCCATCGGCGACGTCGCCCATTACCCGGGAAAGCTGAAACTCATTCTTTCCGGCTTTGCCGAGGCGGCGCTGGCGGCGCATGCGATCTTCCCCTTGGTCCGCCCGGGCGAGGCGCTCCATTTCGAATACTCGACGACGAAGGGCGTGCCCGGGCGATAGGAGGAAGAGGATGGCGAGCGAGCGGATGCGTTTGAGCGTCGCCGAGGCGCGCAGTCTCGGCGAGCGCGCCATGCGCGGCATCGGCTATGACGCGGAAGAAGCGGCCATCATCACCGACCACGTGATCGATGCCGCCCTCTGCGGCTACGAGTATTCGGGTCTCGCGAAGCTTCTCAACATTCCCGAGCATGCCCGTTTCGCCATGCCGCGCCGGCCCATGACGGTGCTGCGCGAAACCAGCGTCTCGCTCCTCTATGATGCCGGCAACGCCGTCGGCATGCTGGCGCTCTATCACGCGGCCAAGGCGGCGATCGCGAAAGCGGAAACGCTCGGCATGGCGCTGGTCGGCGTCACCAATAGCTGGGTCAGCGGCCGGAGCGCCTATTACGTCGAGATGATCGCGCGCGCCGGATTGGTGGCGATCCACACCGCCAGCAGTACGCGCATGGTGGCGCCGCTGGGCGGCACGCGGCCGGCGCTGGGCACCAACCCGATCGCGTTTGCCCTTCCGACCGAGGACGGCGCGCTTGTCTTCGACATGGGTACCTCGGCCTTCATGATGACCGAGTTGATGCTGCGGGAGCGGCTCGGCCAAACCTTGCCCGAGGGCGTGGCGCTGGGTCCTGCGGGCGAGCCGACGCGAGATCCGACGCTGGCGCGGCAAGGCGCGCTCTTGCCTTCGGCGACCATAAGGGCTTCGGCCTCGGGCTCATCGTGCAGGCGCTGGGCGTGCTCGCCGGCTCGGGCCGGGATGTCGACGGTGACAATGGTTATCTCTTCATCGCCTTCAAGCCCGACCTGCTGATCCCTGCGGAGCAGGCGAAACGCGAGGTTGCCGCGCTCATCGCCCGGGTCAAAGCCAATCCGCGGGCGAAGGGGGTCGACGACATCCGCATCCCCGGCGAGCACAGCGCCCGCCACCGCGAGCGCGCGCTCCGCGAGGGACTCGCGGTCGACGGCGCCGTGGTCAGCGCGCTGGAGAAGCTTTGCCGCGCTTGACGGCCGGCGCCCGCAGTTGCGCTGCCATGAAATCGGCGAAGGCGCGCACCTTGGGCGAAAGATGGCGCGCGGCGGGATAGACCACCCAGATGGGCGTGGGGCTCGGATTGCAGGCATCGAGCACCGGCTCGAGGTCGCCCGCGGCAACCGCGTCATCGGTGGTGTAGTCGTTCATCTGGATGAGACCGAAGCCGGCGCAAGCCGCGGCGACGACGGCGCTGCCGTCGTTGAAGCTCATTGTCGCTCGGGGGGTGAAGGGCAGGTCGGCGCCGTGGCGGCGCAGGTACCAGTCGCGCACGGCCCGCGTGTCGCGAATGGTGAAAGGAAGACAGCGATGGTGCGCGAGGTCCTCGGGTGTCTCGGGCCGCCCATGGCGCCGGAAATAGTCGGGGGAGCCGGTGATGCGGAGCTGGCTCTCGCCGAGCCGGCGCGCGATCAGGCTTGAATCCCGCAAATCGCCGATGCGCACGGTCACGTCGATGCCCTCCTCGACGAGATCGACGTAGCGATCGGTGAGCGTGACATCGAGCTGAAGCTCGGGGAATTGCGCCTCAAAGGCGCCGAGCAGCGGCACCACCTTGATGCGCCCAAAGGTCACCGGCAGGTCGACGCGCAGCGTGCCGCGTGGCGCCAGGCGGGCTTGCGTCAACACCTGCTCCGCCTCGTCGAGATCGGCAAGAATGCGCCGGCAGCGCTCGAAGAAGGCGGCGCCATCCTCGGTCAGGGCGACGCTCCTGGTGGTGCGCGCCAGGAGGCGAAGGCCGAGCTGGTCCTCGAGCCGGTTTATGGCGTTGCTGACGCCGGACTGGGTGATGCCGAGGTCGCGCGCGGCGCGGATGAAGCTCCGTCGCTCGCCCACCTTCACGAAGATCGCCAAAGCCCTGAGATCGAGCATGTTTCATCACAAATGGTGATGAAATACATTACCGCAGCCACGATTAATCTTCCACCTCCCGGCCGCCAAATGCCCTCGCATGGAGGTGAACCATGATCCCTTTTCAGATCGAGCCCACGTTGCAGCGACGCCGCTGGCATCACGCCCCGCCGGCACCAGCCCGTCGGGCGCAAAGCCGCCGCGCCATCCTACCCGGATGGTGGCTCGCCGCAACTCTCTTCATCGCCGTCGCTGCCATCGAAGCCGCCATCGTGCTGGAGGCCGGCGCGCCGATCATCGGGCTCGGCGATTGCTGCGTCTTTCCTTGAGCGAGGAACGAGCGTCATGAAGACCGTCACTCCCGCAGCAACCCTGCCGATGCGAGAAACAGGCGTGTCCTGGTGGCACCACAGCGTTCAGCTGATCGCGCTGTGGCGCCGCCGCGCCGAGGAGCGGCGATGGCTGTCGGCGATGAGCGAGCGCGACTTGCGCGACATCGGCCTCACCTCGCTCGATGCTCGCCAAGAGGCCGGCAAGCCGTTCTGGCGCGGCTGATGTCCGGCCCAAAGCGGCGGGAGTAAACGGAGCGCGTGCCCCCCGGGGCACGCGCTCCCTTCCCTTGCCGCGCCGCTGGCTACTGCGGCGGGAGGCGCCCCTCGAGGTGGTAGAGCGCGACGACGTTGTCGCACAGGATCCAGCGCCTCTGCGCGGCGGTGAGCTCGCGCGTGTGCTCCGCGAGCATTTCCTGGCTCCAGGGCCAGGTCGAGTCGCTGTGCGGGAAATCGTTGGCCCACATCAAACGCTGCGGATTGCACCGTTTCACCGCGTCGAAGGCGGTCCAATCGTCCTGAAAGGTGAGGTAGACGTTCTCGGCGAAATACTCGCTGGGCAGACGCTCCATCGCCTCGCATTTCAGCCAATAGCGGTGGCGCTTATAGGCATGGTCCATGCGATACATGAAATGCGGCGCCCAGCCGGCATCGGCCTCGACGCAAACCAGCTTGAGGCGCGGATGACGCTCGAAGACGTGGCCAAAAATGAAGGTGCCGATGATGTCCTGACAGCCGCGGATGATCGCCTGGAAGCTGTTGATGCGGGGGCCGCGCCGCGCCTTCAGCTGATCGGCGCGCGAGGTCAGGATGTGGAAGGAAAGCGGCAGGTCGAGGGCGACGGCCGCCTCGTAGAAGGGATCATAGATCGGGTGGTCGTAATCCTCGAGCTGGGGATCGCCCGGCATCATGACGCCAACGAAACCCATCGCCTTCGCCCGCTCGAGATCGGCAATTCCTTCCTCGACCGAGCGCATCGCCGTCTGGGCGTGGCCGAAGAGGCGCAGGGGCGCTGCCGCGCAATACTCCTGGAGCCAGCGGTTATAGGCCGCAAAGCAGGCCTGTTTGTAATCGAAATCGGCGTGATTGCAGAGCATCATGCCAACGGTCGGATAGAGCAGCTCGGCGGCGATCCCATCGCGGTCCTGGTCGGCAAGGCGAGCGATCGGGTCCCAGCCGCCGCGGTGCAGCTCGGCGAATTTGGCCCCGCCCCAGCGCAGCGCGCGCGGATCCTTGCCGGCGGCGGCCACCAGGCCCATGGGAATGGGCTGCTCGAGGCCCTCGATGACGAAAACGTCTCCGTGCTGCTCCGAATGCGCCACGCGCGGCGCACGCTCGCGGTACTTGGGCTCGATATAGTCGACATAGCAGTTCGGCGGCTCTGTGACATGCGAGTCGGCCGATATCGGCTTCCAGGTCATCGCTTCCCTCTGCCTTCGATTGCGTCGCCATGCCCGCGGACGGCCCGATCGGTCAAGCGTAGCTCATCGGCTACCTTCCGTCTCGGCGCCGATGTCGTCCCCCTTCTAATCGCGCTGGCGAACCGCCTATGATGAAGTCTTTGGGGAGGCCGGCGGCCCGCGCCGAGCCAGCACCCTGGGGAGGAATCGGGAATGCTGCACCAGGATCAGGTGGAACAGGCCCGGAAGCTGCTTGCCCATCTCGAAGGCCGCAGCACGGCCTTGGCCGACGGCATCTATCGCAATCCGGTGAGCGACTACACCTGCCCGCAACAAGCCGCGCGCGAGCGCGAGGTGTTTTTCCGCCTGAGCCCGATCTGCATTGGACTGAGCTGCTTGCTGCCGCAGCCCCGCGATTTCCTGACGCATGACTATACCGGCGTGCCGATCCTGCTGATACGGCAGGCGGAAGGTCGGCTGCGCGCCTTCCTCAATGTCTGCCGCCATCGCGGCGCGCGGCTCGCCAATGGGCGGGGCAGCGACGCCCGCGATTTCTCCTGCCCCTACCACGGCTGGTGCTATGGGCTTGATGGCGCGTTGTTGTCGCGCCCCGACGAAGGCTCCTTCGCCGAGATCGACAAGGCAGCGCGAGCCCTGCGCGAGCTGCCGCTGGTCGAGAAATACGGTGTCATCTGGGTGAGCCCGACGCCCGACGCGCGCTTCGACATCGACACGCGTCTTTCCGGCCTCGAGTGCGACCTCGAAGCATATCGCCTCGCCTCCTACCACCACTACGAAACGCGCGTGCTGCAACGACGCATCAACTGGAAGGTCGCGGTCGACACCTTCCTCGAGCTCTATCACCTGAACGTGCTGCATCCGCGCACGGTGGGCCCGATCCTCTACACCAACCTCGCGACTTTCGACGCCTTCGGACGCAACCTGCGCATGATCGGCGCGCGGCGCAGCATCGGCGAGCTGCGCCAGACCCCCGAGCGGGACTGGGACCTCATCCGCCACAGCGCCGTCGTTTATGTTCTCTTTCCCAACACCGTCTTCATCATGCAGGGCGATCATGTCGAGAGCTGGCACATGTTTCCCGCGGGAAACGGTGTCGACGAGACGCTCATGTACGCCTCGCTCTATACGCCCGAGCCCGCGCTCACCGACAGCGCGCGACGGCATTGGGACCGCAACATGGATCTGTTGATGGCGACGGTGGAGAAAGAGGACTTCCCGCTGTCGGAAGGCATGCAGCGCGGCTTCTACTCCGGCGCGCAGCAAGAGGTCATCTTCGGCCGCAACGAACCGTCGCTGCAGCACTTCCACAAATCGGTGACGGCGGCGCTCGCCGCGGCGGGCAGCGCGACCGGCGGCTAGCGCCCCCGGAGAAAGAGTTCGGGCAGACATGGGCCTCCGCAACGTCTCGCACCCCGACATTCTGCGGCGGAACGCGGCCGTCCTCGGCGAGCGCACCGCCTTCCTGTTCGAGGGACGGCGCATCAGCCACCGCGAGCATCTCCGCCGCGTCGAGCGGCTCGCGGCAGGACTGGCGCAAGCCGGCGTCCGTGCCGGGGACCGCATCGCGGTGTCGGCGCGCAATGGGCTCGAATTCATCGATCTCTACGGCGCCGCCGCCTGGCTCGGCGCCATTCTGCTGCCGGTGAATTGGCGCCTCGCGCCCAACGAAATCGCCTATGTCCTCGCCGACGGCGCGCCGCTCCTGGTGATTGCCGATGGGGAGGACCAGCCCGGCATCGCCGCACTCGCCGCGTCGCTTCCCTCGGTTGCCGGCTATTACGGGCTCGGCGGCGCCCTCCCTCCGTTCCAGCCCTTCGCCGAGCTCGCCGAGTGTGCCGCCCCGCCACCCGCGGCAGCGCCCGGCGGCGATGACGCTGCCGTCATCATCCACACCGCGGCGATCGACGGTCATCCCCGCGGCGCGCTCCTCTCGCAGGCGAACCTCATCGCCGCCGCCGGTCAGACGGTCGCATCCTGGCAGCTCGACGAGCGCGACGTCGGCTTGGCAGCGCTGCCGCTCTTTCACATTGCCGGACTCGGTCTCCTTCTCGCCATTCAGCTCGCCGGCGGCGCCTCGCTGATCGCAGCGAAATTCGAGCCCGAGAGCGCGGCACGCCTCGTCGCCGCGGAGCAGGCGACAGTCTTCGTCGAGTTCGCGCCGATGCTGGGCTCGCTGCTCGACAAAGCCGCGGCAATCGGGGCCAGCCTCGGCAGCCTGCGCGCGGTCGCCGGGCTCGACACGCCCGAGACCATCGCCCGCTTCGAGGCGGCGTGCCCCGCGGCGCGCTTCTGGGCGGGCTACGGCCAGTCGGAAACCTCGGGCTACGTCACGCTCTCGCCCTCGCAAGCGCGGCCCGGCTCGGCAGGACGCGCCACCTGGCTCAATCTCGTGGCCGTGGTGGATGAGATGGACCGCGCGCTCCCGGCCGGCGAGATCGGCGAGATCGTTGTGCGCGGCCCGCTGGTCTTTCGCGGCTACTGGCGGCGCGATGACGACACCGCGGCCGCCTGGCGCAACGATTGGCACCACACCGGCGATCTTGGTCGCTTCGACGCCGATGGCTATCTCTGGTATGCCGGACGCTCGCCGGCCAAGGAGCTGATCAAGCCCGGCGGCGAGAACGTCTATCCCGCCGAGGTCGAGCGCACGATTCGCGAGCACGAGGCCATTGCCGAGGTCGTGGTCATCGGCGTCCCCGACGCGCAATGGGGCGAGGCAGTAAAGGCGGTCTGCGTCTGCCGCCCCGACAAATCGGTGACCGCCGGCGCGCTGATCGACTTCGTCGGCAGCCGCATCGCCCGCTACAAAAAGCCGAAGCATGTGGTCTTCGTCGCCGCGTTGCCGCGCACGGCGAGCGGCGTCATCGACCGCGCCAAGGTGAAGGAAGGGCATGGCCGCGCCTGAGGCCGCTCGCAACGAAACCGGAGCTGAGGAGCATCGCATGCTGAAAGGCAAAGTCGCCATCGTCACCGGCGCCGCCCGCGGTCTCGGCCGCGCCTTTGTCCGCGTGCTCGCCGAGGCCGGGGCGAAGGTCGTCGCCGCCGATCTCCGGGATTGCGCCGAGACGGCGGCGCTGGCCGGCGCGAATGCCGCGGCCGTCACCGCCGACGTCGCCGACATGGCGTCGGTCAAAGCCATGGTCGCCCGCGCGGTCGAACGCTTCGGCCGCGTCGACGTCCTGGTCAACAACGCGGCGCTCTACGCCACGCTGAAAGGCGGCCGTTTCGACGCCATCGACGAGGGAGCGTGGGACGACGCCATGCGCGTCAACGTCAAGGGCATCTGGCAATGCTGCAAGGCGGCGGTGCCGGAAATGCGCAAGACCGGCGGCGGCAGCATCATCAACATGGCGTCGCTGGCCGCGCTCTACGGCACGCCCTTCGCGCTGCACTACACCGTTTCCAAGGCGGCGGTGATCGGGCTCACACGCGGCCTCGCGCGCGAGCTCGGACGCGACAACATCCGCGTCAACTGCATCGCCCCTTCGGCGGTGCTGACCGAAGGCACCCGCGAGTTCTTCGGCGAGAAGCACGAGCGCGCGCTCCAGGTGATCGCCGCCGGCCAGTCGATCCAGCGCAATCTGCAGCCCACCGACGT
>DATJAV010000082.1:0-15469 GCA_035515835.1 Allostellaceae bacterium
GGGTTGCCAAGGCCGTCGACGACGCGCCCCAACAATCCCCTGCCGACCGGCACGTCGACGATCGCGCCGGTGCGCTTCACCGTGTCGCCCTCGCGGATGCCGCTGTCGTCGCCGAAGATGACAACGCCGACATTGTCGGTCTCGAGGTTGAGCGCCATGCCTTTGACGCCGTTCGCGAACTCGACCATCTCGCCGGCCTGGACCTTGTCCAGGCCATAGACGCGGGCGATGCCGTCGCCCACCGACAGCACCTGCCCCACTTCGGCGACATCGGCCTCGGTGCCGAAATTGGCGATCTGGCCCTTCAGGATTGCGGAGATTTCCGCCGCCCGGATTTCCATTACTGAACCCCCTTCATCACCAGCTCCAGGCGATGGAGCTTGCTCTTGAGCGATGCATCGACCATGCGCGAGCCCACCCTGACGACCAGACCCCCGAGCAGGCTCGGGTCGATCTCGATATCGACGACGACCTTGCGGCCGACGGCTTTGCGAAGCTGCTCCGTCACCGCGTCGCGCTGCGCCGGCGTCAGCGCCTGCGGCGCCGTCACATGGGCCGTCACCTCGCCCCGCCGCTCGGCGAGCTGCTGGAGATAGCCCTCGATCATCTCCGGCAGCGCGAAAAGCCGCCGGTTCCGGGCAAGAAGCCCGAGGAAGTTGACGGTGAGCCCCGAGAGCTGCGCCGCCTGCGCCAGCGCTGCGATCGCCTTTCCCTGCGCCTCGCGGGTCACCACCGGGCTCCGCACCAAGCGGCGGAGATCGACGCTCTCGCGCAGCATGGCTCGGAGCGTATCGAGATCGGTCGCCACCGTATCGAGCGCCTTCCGCTCATCGGCCAGATCGAAAAGGGCCGCGGCATAGCGCTCCGCCAACCCGGACACGTTTCTTGCTGCCGCTGCCACCTAAGAGCTGTCCTCGCGCTCGCTGGGATGAGTGAAATGACGCGCTTTCCCCCGGATTCCCGCGCGCTCGCGCGCCGGGAAAGCGCGGCCGCGTTCTAGCACAGGGGTGCAACCCGCGCAACGCCAGCCCGCTGCGACGAAACCCACCCCCACCCGGAAGCCCTGCCGTGCCGCGACGCATAGGGGATTTCTGTCGCAATGCGATAGAGGAAAAGCACATGTCGAGAAGGCGCCCTGACGCCGCGGGCCCGTCATGCGAGCCGCCACACGGTGACGGGCTCGAGATAACCGCGCAACACGACCGGACCGACGGGCGTGGCGTCCTCGGTCTCGCGCGGCGCCGCGTCGCGCACCGCCGCCGAGACGATGAGCTGCGAGCCCACCTCCTTGTTGAGGCTCTCGAGCCGGGCGGCGAGATTCACCGTATCGCCGATCACCGTGTATTCCTTGCGCCGCGGCGAGCCCACGGTACCCGTGACCGCCTCGCCGACGTGAATGGCGATGCCGATCCGGAGCGGCCAGGCATTTCCCACATTGCTCTCGGCCATGGCGCTGAGCATTTCGCGCCCGGCAGCGACCGCATGCTGGACCGCCTCGGGATCGTCGATGGGCGCGCCGAACATGGCGAGGAAACCGTCGCCCAGGAACTTGTTGACGATTCCGTGGCGGCGATCGACGATCTCGACGAGGATCGCGAACGCGGTGTTGAGCCGTGCGACGACGTCGGCGGGCGTATGCCGGTGCGCGGCGGCGGTGAAGCCGCGGATGTCGACGAACATGACCGCGATGCGCCTGACCTCGCTGAGCTCGGTCGTGCCCATCGCAATCAGCCGCTCGACCACCGGCGGCGAGACATGCTGGCCGAAGAGATTAGTCATGCGGTCGCGCGCCGCGGCCGCATCGATCGCCCGCCGGAAGCGGCCCTTGAGCTGCGCCCCGACGGAACCGGCAATGAAGCCCGCGAGCAGCAGGATGGCGCTCCGCGAGAGATGGTAGAGGATCGTCAGCGACGCATCGTCGGCGATCCAGGCGAGCGGCAGCGTGGCATAGGCGAGCGCAAAGAGCTCGACCGCGGCGACCGCCCCGGTGAAGGCCGAGAGGGCAAAATCGAGCCGGAGCGTCGAGAAGACGATGAACAGGAAATAGAGAAGCGAAGGCCACGACGCGACAGCGACGGACGCTTCCATCGACCGCGTCAGCGCGAAGAGCAGGACGGTCGGCATGCTCGTCTCGACCAGCGCGTTGGCATAGCGGGCGAAGGTGAAGATGCCGCGGTCGCGGTGGATGAGAACGGTGAAGATGCCGCCGACCAGCAGCTCGTAGGCGATGAACGGCGGGAAAATCGCGAGTGGGGTGCCGAGCGATAACCGGCCATGGAAGAGCGCTTCGACCAGGCGCGGTGCCGCGCTCTGCAACAGGATCGTGACGAGGAGCAGAGTGGTGAGAAGGCCGGCGAGTCGAAAGACGCGCTGCCGCTCGCTGCGGAGCACCTCGCGGCGCAGCAATCTCTCTAAGGTGGGCGCTTCGCTCGCGAGCCTACTCCGCGGCCGGCAGAGGACAGCTGACGCCGGTGCCACCGAGGCCGCAATATCCCTGGGGATTCTTGGCGAGATATTGCTGGTGATAGGCCTCGGCGTAATAGAAGGGCGGCGCGTCGCGGATCTCGGTCGAGATGGCGCCGCCGCGGGCGCGCTCCAGCGCCTGCTGATAGGCTGCGCGCGAAGCCTCGGCGCGGCGCTTCTGCTCGGGCGTCGTCGCATAGATCGCCGAGCGGTATTGCGTGCCGACGTCGTTCCCCTGGCGCATGCCTTGGGTCGGGTCGTGGCTTTCCCAGAAGGCCTTGAGCAGCGTGTCGTAGCTCACCTGCTTCGGGTCGAACACCACCAACACCGCCTCGGTGTGGCCGGTCATGCCGGAGCAGACTTCCTCGTAGCTCGGATTGCGGGTGTGGCCGCCGGCATAGCCGACGGCGGTGGTGTAGACGCCGGGGATCTGCCAGAAGACGCGTTCGGCGCCCCAGAAGCAACCGAGGCCGAAGATCGCCGTCTCGAGGCCCGCGGGAAAAGGCGGCTGCAGCGGGTGGCCGTTGACGAAATGCTCCCCCGGCACTGGCATCGTCGCGGCGCGCCCTGGCAGCGCTTCCGCCGCGCTTGGTATCGAGACCTTCTTGCGCGACAGCCACATGGCGCGTCTCCTTCGGTTCGCGGCGAATGTAAGTGTGGGACCGCGCGGCTGCAAGCCGCAGCGTTCGACATGGCGCTTTGCGCCAAGCTCCAATCGATACAGTAAAGACTTTACCTCACCCGAGCTTGCGCGCGTCAGCGCGCCTGTCGAAGGACGCAACCCCGCTTATCCAGGAGCGGTTCTAGAGGCGGTGGCGGCAGGCGAGGGTGAGGCGCGTCTGGTCGTCGGGATGCTCGGCAATCTGGCGCTGCAGCTCGCGGCAGGTGGCGAGATCGATCGGCTGCTCGACCGCGACGGGCGTCGCCTGAGTCGGTGCGTGCCAGCGCATGGTGGCGACGCCGGGGTCTGCCGGCGCGGTATGGCGGCCGGGAAAGGCCTCCAACAGCGCAACACAGGCGAGGACTACGATGACGACGGACCAGATATATTGTCCAGGCATCGGCGGCTCCCCAGAATTTAGTATCGCACGACGCTTCGTCAGGAAAACTCGCGCCGGAGTTTAATGAGCGGGCGGCCGTTCAGCTAATGTCAGAATTGGGTCATTCCTTAACTGAATAAGAATCTAGCGACACCGTCGATGACGGCAATCCTCCCTTAGGGGTGAATGAGGCCGCGCGCCAGGGCTTCCTCGCTGAAAGGGAAGACGATGTCGGCGTCGGGCACGAGGAGACGTTTGTTGCGGCCTTTATAATCGAGGTGCAACAGCAGGTCGCGGACGAGGTTGAGGCGCGCCACATGCTTGTCGTCGGCGCGGACCACCGTCCACGGCGCGAAGGGCACGTGCGTGCGGCGGAACATCTCGTTCCGCGCCTTGCTGTACTGATCCCAAAGCTTCGGCGCCTTCACGTCGACCGGGCTCAGCTTCCATTGCTTCAAGGGATCGCGGCGGCGGTCGCGGAGGCGCTCCTTCTGCTCGCGCTTGCCGATGTCGAGATAGTATTTGAAGAGCTGGACGCCGTCCCGCGCCAGGAGACGCTCGAACTCGGGCACGGCGTCGAGGAACTCGCGCGTTTCCTTCCGCGTGCAGAAGCCCATCACCAGCTCGACGCCGGCGCGGTTGTACCAACTGCGGTTGAAGAGCACCATCTCGCCGGCCGAGGGCAGATAGCGCGCATAGCGCTGGAAGTACCAGGAGTGACGGTCGCGGTCGGACGGCGGGCCCAGCGCCACGACGCGCGTCTCGCGCGGCGAGAGATGCTCGACGACATGCTTGATGGCGCCGTCCTTGCCGGCGGCATCGCGGCCCTCGAGCAGCACAAGGATGCGTTCCGACTTGGCGATGATCTGGCGCTGCAGCTTCACCAGCTCGATCTGCAGCTTGATGAGCTGTCGGCGATAGGCGTGATCGCCTCTCTCGTCCTCGGCCATACGCGCTACCATTGCCGGGCGCGGGCCGCGGCGCAAGGGCGCGGGGCTCAGCCGTCGCTGAGCTGACGCAGGAACGCCTTGAGGCGCGCTTTCGCGAGGTTGAGATTGGTCTCGGCGGCGTCGGCGGCGCGGAGCAGCTGCATCGGCGGCGGCTGACGCCGGCGCAGCGCGGCGCTGATCTCGGTCTGCAACTGGCGCGCGTGCGCCTGCGCCTCATCGCGCCAGCGCACCAACGCCTCCCACTCTTGCTCCCAGACCTGTTGCGGCACGGGCGCGAGCCTACGTGGCGCGCGCGGCGCGGCGGTGTGAGCGATCTGTGACCCGTGGGGTCAGCGGCCGACGCGCTCGATCTCGACGGCGACGAAGACCATGTTAACGTTACTGCCGTCATTGGAGAGCGGCATCAGGCAATGGCGCAGCCGGCGCACGGAGCGGTCATTGCCGACATAGCCGACATCGGCGACGACGGGGCGCCGCTTCTCCACCACGGCCGCGTAATCGGACCAGATCGGATTGCCTGCCGCCATGAAAGGGATGGTGGAGAAGCGGCGGCTCTTCGTCTGGCGTGCGAGGATCGCCTCGACGGCGCCGCCGATGAGGCGAAAGCGGAAATCGAGCGGCTCTGGCTCGACGTCGATCAGCATGACAAAAGGCAGAATGCTCGGAATCTCCGCCGGATCGAGATCGCGGCGCGACGGCAGCGCGCGGTCGCCCCGCATGCGCTGCCAATAGCGCTCCGCCGTGCCGAGGATGTCGCGTGCTGTCATGAGAAGCGGAGGGTAATCGCGCAAAGCTTAAATTTATCTCAAAGCCTGAGGGACACTGCGAATGATGGTGACGACCGCATCGTTGCATTTGCGTCCAAGAAAGATTCACAATGAGGCAGTGAGGCAACGAGATGACATCGTGTTGGTTAAGTCGTCGCGATGAGATGCTGCGTTGAAGCATCTCACTGCCTCACTGCCTTATGGTGAATCCTTTTTTAGTTGCGGCCCGCGAGCAAGCCGCGGGCGATGACCTGCGCTTGGATCTCGGCGGCGCCTTCGAAGATGTTGAGGATGCGCGCGTCGCACAGCACGCGGCTGATGGGGTATTCGAGCGCGTAGCCGTTGCCGCCGTGGATCTGCAGCGCGTTGTCGGCGTTCGACCAGGCGGTGCGCGCCGCCAAGAGCTTCGCCATCCCCGCCTCGATGTCGCAGCGCCGCTCGCCGTCCTTCTCGCGCGCGGCGAAGTATGTGAGCTGCCGCGCGATCATGGTCTCGACCGCCATCCACGCGAGCTTGCCGAAGACGCGGGGGAAGGCGTAGAGGGGCTTGCCGAATTGGCGGCGCTCTTGCGCGTAGCGCAGACCCAGCTCGAGCGCGTTCTGCGCCACGCCCACGGCGCGCGACGCGGTCTGGATGCGGGCGCTTTCGAAGGTCGCCATGAGCTGCTTGAAGCCCTGGCCCTCGACGCCGCCCAGCAGATTCTCCGCCGGCACGGCGAAACCGTCGAAGCCGATCTCGTATTCCTTCATGCCGCGATAACCCAAGACGCGGATCTCGCTGCCGCTCATGCCCGCCGCGGGGAAGGGATCGGCGTCGGTGCCGCGCGGCTTCTCGGCGAGGAACATGCTGAGGCCGCGATAGTCGCTGGTGGCGGGATCGGTGCGCACGAGGAGCGTCATGAGATCGCTCCGCGACGCATGCGTGATCCAGGTCTTGGCGCCGAAGATCTTGTAATTGGCGCCGTCGCGCACCGCGCGCGTCTTGAGGCTGCCGAGATCGGAGCCGGTGTTGGGCTCGGTGAAGACGGCGGTCGGCAGAATGGCGCCGGCAGCAATCTTCGGCAGGTAATGCGCCTGCTGCTGCGGCGTGCCGCCCAAGCGGATGAGCTCGGCCGCGATCTCCGAGCGCGTGCCGAGCGAGCCCACGCCGATATAAGCCCGCGAGAGCTCTTCCGAGACGATGCACATCGCCATCTTGCCGAGGCCGAGGCCGCCGAAGCGCTCCGGCACGGTGAGGCCGAAGACGCCCAACGCCGCCATCTCCTCGACGACGGGCAGCGGGATCAGCACGTCCTTCAGATGCCAGTCATGGGCGAAGGGCTCGACGCGCTCGGCGCCGAAGCGGCGGAACTGGTCCCGCACCATGCCGAGCGCCTCGTCGCCCAAGGCAATGTCGCCGAAATCGCCGCCGCCGAGCGCATCGCTCAAGAGCTCGGCGACGCGGGCGCGGACGGCCTCGGTGTTGCCGAGACGGATCAGCGTCGCGACCGCGGGCGTGCGGAAGCGCGCGAGATCCTCCTCCTCGAGGCCGAGATCGGCGGGGCGGAGAATCTCGCCTTGACTCAGCGCGATGCCGCCCGCGAGCTGCGCGAGGTACTCGCCGAAGGCCATTTGCAGCATGAGCGCCTCGAGCGCGCGCAGCTTGCCCGATGTGCCGAGCTCCTCGGCCCAGCGATGCATCTGCCGGAGCGCTTCGACGTAGGTCGCCATCCAGGCATAGCCGTGGACCGCGAATTGCCGCGTCTCTAGGCGCGCGGGGTCGATGGCAGCGACGCGGCGCTTGGCGGCGGCGAGCAGGGCTTCCGCCGGATCGAGCGCGCGCGCGGTGAGCGCGAGGAGATCGGGGAGAAGGGGCGCGGTCTCGGGCTCGCGCACCAGGGCTTGGTCTTTCATCGCGCTCCTTGCTCCCTCTTCCCCTTGCGGGAGAGGGGATTTATGCCTGCGCCGCTTCCTCCAGCGTTCGCATCCCCGGGCGCTTCGCCTGCACCAGCACGGCCATGTTGCCGGGCTTGTGCTCGTTGCGCCACATCTTCATGTGGGCACGCGGGATGTCGGACCAGGAGAAAACCTCGGACATGCAGGGATCGATGCGGCGCTGGATGACGAGCTGATTGGCCTGGCTCGCCTGCAAGAGGTTCGCGAAGTGGCTGCCTTGGATGCGCTTCTGGCGCATCCAGACGAAGCGCGCGTCGAAGGTGATGTTGTAGCCGGTGGTGCCGGCGCAGAAGACGACCATGCCGCCCCGCTTCACCACGAAGCAGGAGACGGGGAAGGTCTGCTCGCCGGGATGCTCGAAGACGAAATCGACGTCGTTGCCCTTGCCGGTGAATTCCCAGATCGCCTTGCCGAACTCGCGGCAGCGCTTCATGTAGTCGCCATAGCCGCCGGCGCTGTTGATGTCGGGAAGACGCCCCCAGCAATTGAACTTCTTGCGGTTGATGACGCCCTTGGCGCCGAGCTGCATCACGAAGTCGCGCTTCTCGTCCTCGGAGATGACGGCGATGCCGTTGGCGCCGGCGGTCGAGATGAGCTGGATCGCCATCGAGCCTAAGCCGCCCGCCGCGCCCCAGACCAGCACGTTGTGGCCGGGCCGCAGCACATGCGGGCGATGGCCGAAGAGCATGCGGTAGGCGGTGGCGAGCGTCAGCACGTAGCAGCCGCTTTCCTCCCAGGTCAGATGGAGCGGACGCTGCATCAGCTGGCGGCCCTGGACGCGGGCGAATTGCGCGAACGATCCGTCCGGCGTCTCGTAGCCCCAGATGCGCTGCGAGGGCGAGAACATCGGGTCGCCGCCGTTGCACTCCTCGTCGTCGCCGTCGTCCTGATTGCAATGGACGACGACCTCGTCGCCGACCTTCCAGCGCTTCACCTTGGAGCCCACCGCCCAGACGATGCCCGAGGCGTCGGAGCCCGCGACATGGAACGCCGCCTTGTGCACGTCGAAGGGCGAGATCGGCTGGCCCAACGAGGCCCAGACGCCGTTGTAATTGACGCCCGCCGCCATCACCATCACCAGCACTTCATCCGGTGCCAGCGCGGGGGTCTCCACCACTTCGACCTGCATCGCCTGGTCGGGGGGACCGTGGCGGTCGCGGCGGATGGCCCAGGCATGCATGCGGCGCGGCACATGCCCCAAGGGCGGGATCTCGCCGACCTCGTAGAGGTCTTTCACGGCGCGAGGCCCCCCGGTGGCGGTGTCGAAGGGAATGACCTCAGCGGATTCGCTCATCGGGGTCTCCTGCCGATCGTTGCGATGCAGCATAAAGGATAACGTTTCTTTAAGGTGTTCGTCATCGCGCGGCAATGCGGAAAACATGGTTTATGTCGAAAAATGGTGTTGACAGGCAATTTTATTACAATATCTGTCGCGCTTGCTGCGGCGGCGGGACTAGGGCAAGGTTGGTTTGTGCGGCGCAGCGAAGAGGAAGTTTTAACGCAGAGGACGCGGAGGGTTGCGCAGAGGAAGGGTTGCTCGGCTCAGAAACACCAAGAGCACCTTCCCCGCGAAAGCGGCGATCAGGGCAAGCGACGCAACGCTGGGCCCTGGGTCCCCGCTTTCGCGGGGACGGCGGCTATTGGTTTTGCGAAATCCTCCGCGTCCTCTGCGCAACCTCCGCGTCCTCTGCGTTAAACCCTTGGAGAGGATCGCATGACGGAACGGGATGATCCCTGGCTGTTTCGGACGTATTCCGGCCACTCCTCGGCCGAGGCGTCGAATGCGCTTTATCGCGCCAATCTGGTGCGGGGGCAGACGGGGCTCTCGATCGCTTTCGACCTGCCGACGCAGACGGGATACGACAGCGACCATGTGCTGGCCAAGGGCGAGGTCGGCAAGGTCGGCGTGCCGGTGGCGCATCTGGGCGACATGCAGGCGCTCTTCGCCGAGATTCCGCTGGAGCGGATGAACACCTCGATGACCATCAACGCCACGGCGCCGTGGCTGCTCTCACTCTATATAGCGGCGGCCGAGGCGCAGGGGGCAAAGCGCCGCGCGCTGCAAGGGACGACGCAGAACGACGTCATCAAGGAGTATCTCTCGCGCGGCACTTACATCTTCCCGCCGGCGCCGAGCCTGAAGCTCACCGCGGATGTCATCGCCTTCACCTATCGCGAACTGCCGAAGTGGAACCCGATGAATGTCTGCTCCTATCACCTGCAGGAGGCGGGCGCGACGCCGGTGCAGGAGGTGGCCTATGCGCTGGCGACGGCGGAGGCGGTGCTGGCGGCGGTCAAAGCGGGCGGCCAGGTGCCGGCGGAAGATCTGCCGCAGGTGGTGGGGCGCATCAGCTTCTTCGTCAATGCCGGCGTCCGCTTCATCACCGAGATGTGCAAGATGCGCGCCTTCGCCGAGCTCTGGGACGAGCTCGCGCAAGAGCTCTGGAACGTCGCCGACGAGAAGCTCCGCCGCTTCCGCTATGGCGTGCAGGTGAACTCGCTGGGCCTGACCGAGCAGCAGCCGGAGAACAACGTCTATCGCATTCTTTTGGAGATGCTGGCGGTGGTGCTGTCGAAGAGCGCCCGGGCGCGCGCGGTGCAGCTGCCGGCATGGAACGAGGCGCTGGGCCTGCCGCGGGAATGGGACCAGCAATGGAGCCTCAGGCTGCAGCAGATAGTCGCCTATGAGACGGACCTCCTGGAATTCGGCGACATCTTCGCCGGCGCGCCAGAGATCGAGAACAAAGTCGCGGCGATGAAAGAGGAGATGCGGGCGGAGCTCCTGCGCATCCGGCGGCTCGGCGGCGCGGTGGCGGCGGTCGAGAGCGGCTATATGAAGGAGCGCCTGGTGGAATCGAATGCGCGGCGGCTGGCGGCGATCGAGCGCGGCGCGCAAGTGGTGGTGGGCGTCAACCGCTATCGAGAGAGCGCGCCCTCGCCGCTCACCGCCGGCGCCGAGGCGCAGTTCCTGGTGCCGGACAAGGCGGCGGAAGCGGAGCAGGTGGCGCGGCTCGAGGCGTGGCGCGCGTCGCGCGACGGCGCCGCGGTGGCAAAAGCGCTGGCGGCGCTCGAAAGCGCGGCCGCGGAAGACCGCAACATCATGCCGCCTTCGATCGAGGCGGCGCGCGCCGGCGTCACCACCGGCGAATGGGCGGCGTCACTCCGCCGCGTCTTCGGGGAGTACCGGGCGCCTACGGGGATCGCCGGGGCGCCGGGGGGCGCCGCGGGGGAGCTCGGCGGCTTGCGCGCCCGCGTCACCGAAGTCTCCGGCCGCTTGGGCCGGCGGCTCAAGATGCTGGTGGGGAAGCCCGGCCTCGACGGCCATTCGAGCGGCGCCGAGCAAGTGGCGCTCCGCGCCCGCGACGCCGGCTTCGAGGTGGTCTATGAGGGCATTCGGCTCACGCCGGCGCAGATCGTCAACGCCGCCCTCGAGGAGGGCGTCCATGTGGTGGGGCTTTCGATCCTCTCCGGGAGCCACGGCGCGCTCGCGAGCGAAGTGGTGCGGGGGTTGGCGGCGCAAGGCTTGGGCCATGTGCCGGTGGTGGTGGGCGGCATCATCCCGCCGGAGGACGCGGCGGCGCTGCGGCGGCTGGGGGTGGCGCGGGTCTATACGCCCAAGGATTACGACTTGACGGCGATCATCGGGGATATCGTGGAGCTGGTGGCGGGGGAGGCGAAGGCGGCGTGAGGGGCTGAGGGGCAGGGCTTGTTCAAACTGCGAGAATTGCGAGACGGTACGTCGCGAAGCGCCGGCGCCAGGCATGATCTTATTCCACGGCCGTCGCGATCAGACGATGACGTCATACTCCGCGTCAGAGCCGATCCAGAACCAGAGCAGACCGTCATCGATTTCGACCGCCAGCGCACGATAACGGCTGCCGATACGGACCGACCAGTACCGGCCGACCTTCTTAAAGCGCAAAGACGGGTGCCGCGGATTCTCTTTCAGCAATGGTAGTTCTTGTCGGCCAGCGTTCGGATGTTTTCTGGAAGCTTTGCATAAGCTTCCCAGAACGACGGGCTGGCGAGATGCCTCACAGCTCGCGGGCGCGACCCGCGCGGAAATCGGCAAGCGCCTGCTCAGCGAGCGCGTCGAGCCGGCCCGCCTCAGCGTCCCGCTCGATCCGCTCGTCGAACAGCACCGCCTCGAACTCCTGAACCAGGCACGGAACTTCGCGAGCTCGTCGGCGGGCAGTTCCGTTACGCTTTCTCGATGTCTTCAAGGGTCGGCATGGCTGCCGGGCTATCATATATGGGCGCGCATATACAGGCTCGCACGCACCGGAGTCGCCCCGCCGAATGGGCGGAACGCCGGCGCCGCGTCTTCTGCGAATACCGCGCGCCCACCGACATCGCCGCGACCGAGCGCCGCCTCGGCGCGGGCGACCTCGACCCTCCGCAAGGCGGAAGGGCTTCTGCTGCCGAGGTTACTGCCTCACTCGCCCGCCAGCACCTTCTCGACCGCCTCATCCTCGCGGCAGTTCGCGGTGCGGATCGCTTCGAGCATTTGCGCCATCGCCTGCTCCGCGAGCGCGGCGGGCGGCTTCCGCGCGAAGCCGCGGCCGACGAGGTAGCCCGCGATCTCCTTCCAGGCGGGAGGCACGGCGATGGTCGCGATCACCGGGTGGCCGTTGCGGAAGTCGATGCGCTTCCAGGGCCAAACCGCCCAGCCGATGCCGTTCGCCTGCATGAGGCGCACCATGTTGGCCTGCCAAGGCGCGGTCTCCTCGCCGAACTCGCCGAGCCAGAGCGGCTTCTTGGTCGCCGCGCGAAGCGCGAGGAAGGGTTGGAGCGTCTGCTGCGTCGGCGCGCGCCAGGCCCGATTGAAGAGGGCATATTCGTGGAACTCATACATGACGTTGGCATCGGCGGGCGTGCCGAGCGCAGCGAAGTCGTGGGCGTAGTGGTTGCCCTCGAGCACGATCAAGTGAGCGTGGTCGACGGTGCGGATAGCGGCGATGATGTCGTCATAGAGGCGGGCGAGCTCGGCGGGCGCGATCCCGGTAGGGAGTTCCGGCTCGTTCAAGAGATCGTAGCCGCCGACCACGCTCGCTTCGGCGTAGCGCTGGGCGAGCGCGTGCCAGAGTCGGATGGTGAGGCGCCGGTTCTGGGCAGCGGTCGGTCCCTGCCACAGCCGCGCGACGCGATCCGTCGAGGGCACGTCGGAGACGCTCGCCAAGCTGTTCTGGCCGCCGGGCGCGTCATGGAGGTCGAGAAAGACGTAAATACCGTAGGCGGCACCCCAGGCGACCGCTCGGTCGACGGGCGCGATCGCCGCCGCGTCGAGGAGGACCCTCTCGCCGGTCTCGCCGGCGACGAGGGTCTTTGCCGTGAGCGGCAGCCGCACGCAGTTGAAGCCCTTCTCCTTGAGGCGCTTGAAATCGCTCTCTGCGACGAAGGCGCGGGTCCAGTCCTGCCAGAAGGAAGCGGCTTTCGCGGGCCCGACGAGCGCGGCGAGACGCTCCCTGATCTCGGAGGGCGAGGTGGTGAGCGCGGCAAAGCTGCCCTCGCCGACGAGATAGCCCTCGGGGTTGAGCCAGGCGCCGAGATTGACGCAGCGGAGCAGGAGGGGGCTTCCGCCGGCGTCGAGGAGGACGCTGTCGCCGGCGTGGAGCATGCCGCTCTCAGCGGCCGCAGCGCGGGGCAAGGCGGCGAGGATGAGCGAGGCGATGACGGCGGCAAGCGCGACGTGGCGTCGGATGATGAGGGTTCTGCGGTGGGCGCGCGACATGAGGGGCACAGCGTCGGTCGTGCGGCGTTAAAGCGGGCTTAACTCCGGCGCGTCGGCGCGGCGCGCGGCGAGGCGCCCTCGCCTTCGCCTGCGGTTGCGGCCGCATAGGCTTGCTGTCTTGACTTGTACGCCGGTATGGCGTACGCTTCTTGCTTCGGAAGGCAGAGCGCGGAAAATGAGGCGAAGCACGCCGGTGAAGCGGGATCGGATGCATCTGCGCTTGGACGCCCGAACCAAGCGCACGCTGGAGCGCGCCGCGGCTTATGAGGAAACGAGCGTGAGCGACTTCGTGTTGGCGAACGCCGTCGTGGCCGCCGAGCGCGTCATCGATCGGCATGAGAAGATCACGCTCTCGGCCAGGGACTGGGACGCCTTTTACCATGCGCTCATCAACCCGCCGCAGCCGAACGAGAGACTGAAGAAAGCCGCGCGCCGCTATCGCGAGCGGATCGGTGGATGAAGCCGCGCTCGTCATCGAGCCGCTTGGCTCGCAGCATGACCGCGCCGCCTTTTCCTGCGGGGAACCGGCCCTCGATGCCTATCTCCAGCGACAAGCCTCTCAGGATATTCGGCGACGCGTGGCGCAGATCTTCGTCGCGCGCGGCCAGACGCTGGAGAGCGTCGCCGGTTATTACAGCTTGAGCGCCGCAAGCTTCGCCAAGGACCAGCTGCCAGCGACGATGGCGAAGCGACTGCCGCATTACCCCGTTCCCGCCGCGGTGCTGGGCCGCCTCGCCGTCGCGCGGGAGGATCAAGGGCAAGGCCTCGGCGAGATGCTCCTCCTCGATGCCATCCGCCGCGTCATCCGGGCGAGCATGGCGATTGCCGTTCATGCCATCATCGTCGACGCCAAGAACGAGCGCGCCGCGGCCTTCTACCAGCGCTACGGCTTTCGCGCGTTCGCCGGCGAACCACGCCGTCTTTTCCTGCCGCTGGAGACCTTCGAGAAGCTTGGGCTCTAAGACGTGGAGCGAAATAGTCGCGGCGCTAGCCCCCTCTCCCGCGTTGCGGGAGAGGGCGGCGAGCGCAGCGAGCCGGGTGAGGGTTACGGTGCTCCGCAAGGCTGACAGCACACATGCGGCGCCGGCCCTCACCCGGCGCGGGCTCCACCCGCGGCACCCTCTCCCGCGATGCAAGGGCGGCGAAGCGGCTACTTCGCCGGTGAGTGCAGGCGTTCGGTGAGGCGCTCGCGGACCGAGGGGTCGTGCTGCGCGGTTTCGAGAATGGACGAGAACTCTTCGAGCGAGAGGCCCTGGTCCGTGACCGCTTTCTCGAAGGCTTTGTCGGCTTCGTCGGTGACGCGGCCCTGGTCGGCCGGAGGGGCGTTCTGGAGCTTCGCCCGATAGTTCTTCTGCAGGTCGTCCACCCGCTGCATGGCGGCGGCGGTGGCGTCGAGCTTCTGATCCGAGATCGCCGGCGATGCCGGCTGGCCCTGGGCGTGCGCCGGTTGAAACGACAGCAGCGACAGGGCGCAGAGCGCCGCGGCAATGAACCCCTGAGTCGATAGGCGCATTTGGAACCTCCTCCAGCGGCAACCCCTCGCCTCCAAACGGTCGGGGACATCGTCGGTTCCGGCGCAGGCGCGAGGGAAGGACCACGCGCACATCCGAAAATCAATGAGCGGCCGAAGCGAGGCGCGCGGCGCCGGGTTGCCAGCGGCGCCGCGCTTGCGCAGGATCGGCGCCGCCGAGGCGTCGCTCGGCGCCACTGTCGCTCGTCTCGTGGAAGAAAGATCCGAAGAGGGATCCGCCGCTGCCGTTGACGGACCGGCCGAGCCGCCGCGGCCGGTGCTGATCTATGACGGCGATTGCGGGTTCTGCTTCTATTGGGCGCGCTACTGGCAGAAGCTCACGGGCGACCGCGTCCAGTACCGGGCCTACTATCAGGACGTGGCGGCGCAATATCCCGCGATCGCGCCGGCTGAATTTCGGCGCGCGGTGCAGTTCGTGGCACCCGACGGACGCCGCGCCAGCGCCGCCGAGGCGAGCTTTTTGACGCTGAGCCACGCCCGCGGCAAGGGCTATTGGCTGGCGCTCTATCGACATCTGCCGGGCTTCGCCGCCCTATCGGAATGGGTCTACGCCCAAATCGCCGCGCACCGTCCGGCTTTTTTCCGCGCGAGCCTGCTGCTTTGGGGCAGGAACCCCGAGCCGCCCCGCCACGATCTTGTCGCCTTCCTCTTCCTCCGCCTCTTCGCGCTCATCTATCTCGCGGCCTTCTTCTCCTTTGCGGTTCAGGCGCTGGGGCTCATCGGCAGCCACGGCATCCTGCCGCTCGCCGCCATGGTCAATGCGCTCGCCCCCCGTCTCGGCGCGGCACGCTTCGTCCTGGTGCCGATGGTGTTCTGGGTGAATGACGGCGATCTTGCCATCACCGCGGTGTGCTGGGCGGGGGTCGGGCTCGCAGCGCTGCTCGCCATCGATCGCTTGCCGCGCTTCAGCCTCCTTCTCCTCTACGCGCTCTACCTCTCGCTCTTCTACGCCGGGCAAGTGTTCATGGATTTCCAGTGGGACACCTTCCTGCTGGAGACCGGCTTCATCGCGTTGCTGCTGACGATCGCCATCAAGCCCGGGATCTGGCTGCT
>DATJAV010000083.1:0-6155 GCA_035515835.1 Allostellaceae bacterium
CTCATTACGGCAAAGGCACCGCGCAGCGCACCTGTGCCGCCGCCGACCGCACCGGTCACGCCATGCTGCACACGATGTATGGGCAGGCACTGCGGCATGCCGCCGAGTTCTATATCGAATATTTCGCCATCGACCTGATCATGGACGATAACGGCCGCTGCCGCGGCGTGATCGCGCTCAATCTCGACGATGGCACCATCCATCGCTTCGGCGCCAACATGGTGATCATCGCGACCGGCGGCTATGGCCGGATCTATTTCACCTGCACCGGCGCTCATACCCAAACCGGCGACGGCAACGGAATGGTGCTGCGCGCCGGCCTGCCGCTGCAGGACATGGAATTCGTGCAATTCCATCCGACCGGCATCTACGGCGCCGGCTGCCTGATCACGGAAGGGTCGCGCGGCGAAGGCGGCTATCTGGTCAATTCCGAGGGCGAGCGCTTCATGGAACGCTACGCACCGTCGGCCAAGGATCTCGCCTCACGCGACGTGGTGTCGCGCTCCATGACCATCGAAATTCGCGAAGGGCGCGGCTGCGGCCCGCACAAGGATCACATCCTGCTGCATCTGGAGCATCTCGATCCCAAAGTGTTGCATGAGCGGCTCCCCGGCATCTCCGAGACGGCGAAGGTGTTCTCCGGCGTCGACGTGACGAAGGAGCCGATCCCGGTGCTGCCGACTTGCCACTACATCATGGGCGGCATCCCCACCAATTATCACGGCGAGGCGCTGAACCCGACCGAGAGCGAGCCCGAGCGCATCGTCCCCGGCCTCATGGCCGTGGGCGAGGCGGCCTGCGTCTCGGTGCATGGTGCCAACCGCCTCGGCACCAACTCGCTCCTCGATCTCGTCGTCTTCGGCCGCGCCGCGGCGCATCGCGCCGCCGAAGTGGTGCAAGCCGGCGCCACGCACAAGCCGATCAACGGCGCCGGCGCCGACCAGGCGATCGCGCGGCTCGACCGCGTGCGCCAGGCCAAGGGCAAGCTCAAGGCAAGCGAGATCCGCCTCGCCATGCAGCGCACGATGCAAAGCGACTGCGCCATTTTCCGCGGGCCCTCGCTGGAGCAAGGCGCGCGCAAGATCGACGACGTCGCCGCCTCGATGCGCGACGTCGTCGTGCACGACCGCTCGATGATCTGGAACACCGACCTGGTCGAGGCGCTGGAGCTAGACAACCTGCTGTCGCAGTCGGTCGTGGTGATGCATTCCGCGCTCAATCGCACCGAGAGCCGCGGCGCCCATGCGCGCGAGGACTATCCCGAGCGCGACGACCACAACTGGCTGAAGCACACGGTCGCCTGGCTCGACGCCAAGGGCGAGGTGCGCTTGGGCTATCGCCCGGTGCATCTCAACACGCTGTCGAACGAAGTCCAGAGCATGCCGCCGGCGAAGCGCGTCTACTGACCATGGCCGAGTTCACGCTTCCCGCTCACTCCAAGGTCGGCACGGGCAAGACTTTCCCGGCGCCGGCCGGGGCCAAGCGCGTCAAGGCGTTCAAGGTCTATCGCTGGGATCCCGAGGCCGGCGCCAATCCGCGCCTCGACACCTACGAGGTCGATCTCGACGCCTGCGGGCCGATGGTCCTGGACGCGCTCATCAAGATCAAGAACGAGGTCGACACCACGCTCACCTTCAGACGCTCCTGCCGCGAGGGCGTCTGCGGCTCCTGCGCCATGAACATCGACGGCACCAACGCGCTCGCCTGTCTCAAATTCATCCACGACGTGAAGGGCGACGTCCGCGTCTATCCGCTGCCGCACATGCCGGTGGTGAAGGACCTGGTGCCGGATCTGACGCACATCTATGCGCAGTACCGCGCCATCCAGCCTTGGCTCCAGGCGGAATCGCCGCCGCCCCCCGACCGCGAGCGGCCGCAATCGGTGGCCGAGCGCGAGAAGCTCGACGGCCTCTGGGAGTGCATCCTCTGCTTCTGCTGCTCGACCTCGTGTCCGAGCTACTGGTGGCAGGGCGACCGCTATCTTGGCCCCGCGGTGCTGCTCCAAGCCTATCGCTGGCTCGCCGACAGCCGCGATGAACGCACTGGCGACCGCCTGGACCAGCTCGAGGACCCGTTCCGGCTCTATCGCTGCCACACCATCATGAACTGCACCAAGACCTGCCCCAAGAGCCTCAACCCGGCGAAGGCGATCGCCGAGATCAAGAAGATGATGGTGGAGCGGCGGTTTTAGCCGCTGCTATGAGCGCGGATCAGCGGCGGGTCGTGCTGCGTCCCTATTGTCCGTCCGATGTCGATGCGCTGATCGCGCTCTTTCGCGATTCGGTAAGACGCGTCGCTGCTCGCGATTACTCACCGGAGCAGCTGCGGGCTTGGGCGCCCGATGCGATCGACCGCGAGCGTTGGGCGCGGCGCTGCGCGGAGCATCGGACTTGGGTGGCGGAAATGGACGAGCGTCCGGTGGGGTTCATCGAGCTCGAGGCTGACGGTCATATCGACATGCTCTATGTCGATGCCGATCATCAGCGCGAGGGCATTGCGCGGGCGCTGCTCGAAACGGTCGAAGCCGCAGCGAGGGAAGCCGGGCTCGCTCGCCTCTTCGCGGAAGCGAGCCTGACGGCGGGCGGATTCTTCGAGCGGCAAGGCTTCTATGTCATCGCAACGCAGACCGTGCATCGAGCGGACCAGGACCTGGCCAACCTCCGCATGGAGAAGGCTCTGACTTAGGATACGAGGCGAAATCGTCGCAGCAGCAGCCCCTCTCCCGCACCGCGGGAGAGGGTGGTGCGGGGCCGGTGCCGCGTCTGTGGTGCCAGCCTGGCGGAGCACAGCAACCCTCCCCCGGCTTGCTGCGCTCGCCACCCTCTCCCGCGGTGCGGGAGAGGGGGCTTTGCGATGTCACAGATCGAGCGGCTGCCTCGTCTTATGGGCAAGGAGAGCGGGAATGCGCAGGGTGATCATCGGGATCTTCGATCTGGCGCTCGCGGCCAACGGTGTGTTCATGCTGGCTCTGCCGGAGCGGTGGTACGTCACGGTCCCCGGCATCGCCGCGACGGGGCCGTTCAATTCGCATTTCGTCCGCGACGTCGGCGCGGCCTATCTCGTTGCCGGCGGGGCGCTGCTGTGGTTCCTGCGCGACAAGGCAGCGCGGCCGGCGGCGATCGCCGGGGCCGCGTTCCTCGCGCTGCACGCGCTCGTGCATATCGGAGACGCCGTCGCCGGCCGCGAGGCGCTGCGCCAGCTCGCCCTCGACATCCCTACCGTCATCCTGCCGGGCCTCGTCATCTTCACCGTGGCGCGGCGGCGCCCTACATCTCAAGAGGAGAAGCGACATGCTGAAATGGTTGATCCGGCGGCGGATCGCCGCCTTCGAGCGGGCCTATGACTACGACATGAGCTATGCCCGCGACATTCTCGCCGTGAGTCCGCAAGCGCTCGCGCGCTTCGGCGGCGTCGAGAAGCTCGCGCGCTATCGGCGCGACGTGCCGCTCGAGGCTTGCTTTGCGGCAAAACTGACGGCGGCCAAGGCGGAGGATTGTGGCCCCTGCACCCAGCTCGTCGTCACCATGGCCGAGCGCGCGGGAGTGGCGCCGGCGGTGCTGCGCGCCGTGCTGCAGGCCGACGAGCGGGCGATGAGCGCCGACGCGTCGTTGGGCTTTCGCTTCGCCCGGGCGGTGCTGGCGCATGATCCGGAAGCCGATGGCCTGCGCGAGGCCGTTGTCGCGCGCTGGGGCAAGCATGCGCTGATCTCGCTGGGCTTTGCCATCGCCGCGACGCGCGTCTTCCCCACGGTGAAATATGCGCTGGGCCACGGCCAGGCTTGCACGCGCGTCACTGTCGGCGGCAGCCCCCTGACGATGCTGCGAGAGGCGGCGTGAACGAGGCCGAAAGCGACGCAGCCGCCCTCTTCGAGGCGGAGCGGCGCCACCTGATGGGGTTGGCCTACCGCATGCTGGGCTCGCTCGCCGAGGCCGAAGACGCCGTGCAGGAGGCCTATCTCCGTTGGCACGCGGCCGACCGCAAAGGGGTGGCGAGCCCGCGCGCGTTTCTCTCGACGGTGGTCACCCGTCTTTGCCTCGAGCTGCTCAAATCGGCGCGGAACCGGCGCGAAGCCTATGTCGGGCCGTGGCTGCCGGAGCCGGTGCTCGACACGGCGGCGCTCGACGCCGAGACGGCGAGCGAGTACGCGCAGGACCTCTCGGTGGCGCTGATGCTGACCTTGGAGCGCCTCTCGCCGTTGGAGCGCGCGGCCTTCCTGCTGCACGACGTCTTCGACGTCGATTTCGCGGGTGTCGCCCAGGCGCTTGGCCGCAGCGAAGCCGCGTGCCGACAGCTTGCGACGCGCGCCAGAGAGCATGTGCGCGCGGCGCGCCCTCGTTTCACGCCGTCGGCGGAAGAAAGCGAGCGGCTTGCTGCCGCGTTTCGCCAGGCGGCGACCAGCGGCGACGCGAGCGCGATGACGCGGCTCCTCGCCGCCGATGCGGTGCTCTACTCCGACGGCGGCGGCAAGCGTCTCGCCGCGCTCAATCCCATCCACGGCGCCGACAAAATCGCGCGCTTCTTCTCGGGCGTGATGAAGAAGGAGGATGCATCGGGCTGGCGCGTCCGCGCCGCGCGCGTCAACGGTCTGGCAGGATTCGTCTTCGCCGATGCGGAAGGCGCGCTCCGAACCGTCGCTTTCGACATCCACGACGGCCGCATCGTCGCGATCTATCTCGTCGTCAACCCCGACAAGCTGCAGCGCGTGGCATTTTGAGATTGTCGACTCTAAGAGTGAGAACGAAGCGACGAAGACCGTCTTTCAACAGAACCTTTATGCTGCCCTGCTCAAGACTGATCCATGTTCTCCGTGCACTCCGTGCCCCTGTGGTGCATCTTTCTCCTCGACACGACCCGATGAGATTGTCGGCTCCATCGGTTTACAAAAGTTCACCACGGAGGCACGGAGATCACGGAGAAGAGTGAGAACGAAGTACGAAGCGACGAAGACCGTCTTTCAACAGAACCTTTATGCTGCCCTGCTCAAGACTGATCTATGTTCTCCGTGCCCTCCGTGCCTCCGTGGTGCATCTCCTCGACACGACCCGCTCTAAGTCCAGCGGCCCGCGTGAGTCCCCTCCCCCGCGGTGCGGGAGAGGGGCTTGTCGCTCAATCCGCGAAGGCCGCGTAGACGAGATCGCGGAAGAGGATGCGGTAGTATTCGCGCTGTCCCGGCCCCTGGATCAGCATGAGGGCGAAGAGCTGCTCCTTGGGGTCGACCCAGAAGGTCGTGCCGGCGAGGCCGCCCCAGTAATACTGGCCGACCGAACCCGGCACTTGCGCGATCCCGGCCTCGCGGCGCACGGCGAAGCCCAGGCCGAAGCCGTAGCCGGGGATGAGCAGATCGGGCGCGCCGGCGACGGGGCCCAAGTGATCGGCGGTCATGTATTCGACCGTCTTGCGGCTCAAGAGCCGCTTGCCGTCGAGCGTGCCGTTGTTCAGGAGCATCTGCAGGAAGCGCGCATAGTCCATCGCCGTCGACACCATGCCGCCGCCGCCCGATTCGAAGCTCGGCTTCTCGCGCACCTCGATCAGCTGCACTGCCGTCCCCGCCTCGGGATCCCTGGCGAAGGGCTCGGCCAGCCGCGGATGCTTCTCGCGCGGGACGTAGAAATCGGTGTCGCCCATGCCGAGCGGACCCAGGATGCGACGCGTCAGCACTTCGCCGAGGCCGGCCCCCGCGAGGACCTCGACGAGACGGCCCAGCACGTCGGTCGAGCGGCTGTATTCCCAGCGCGTTCCCGGTTGATGCATCAGCGGCAGCTTGGCCAGCGTCGCCGCTTGCTCGGCGGCGGTCTGGTCGCGGCGGAAGATCTTGGCGTCCATGTACATCTTCTGCACGGGCGCGTTGCCGCGGAACTCGTAGGTCAGGCCCGAGGTGTGGCGCATCAAGTCCTGAATCGTGACGTCGCGCTCGGCCGGCACCAGCTCGATCCGGCCGTCGCGCTCGACCGCGACCTTCTGGCCGGCGAAGTCCGGCAGATACTTGGCGATGGGGTCGTTGAGGAGGAAGCGGCCCTCTTCCCACAGCATCATTGCCGCCACCGAGACGATCGGCTTCGTCATGGAATAGATGCGGAAGATGGTGTCTTCCTGCATCGGCGCGCCGGAAGCAGGGTCGCGCGCACCCAGCGCCTCGAAATAGGCGAGCTTGCCGC
>DATJAV010000084.1:0-4308 GCA_035515835.1 Allostellaceae bacterium
GCAGAAGCCGTGGAATTGGGCCGCTGGCCGAGCGAAGTGCGCCCCCATACCAGTAATCGACATCACATCGTACGGAAGGTGGTCTAGGCCGAGGATGGGGGCTCGACCAGTTCTGCGCTGTCCGGGAAAGGTCCGTTCGCGCCAGCATCCTCGTGCCGGGCCTCAGCGCGGCCTTGGCGACAAAGCGGGAAGCGCTTCGTTCTGCTGATCGGACTGCCGGTCGAGATTGTCGGTCTGCTGCAACAGGTCCTGGATTTCCTTTTCGACGTCTTCCCCCCTCCCGGGCGCAACACCGGCGGCCGCGTCATCGGCCGCGGTCGGCTGGTGATCCCGATGATCGAAGACGTTGCCTTCCCGCGTCGAGAGCGCCGGTCCGGATAGGGGCGCGGCGGTCTGGGCGAAGGCGGGGGCCGAGGTCAGAAGAAGCAAGCTTGCGGTGAGCGCAAGCCAACGCCCACGGCGTGGCTTGCCGATCCGGTGGAGCATTACTGCCTCCTTCGCTGGTCGTCTCCGATAGACTAAGACTAGAGATGGGATCCTACCCTAGGCCCGAAGCTGCATTCTTGGCATATCCGCCTGCGTCGAAGCGCATGGAGCGGCGGATCGTACAATCACGGCGCTTGGAGGTGAGGAAAATGACGACCGCAGGGGAAAAGGAAATTTCGACGGGCCATCGGGGGACGGGACCGAGCGGTAACCTCGGACACGGACCCGGAGGCTATGCGCGGGAATTGGCCGACCGCTTCGGTGGGGCGATCGATCTCGGTGGCGAGGTCGAGGACGTCGCTTTCCTGCGTCAAGTGCTGGCGCGCCGGACGCATCGCTCCTACGCGCCGAAGCCGGTGCCGGAGCCGATGCTCCGGCTGTTGATCGCGACGTCGCTCTCGGCTTCGTCCAAATCCGATTTTCAGCAGGCCACCATCATCCGCGTGACCGACCCGGAGAAGCGGGCGGCGTTGGCCGCGCTCATTCCGTCAATGCCGTGGGTCGGCGCGTCGCCGGTGTTTCTGGTGTTTTGCGGCGACGCGCGACGCCTCGAGCGCATCGGACGGCTGCGCGATCACCCCGAGACCAATGGCCGCCTCGAAGGCTTCTTCAATGCCGCGGTCGATGCCGCTCTCGTCATGCAGACCTTTATCCTGGCGGCGGAGGCGGCTCAGCTCGGCTGCTGCCCCATCAGCGTCATCCGCAACCACGCCGATCGCACCGGCGAGATCCTGGGCTTGCCGGATTTGGTCTTCCCCGTCGCCGGTCTTTGCCTCGGCTATCCCGCATCGCCCGGGCACATGAGCCTGCGCTTGCCGCCGTCGATCACGGTTCATACCGACCGCTACGATGATTCCGCCCTGCCCGAGCGGCTCGATGCCTATGACCGCGCCCGCGACGCGCGGCATTCCATTCCGCGCGCGCAGCAGCGGAACGCGGAGAGGTTCGGCTATGCCGCGTTCTATGGCTGGTCCGAGGACAAGGCACGGCAAGCAGCGCAGGCGGAAGGCGCCGCCTTCCCGCCCTATCTGCGCCGGCACGGCTTCACCTTCGATTGAGGCGCCCCGCTCTCTGCTGTCGCGATTCCGTCGGGCGAACCCGGCGGGGACGCGATTGAGCGACTGTGCGGAAGCAGATTCTTGCCTCGAGAGTTCATTGGATCGGCATGCATGAAGATGCATCGGTTGCTAGAATGGCGCGGGGAAGGGCGGCATGGAAACCCCGGGTTTCGAGCGCACGCGCGGCATTCTGCTGGCGACGGGCGACAGCGAGGTCGCGCGCTTGGTGCGCGTCCTCGATCCGGTCTTCCGCCGCGGCAAGTTTCGTCCCGCTGACGGTACCCCGGAGCGCGAGCGCGATCTCATCGCCGCGGTCAACGCGGTTTTTCCCGCGCCCTTTGCCCGGCGCTTTGCCGACTGGGTCGCGCTTGACGGCGAGCTCGCCGCGGCGCTCCGCGCATGGTCGGCGGCGGAGGACGCCGATCGCGAGGAGAGGGAGCGGTGGCTCCGGCTCCGCTTTCGCCCCGCTTTGCTGCAGGTCGAGGCCTGCTGGAAGCAGATCGTCCACTTCCTGCCGTTCATCCTGATTGCAGCGCTCCGGCGCCTCGATGACGAGACGCTGCGGCGCAGCGCGCTCAACGAGCTGGCGCGTGCGCTCAACAACTACAACGCCTTCTATTTGCGTCACGACACGGAGCGGCAGCAGGAAGCGAGCCAGTACCACCTGCTGGTGGCGCTGATGAAGCTCTTCCGCCTGCTCTCCGAGAAGGGCGATCTCGGCGCGGATTTCCTCTTTGCGCCGCTCATGGGAAGGTCTGCGGAAGGCTTCAGCGCGGTCTTTCCCGAGCGGTTCGATGCGTCGATGCTGCTTTTGCACCAGGTGCGCAATCGGCTGACGCATGGCGGCCTGGCCGACCGGATCCCGGTCGAGGCCATCGCGCCGGTCGGCGACATGGTGAAATGGTGCTTCCTCGACATCATCGCCGTGCTGACGCCGATCTGCCGCGCCTTTGCCGTGTGCTACGTCACGCAGTCGCACACCGGCGCCGCCGATGCCGAGGTCGATACGCTCGACTTCTCCGGCAAGTCCGGACCGGCCGAGGCGTGCTACCGCCTCAGCCGGGAGCCGCAGCTCGAGGAATTCGCGTTCCTGCCCTACCGCATCTACCTGGTGGCCCGCGACAAACGGATGGGCGTGGGCACGGGAGAGATGCTCACTCCGGGCGACTATCTCGATCTGACGCCCTTCCTCATCGCCGACCGCTTGCGCAGCAGCGCCGTGCGGCCCGGACTCTCGCCGACCGATCGCCAGCTGCTGTTCGCTCTCCAACAATATTTGGAGCCGATGCGACGGCTGCTCTTCTCGGAGCTGGGCGGCCGCGGCGACCGGCCGCGCCCGGCCGACGCCGAGGATGTCGAAGCCGAGGTGCTGCTGCGGCAGATGGGCGAGTTCAAGAACCGCGCCAACCAGCTCACCGCGCAGGTGAGCCTGGGCCATCGACGCCAGCTCAGCGCAGCCACGGTCCGGGCGCAGCTCTGGCGCATCTCGCGAGACCATTTGGCGGCGCTGATGGAGACCGACCGCTACGACGAGAACGGTAGGTTGCACCCGGGCAAGGCGTCCGAGCTGCGCTCGGCCTATAACGCCGAGGTCTTCGTCGCGCCCAAGGAAAGTGCTGAGCTGGCGGCGTTCCTCAGCTCGCCGCAGCGCGCGCTGCTGCTGGTCGGCGATTCCGGCTCGGGCAAATCGAACCTGCTGATCCATCACTACCTGGCGCGGCTGCAGGCGGGGCAGCTCGCCGCTTTTCTTGCCGGACGGCGCTTCGACGCGCCGTCCTTCGCCGAGACCATCGCCACGAAGCTGGTGGGGCAAATCGCCGGCGGCTGGACGTCGCTCGGCGACCTCGACGATTTTCTCGACGAGACCGGCGAGACGCTGACCCTCTTCGTCGATGCCATCAATGAATACAGCGGGCCACGGGGGGCGCGAGCGTTGCTGGAAAGCCTCATCGCGGCGACCGGCGGCGAGAAGCTGCTGCGCCGCTGCCGCGTGGTGGCGAGCTGCCGCAGCGAGACGTGGCTGCAGTACCGCGCTGCCGTCGGCAACGACCGCCCGCTCGATCCCGAGGTGTTCTTCACCCGCGACGGCGACGCGATCCGCATGAGCCGGTTCGAGACGCCGGCGGAGCGCGGCGCGCTCTACGCCGCCTATCAACGGCACTATGGCTTGCTGCCCGGATCCTTCGCTCAGTTGTCGCCGACGGTGCGCGGCTTGATCGCCCAGCCCTTCATGATGGCGATGGTCGCCGAAGCCTATGCCAATCGCGATGGCGCGCCGGGCCGGGAGAAGAGGCGGGTGCCGCCCGATCTCGACTACTACGCGCTCTTCGAGAAGCTGACCGAGCGCAAGGCCGGCGACGCGCAGGTTCTGGTGCCGGTCGCCCATGTCGCCGATCGCGCCGCCATGCCCGAGGCGATCCAGGAATTCTGCGAGAAGCTCGCGGAAATGATCGTCGAGCGCCTGACGGCGGGGGACGCGGCGGCGGGGCGCGACGCGCTGCCGATCGACGCCGTCAACAAGCGGCCGGAGCTCGAGCGTTTCGTCCAGAACCGGCATGCGATCTCGGTCCTCGAGGCGGTGCTGCAGGTTGGCCTTCTCGAGCGCGTCGGCATTCCGCAGCGCAATCGCGACGGCAAGCTGGTCACCAGCGGCGCCTTCGCCTTCTTTCACGATCAATACGCGCAATATTGGCTCGCCGCCGCCTATCAGCAGCGCTTCCTCGGCTGGCTCGACGCCGAGCGCCTCACCGATCCCGCCAAGCTC
>DATJAV010000085.1:0-9495 GCA_035515835.1 Allostellaceae bacterium
GGCCGACCAGGTCTTCCGCCGTCAACTCGGCGAGAACGGTGCCGTCGATGTCGTTGCGATGGAACTGAGCGGCGTATTGCTCGAGGCTGAGCCCACGCAGCCACTCGGCCACGTCGCGAACCATGGCAACGCTCCCGTCACGAATGCCGGTCACTGAGCCTAGCAGTCCTCGAGCGGTAATTGAAATTGCAACGTTTCTTGCCGAGGAATGGATCCAATGGGCGGGGGATGACCGCTCCGGGGGTGTGAATCAGCGCTGCCGATTGAGCGCGCGCATCGTCTGTGCTTTCCTGCCACCGGGGAGGGCCGCCAGTGCCGCGCCACATCGTTTGCCTCACCTTCGATTTCGACGCCATCTCCGGCTTCATCGCCCGCGGCATGACGACGCCGACGCCGATCTCACGAGGCGAGTTCGGCGTGGTGGCGTCGGAGCGCATCCTGGCGCTGTTGAAGCGCCACGAGATACCCACGACCTGGTTCATTCCCGGCCACACGCTCGAGACCTATCCCGCCGCCTCGGCCCGCGTCTTCGAGGCCGGGCATGAGATCGGCCATCACGGCTGGACCCATGTGCCCCCCGCCAACCTCACCCCGGAGCAGGAGGAGCAAGGCCTGGTCCGCGCCAATGCCAGCATCCGCCGGCTCAGCGGCCAGGCGGCGCGCGGCTACCGTTCGCCTTCCTGGGATCTCTCGCCCCACACCATCGCGCTCCTCATCAAGCACGGCTTCCTCTATGACAGCAGCATGATGGGTCACGATTATCTCCCCTATCACGCGCGTCAGGGCGACGTCATCGAACTGGAGAAGCCGGCCGTGCTGGGCGCCCCCAGCAAGCTCGCGGAAATGCCGATCAGCTGGACCCTCGACGACTATCCGCATTTCGAATTCGTGCGCACCAGCACGGCGATCCTGGGCGGGCTCAAGCCGGCGAGCGGCGTGCTCGAGAACTGGTATGACGATTTCGATTACATGACGCGGATCATGGACTGGGGCATCATCACCTACACCTGCCATCCCTTCGTCATCGGCCGCGGCCATCGCATGCTGATGCTGGAGCGGCTCATCGAGAGGCTCCGCGCGCGGGGCGCGGTGTTCCTCACCATGGAAACGGCGGTGAAGGAGTGGCTGGCGCGCAACCCCGCGGTCGCTTGACGCGCCGCCGCCGCGCCCGCATCCTCTCGCGCGGTATAGTCCCGATCATATTTTTTCGTCCTTGGTATGCGCGCGCTGGTCGACAAGCCCCTTCGCTACCTTCTGAGCCTTGCCGAGCCTAAGCTCCCCGCCGCGGATCGTTGGGGACTGGCGCTGGGCGCCGTGGTGGGAGTTGCGGCGCGCGAGCGCGTCCAGGGCCATCCCGAGCGGAGCGCCGCCGTCTTCAAGCGCTACATGGGCAGCGAGCGGAAGCTCGTGCTGGCCGGCCGCGAGTTCCGCCCGGAAGAGCTCTCGGCGTTGGTGCCACGGGCGCTCAAGGCGGACGCCGAGGCGTTCCTGGGCGAGACCGTCGACGAGGCGATCGTCACCGTGCCCGCCTATTTCAACGACACGCAGCGCAAGGCGACGCGCATTACCGGGGAGTTGGCTGGCCGCACGGTGCAGCGTCTCTTGAACGAGCCGACCGCGGCGGCGCTCGCCTATGGCCTGCAGGAGGCGATGCGCGAGAGCAAGTTCCTGGTCTTCGATCTGGGCGGCGGCACCTTCGATGTCGCGGTGCTGGAGCTCTTCGAGGGCGTGATCGAGGTACGCGCCACCGCCGGCGACAACTTCCTCGGCGGCGAGGACTTCGTCGACGCCATCGTCGAGTGGTTCCCGCGCGCGGCGAAGCTGCCGCTGCCGCCGGCTGAGAGCAATCCCGCGCCCGGTGCCCAGCTTCGCCGCCAGGCCGAAGCGGCGATGCGCCGGTTGAGCGAGGCGGAAGAGACCGAGATCGCCGTGACCTGGAAGGAGCGGGGGTACGCCGCGAAGCTCTCGCGCGACACCTTCCAGCGTCTGGCCGAGCCGCTGATGCAACGGTTGCGCCGACCGATCGAGCGGGCCCTCCACGACGCCCGCATCAAGCCCGGCGAGCCCACCCATGTCGTGCTGGCGGGCGGCGCCACGCGCATGCCAATGGAGCGCGGAGCGCCCGATCGCGCGTTCGCGTTTCCCGCCGACGACAATCAGAGAATGTCTCCGATCTCGCCGGATGTGCCGATCTCTGTGGATCTACCGCTGAAGACCCGCTTCGTCACCGTCCAGCTCTTCTTCAAGGACGGAACGATATCGTCCATCGAGCGCTACGACGTGCCGCCGGACCCGACCAAGTACTATTGCTGAGGTGCGACGCGATCGGCATTGCAGGGGCGCACCTTGTCAATGCGCCCCCATGGCGAATCCCTTGGGAAAGGAGCAAGATCGCCCCGGGGAGGAGGTGCGGCATGGCCTGGAAACGCGCCGGGATCGCGGCGGCAGTCATCGTCGTCGCTCTGATCGTGCTGGGGCGCCTGGGCGCCATTCTCATCGACGGTCTGTGGTTCTCCTCCGTCGGCTATGTCGGCGTCTTCTGGACGATCGTGATCGCGAAGACGGCCGTCTTTCTGACCGTGGCGGTCCTTTCGAGCGCCGCGCTCTGGCTTTCGGGTGGCCTGGCGCTCCGCTTCGCGCGCCGCCCCGCGCCTTGGGCCAACGTCCCCGGACTGGGCCGGCGCCTGCCGGAAACCTTGCCCGAGCTCTTGGGACAAGTCTCGCCGCAGCTCCCCTGGCGGCTCATCATTCCCGCCGCCGCCGTCGTCTTTGGGCTGCTCATTGCCGTGGGCGAACTCTCGAGCTGGGACGTGGCCCTGCGCTACCTCTATCAGCTGCCCTATGGGTCGAGCGATCCCGCCTTCGGCCGGGACGTCGGTTTCTACCTTTTCTCGCTGCCGCTCTATGTCGCGCTCTTGGATTGGCTGTTGCTGCTGCTCTTCTTCGCTGCCGCGTTCGCCGTCGCGGTCTATTGGGGGCGCGGCGACATCGTGCTCGACCGGCCGCCCTTCGGGCTTTCGCGGGCCGCCATCGTTCATGGCTCGGCGCTGCTCGGCGTGTTCTTCGCGCTGAAGGCCTGGTCCTATGCGCTCGACCGCTATCTGCTGCTCTATGACGACAACGGCACCGTCGTCGGCGCCGGCTTTAGCGATCTCCATGTCGAGCTGCCGGCGCTCTGGCTCCTCCTTGTCCTTTCCGTCGTCGCGGCCGTCCTGTCCTTCGCCAACATGCGCTGGCGCACCTACCGGGTGCCGATCGCGGCCGCGGTGCTGGTGTTCGGCAGCTCGATCCTGTTCCTGGCGATGCTTCCCGCGCTCTTCCAGCGCTTCTACGTCAAGCCGAGCGAGCTGCAAGTGGAGGCGCCCTATATCCAGCGCAACATCGCGCTGACGCAAGAAGCCTATGGCCTGAAGCCGATCGAAGCGAAACCCTTCCCGGCGGAAGAGGGGCTCACCTACGCCACGCTCGAGGCCAATCGCGCGACGGTCGACAACATCCGCCTCTGGGACTGGCAGCCGCTGATGGACACCTACGCGCAGCTCCAGGAGATCCGCACCTATTACAAGTTCCTCGACGTCGACATCGATCGCTATCACCTCGGCGACACATATCAGCAGGTGATGCTGTCCGCCCGCGAGCTCGAGCCCTCGCTGCTGGCGCCCAATGCGCAGACCTGGGTCAACCTGCATCTCCTCTTCACGCATGGCAACGGCGTGGTGATGTCGCCGGTGACGCAGAAGACCAGCGAGGGCTTGCCGCGGTTCTATCTCCAAGACATCCCGCCGGTCGCCAGCGGCGGCCCTCCCATCCACGAGCCGCGCATCTATTTCGGCCAGGCCGGCGCCGGCTACGTCATCGTCAAGGGCAGCACGCCCGAATTCGATTACCCCAAAGGCAAGGACAACGTCTATGCCAGCTATGACGGCGCCGACGGCATCGCCATCGGCGACCTCTTGCGCCGCAGCCTCTTTGCCTGGGAGTTCAACGATCCCAACATCCTGCTTACGGGCTACATCACCGCCGAGAGCCGGATCCTACTTCATCGCAACATCGAGGATCGGCTGCGAACGCTGGCGCCTTTCCTTCGGCTCGACCACGACCCCTACATGGTGGTGAGCGAGGGGCGGCTCTTCTGGATGCAGGACGCCTACACCACCAGCCCTTGGTTTCCCTACGCCCAGCCCGACCGGCCCGGGGGCGAGAACTATATTCGGAACGCGATCAAGGTGGTGATCGACGCCTATAACGGCACCGTCGATTTCTATGTGAGCGACCCCAATGATCCGATCATCCGCACTTATCAGCGCATTTTCCCGGGTCTGATGAAGCCGCTCTCCGCCATGCCGGCGGATCTGCAACGGCACATCCGCTATCCCGAGGACCTGTTCCTGATCCAGGCGCGGCTCTACCGCGCCTATCACATGGCGCAGCCCGAAGTCTTCTACAATCGCGAGGACCTCTGGCAGTTTCCCAGCCAGCCCGCCGGCATCGATGGCGCGCCCGCCGGCGCCAGCGGCAGCGCGCTCATGGCCCCCACCTACATGATCACGCGGCTCCCCGGCGAGACGCGCGCCGAGTTCATCTTGATGCTGCCGATGGTGCCGAGCAAGCGCGACAACATGATCGCCTGGCTGGTGGCGCGCTGCGATCCGCCCGACTACGGCAAGCTCATCGTCTACGAATTCCCCAAGGAGAAGCTCGTCTATGGCCCCTACCAGATCGAGGCGCGCATCCAGCAGAATACCGAGATCTCGCAGCAGATCTCGCTCTGGAACCAGATGGGCTCGCGCGTCATCCGCGGCCATCTCCTGGTGGTGCCGATCGAGAACTCGATCCTTTACGTTTCGCCGCTTTATCTGCGCGCCGAGAGCGGGCAGCTGCCGGAGCTGAAGCGCGTCATCGCCGCCTATAGCGATCGCGTGGTGATGGAGGATACGCTGGGCGCGGCTCTGGCGGCGCTTTTCAAGGAGACGACGCCGGTGCCGACGCTGCCTGCGGCGCCGCAGGCCGGCGGCGCGCCCGCGGGGCCCGTCGATGCCCGCGCGCGGGAAGCGCTGGCGCATTACGACCACGCGCTCGAGCGCCTCAAGGCCGGCGATTGGGCCGGATTCGGCAAGGAGCTCGATGCGCTCCGCCCCTTGCTCGAGCAGCTCAGCCGCCCGGCCGGCGGCGGTTAGCGATGGCCGCGCGGAAGAAGGGGAGGCGTGCTGCGGCCGGGGCGCGCTGGGTCGAGACTTTCAAGGGCGCGGTGCTGGCGTCCGAATACGATGCCGAGGCCTCGATGAACTCGGCGATCTACGTCTCGCGCTTCGACCAGGCGACGTGGTTCCTGCTGCAGTCGATCGGGCTCACGCCCTCCCTCATCAAGCGGCAGAAGCGCCGCGTCGCCATCGTCCGGCAGAACTATCAGTTCCTGGCCGAGCTCCGCGGCGGCGAGCTCGTTACCATCCGCAGCGGTTTCTTTGCCGTTGGCGGCAAATACATCCGCTTCCTGCACCAGATGCACAACACCGTGACCGGGCGGATGGTCGCGACCAGCGACTGCACCGCGGTCCTTGCCAGCCTCAAGACCGGCAAGAGCGTGCCGCTCCCGCCGGGCCTGCGGCGGGCGGCGAAGGCGCATCTCGTCGCAGCCGAGACCAAGCGGCCATAGGGCATCCGCACGGAGGACACGGAGTTTCTTGACGCGAAGCGTCTCCAACCCTTTCTTCTCCGTGGTCTCCGTGCTTCCCGTGGTGAACCTCTTTTTTGGGAGAAGCTTATGATCGAGGAAACGCTGGACATCGTCACCGCCGACGGCGCCATGGAGACCTTCATCTGCCGCCCCGAGCGCGGCGGACCCTATGCGCCGGTGTTCTTCCTGATGGACGCGCCGGGCACCCGCGAGGAACTGCGCGACATGGCCCGCCGGCTGGCGACGGTGGGATATTGCGTGCTGCTGCCCAATCTCTATTACCGCTTCGGGCGCGACACGACCTATGGACCGGACGTGCTCGAGCACGGCAGCGCCGAGCATAAGCGCATGCGCGCCTTCCGCACCAAGATGACCATACCGCCGGTCATGGACGACATCGCGGCGCTGCTGCGCTTCGTCGACGGCCGCGACCATGTGAAGCGAGGGTCCGTCGGCTGCCACGGCTATTGCATGAGTGGCCCCTACGCGCTTGCCGCGGCCGCGCGCTACCCCGAGCGCGTTGCCGCCGCTGCGTCCTTCTACGGCACCTGGCTCGTGAGCGACGCCGTCGAAAGCCCGCATCTCACTCTCGGCAAGGCCAAGGGCGAGCTCTATATCGCCTGCGCCGAGCATGACGACTTGGCGCCGATGCCGATGGTGGAGGAGCTGCGCGGGCTTTTCCAGCGCTCGGGCGCGGCAGGCGAGCTCGAGATTTACCCCGGCGTCCATCACGGCTTCGCCTTCCCCGCGCGCCGCATCTACGCCAAGCGCGCCGCCGAGCGCCATTGGGAGCGCCTCATCGCGCTCTACCGGCGGCGGCTGGGGTAAGCGAGATCTCGAAAGCGGACTCCGACGGACGGAACAGTATTGTCCCGACGTCCCCGCGAAAGCGGGGACCGCGGGCGAGCGGCGCAGCGCGGCAACTCTGGGTTCCCGCTTTCGCCGGAACGAAGCAATAAGCGCAACGATATCCGCTCTACCGCTCGGCCAGCGCCAGCTTGGCGCCGAGTGCGACGAAAGCCGCCGCGAAGCTCCGGCGCATCCAGGTGAGCACGCGCGGCCGCGAAATGACGTGATGGCGTATCGCTGCGGCAAATAAGCCGTAGCCGACGAAGACGACGAAGGTGAGCAGCATGAAGACGGCGCTGAGGAGGACCATGCGCGAGACCGGGTGCGCCTCGCCGGCGCTGACGAATTGCGGCAGGAAGGCGAAGAAGAAGATCGAGAGCTTGGGGTTGAGAATGTTGATCAGGATGGCGTCGACGGTGACGCGAAGCGCCGAGCGGGTATCGACGCGCTTTTCCACGCGAAGCGCGCCCCGCTCGCGGAGCGCGCTCCAGGCCATGTAGAGGAGATAGGCGACGCCGAGGTATTTCAGCGTCTGGAAGGCGACGGCGCTGGTATGGAGCAGCGCCGCCATGCCCATGATCGCCGCCGCCATGTGCGGGACGATGCCGAGCGTGCAGCCGAAGGCCGCGACGACGCTCGCGCGCGAGCCGCGCGAGAGGCCGGCGGCCAGCGTGTAGAGCACGCCGGTGCCGGGCGAGACGACGACGATGAGGGAGGTTATGAGAAAGTCGATGCTCATCAGGCTGCTCCTCCTGCGCCCTGAAGGTAAAGGACGGCTCAGAGGCGATCAATTCCGCGGCAGCGCTGCAATAGGGTTCAAGACAGGCAACCGCATAAGCGCGAGACTGCGCTCGGTCGAGATCAGCGCCGAGGTCGTCGAGCATGATTTTGGCAATGGACGAGTCCACACCGCAGCCGATGCGCTGCGCCGTCGTCATCGACCAGGCGTTGCCGGCCGGCCGAGCGGCAAATGCCGCGGCCGTGATCGCGCTCACGCTGGGGAAACGCCATCCGCACCTCGCCGGCCCCGATCTCGTCGATGCTTCGGGAGCGGCGCATCCCGGCCTTATCCCCATCGGCATCGCCGTGCTTGCGGCCGCTGCGGCCGAGCTCGGCGATCTTCGCGCGAAGGCGCTGAAGTACCACCTCGACGTCGTCGACTTTCCCGTTCAAGGCCAGGAGACGACCGACTACGCAGCGTTCGCGGCGCGCGTGCGCACGGTCCCGACTTCCGGGCTGGCCTATGTCGGCGTTGGCCTCTATGGATCGCGCAAGGTGGTGGGTCGGCTGGTCGGCCGCTTCTCATTGCTCAAATGATCGCTAGCATGAGCGAGGGCGCCGTCGCGGCGCCCGGGAGGAGCAAGAGCGGCCAACGGTGACGCGGCGTCTTGGCACTGTCCGCACGAAGATCTGGTGCGCCGAGGATCTCGGCGCCGCTGAATTATTGCGCGGACGCTTCAGGGACTATTCCTATGACGTCCACACCCACGACAGGGCCTGTTTCGCCCTCATCACCCGGGGCGCCATCCGCATCAGGATGCGCGGTACCGAGTTTGTGGCCCGTGCCGGCGATCTCTACGCGATCGACGCCGAGGAGCCGCATGCCGGCTCGCCCGTCGACGACGAGGGCTGGAGCCTGCGCACGCTTTACGTCGATGTCGCGCGCCTCAATGCGCTGGTGGGCGAAAGCAAGCGGGTCCGCTCGCTTGCTGGCCCGATCATCCGCGATAGGGCGTTGACAGCGCTGTTCCGCCATATTCATGCGAGCTCGGAAGCCGCGGGACCATCGTTGGACCGCGAGGAGGCCTACCTCGCTTTCGTCGCACGGCTCTTTGAGCGTCACACACGGAGCGCTCCGCTGGCGCTTCCGTTGGGTCGAGAAGAGCCGGCCGTCCGGTTGGCGCGGAACTTTCTCGATGGTCACCTCGATCAGCAGGTCCGGCTTCGTGACATCGCCCGGGCCGCCCATCTGCCGCCCTTCCGATTGTTCCGCGCCTTCAAACGGGCAACGGGCATGTCGCCGCACGGCTATCAGCGCCAGGCGCGCATCCGCTACGCCGCCGACCTCATCCGCCTCGGCCATTCGCTCAGCGACGCGGCGTTAGCGGCGGGCTTCGCCGACCAGGCGCATCTGACGCGCAGCTTTCGCCGGTCGATCGGGGTCACTCCGGGCGCCTATCGGGAGGCGTACCGGCTCATACGACCGAGCGCGCATGCAAAGGCGATCGCCGCGAGCGAAAGCCTCCCAATAGTAACCTTCTCGCAGGCGCTTGAGAGCGCCCGATAGCGGTCCCCGCGGCGCCACGCATCTTACGAAGGGATCATGGCGGTTTCTCGAGCCAAGCGCCACCGACGCCCTGGGCCGTTCGACGCGCTGCCAGCGGGGGCGCTTCGATCGGACATTACGCTTATTTCAGGTGCGGCTCAGGGAAAGGATCGTCTAATGTCGTTCGGCTGGAGAGGTGAATGCGGAATCTGTGGCGCGTCTTGGCGATCGCTTGGCTGGGCGGCGTCGCATCTCCGGGGCTGGCAGAAGACGTGATGGATGTCGATGCGTCGGCACCGGTTTCGATTGCCGGAGAGCGCGCTTCGACCGACGCTGCGGTCGAGCCTGAGCACGACGAGCTTTGGGAGCCTCCGCCGGTGTCGCGGACGGACGAATGAAGGCCTCCCATAAGTGACATTCGATCCGGTAGCCCTTACGGCCCGATCCCGATCACGAAGTCGCGCGCCATGAAGGTGCGGTCGAGCCCGGTGTCGCAGCCGTTCATGAAGAACACGCGCCCGGTCAGCCGCGTGTGGCCGGCATCGGCTCCAAGCGAAACGAAGGACGGGTACCAGCCGTCGAAGGTGGAGCCGTTGGTGTTATTCGTGCAAGGCGACACTGTATGCTGCGAGTTGAGGATCATCTGCGGCGGCGTCCAATCCTGCCGCTCGAGACTGGTCGCGGTCGAGTAGAACCAGGCGCCGGT
>DATJAV010000086.1:0-6056 GCA_035515835.1 Allostellaceae bacterium
CACCGGCAACTACTCGCCGGCGGCGGAGCGGCCGGCGAACGCGGCTTTTTTGGCGGCCTGGCGGCGTGTCTATGGCGACAGGGCGATCGCCAATTTCATGTCGGTGGCGGGCTGGGACGGGATGGCGGCGATCTACGCCGTGATCCGGGGAACGAAGGGAAGCTGCGAGGGCGATCAGGCGATGGCGATCCTCGCGGGCTGGAGCGACCCCGCGAGCCCGCGCGGCCCCATCACCATCGACCCCGAGACCCGCGACGTCGTGCAGAACGTCTATATTCGCCGGACCGAGAGGCAAGGCGACCACCTCGCCAACATCGAGTTTGAGACCATCCCGCAGGTCAAGGACCCGTGGAAAGAGCTGAACCCGCCGAAGTAGCGCCTTGCCGCCGATGAGCGAGACGTTCCACGCCGTCGTCAGCATCGCCTTTCACGGCCTCGCCTATGCGATGGTGCTCTACCTGATCTCGGTCGGGCTTTCCGTCACCATGGGCCTCATGGGCTTCGTCAACCTCGCGCATGGCGTCTTCGCCACGGCGGGCGGCTACGTCATGACGCGACTCATGAGCGCCTGGGGCGTGCCCTTCCCGGTGGCCGTCGCCGCCGCCGTCGTCGTCGTCGGCATCGGCAGCATCCCCCTCGAGTTCCTGCTCTACCGCCGCCTCTACGGCGCCGACGAGCTCAGGCAAGTGCTGATGTCGATCGGGCTCGTCTTCATGACGGCGGCGGCGGCAAAGTATCTGTGGGGCCCGCTGGCGCAGCCGATGCAGCCGCCCGACTATCTCAGCGGCCAGATCGACTTCGGCTTCGACGCCTTTCCGACCTATCGCTGCTTTCTCATCGTCTGCGGCGCCGCGGTGGTGACGGCGCTCTGGCTCGGCCTCGAGCGCACGCGCTTCGGCGCGCGCGTCCGCGCCGCCGTCGACAACCGCCGCATGGCGCAGTCGATCGGCATCGACACCGGGCTCCTCTTCCTCGCGACCTTCGCGCTGGGGAGCGGTCTTGCCGCCTTGGGCGGCGCGCTCGGCGCCGACATCCTCGCCATCGATCCCGGCTACGCGCAAGAGCATCTCATCTATTTCCTCATCGTCGTCGCCGTGGGTGGCCTCGGCAGCATCAGAGGCCCCTTCTTCGCGGCTCTGCTGCTGGGCGTGGCCGACACCGGGTTCAAGTATCTGGCGCCGGAGTTGGGCGCCTTCTTCATCTATGCGATCACGCTGGCGGTGCTGCTGTGGCGGCCCAACGGCCTCTTCGGTCGCGCCTGATGAGTGCCGGCCAGAGTCTTGTCGTCGGCCGCGCGGTCGAGACGATGCTGCGCAGCCACCGTCTGCGTCCGTGGGAGGCCTTGCCCTGGCTCGCCGCCATCGCCGCTTTCTTTCTCTTTCCCGACTACCTCGCGCTCGGCGTCGAGATCTTCGTCGCCATCCTGCTGGCGCTCTCGCTCGATCTCCTCCTGGGCTATGCCGGGATCGTCACGCTGGGACAGGCCGCGTTCTTCGGCACCGGCGCCTACACCGCGGGACTCCTGGCGGCGCATGGCTGGGGGGAGCCCTTGAGCAGCCTCCTCGCGGGCGGCGCCGCGGCCGCGCTTCTGGGGTTGGCGAGCGGCGTCATCATCCTCCGCGCCCGCGGCCTCACGCTTCTCATGCTGACCCTCGTCACCGCCTTCATGGTGCAGGAGGGAGCGAACAAGGCGAGCGCCATCACCGGCGGCGCCGACGGGCTCCAGGGCATGGATGTCTGGCCGGTGCTCGGCCGGTTCGATTTCGATATCTACAGCCGCACCGCCTATGTCTATGCACTCATCGTGCTGTTTCTCGCCTGGTACCTGGTGCGGCGCATCGTCCATTCGCCCTTCGGCCGCGCGCTCACCGGCATCCGCGAGAGCGAGGCGCGGATGCACGCGATCGGCTCGCCGGTGTTCCGCCGTCGCCTCACCGTCTATGTCATCTCCGCGGCGCTCGCCGGCGTCGCCGGCGCGCTCCTGGCGGAGACGACGCAGTTCGTCGCGCTCGAGGTGCTGAGCTTCGAGCGCTCGGGCTCGGGCCTCATCATGCTCATCATCGGCGGCGTCGGCCGGCTCTACGGCGCCTTCGTCGGCGTGCCGCTCTTCATCATCGCGCAGGACCGCTTCGCCGCCGCATATCCTCTCTACTGGGATTTCTGGATCGGCATCCTGCTGGTCTTCATCGCCCTTTTCGCCCAGGGCGGCGTTCTCGGGGTCGCCGAGCAGCTCTGGCGGCGGGCGCTGCGGCGGCGATGAGCGCGGCGCTCGAGACGATGGGCCTCTGCAAGAGCTTCGGTGCGCTCACCGTGGCGAGCGACATCGATTTCCGCCTCGAGGCGGGCGCGCGCCACGCGCTCATCGGTCCCAACGGCGCCGGCAAGACGACCTTCATCAATCTCGTCACCGGCGCGCTCGCTCCAAGCCGCGGCCGCATCCTGCTCGAGGGCGCCGACGTCACGGCTTTGTCGCAGGCGCAGCGCGTCAAGCGCGGCATCGCTCGCACCTTCCAGATCAACACGCTCTTCCGCGGCTTGACCGTGCTCGAGAACGCTTGCCTCGCCATCGGCGAGCGCCAGGGCGTCGCCGGCGACATGCTGCGCCCGGCGGGCTCGCGCCGCGCCGTCGTCGCGGAGGCGTTCGAAGGGCTCGAGCGGCTCGGCCTTGCCGACGACGCCGCGCGCACGGTGCGCGAGCTCAGCTACGGGCGCCAGCGCCTCGTCGAGCTCGCGGTAGCGCTGGGGCTCAAGCCCAAGGTACTGCTGCTCGACGAGCCAGCGGCGGGAGTGCCGTCGGCCGAGAGCGGCATCATCATCGAGGTGATCGAGAGCCTGCCGCAGGATCTGGCGCTTCTCATCATCGAGCACGACATGGACCTGGTCTTCCGTCTGGCGCGCCGCATCACCGTTCTGGTGCAGGGCACGGTGCTGGTCCAGGGGACGCCCGAGGAGATCGCCGCCGATCCGCGCGTGCGCGCCGTCTATCTCGGCGGCGAGGCGCGATGAGCGCCGGCCTCGCGCTCACCGACGTGCGCGCCGGCTATGGCGAGACGGTCGTGCTGGAGGGCGTCTCGCTGACGCTGCCGCCCAAGGGCACGCTGGCGCTGCTGGGGCGGAACGGCGTCGGCAAGACCACCTTGCTGGCGACGATCATGGGACACACGACGCTGCACGGCGGCGCCATCCGCCTCGACGGCCGCGACATCGGCGCAAGCCCGCCCCACCGCCGCGCCCGCCTCGGCCTCGGCTGGGTGCCGCAGGAGCGCGAGGTCTTCCGCTCGCTCAGCGTCGAGGAGAATCTCGCCGTCGCCGAGCGCAAAGGCCGCTGGACGATGCCGCGCGTCTATGACCTCTTTCCCTCGCTGGCGGCGCGGCGGCGCCATTATGGCAACGAGCTCTCGGGCGGCGAGCAGCAGATGCTGTCGATCGGACGCGCCCTTATGGGCGATCCCAGCGTGCTCCTGCTCGACGAGCCGCTCGAGGGACTGGCGCCGGTGATCGTCGAGGCGGTCCTGACCGCGCTCGAGCGGCTGATGCGCGAGGACGAGCTCGCCATCCTGCTGGTCGAGCAGCATGCGCGCCTTGCCCTCGCCGCGACCGAGCGTGCCATCGTCCTCGACCGCGGCAAGATCGTCTTTGCCGGCGAAAGCCGGACGCTTCTGGCGACGCCGGATCGGCTCGCAGGATTGATGGGCGTCGAGGGGCGCTCCCAGCGCAGAGGAGGTGAGCGATGATGAGGCTGGCCAATCTCGAGCGGGTGATCGCCGAGCTCGCCGCGTCGCAGCGACCCGTGCGGGTGCTCTGGCAGGAGCGCGACATGATGGCCTTCATCGCGCGCGGCCGCGCCCATCGCAGCGAGTTCCACGTCGATCCCAGCGACGAGACCATGCACATGCTGAAGGGGCGGATGGAGCTCCACTATCTGACGCCCGACGGCGCGCGACAGGTGGCCGCGATCGAGGAAGGCGAGATTCTGCATTGCCCGGCGGGTACGCCGCATTCGCCGCGCTTCGCGCCCGACGCCTACCTTCTGGTGATCGAGCGCAGGCGCAACGCCGGCGAGCTCGACCGTTTTCTCTGGTTCTGCGAGCGCTGCGAGGCAAAGCTCTTCGAGACGACGCGGCATGTCGCGGATTATCGCGAGGACCCCGTCTCCGGCGTCTACGAGGAATTCTACGCTTCCGCCGCCAACCGCACCTGCCGCCGCTGCGGGCATATCGCGCAGCGGCCTTGAGGCGCCCGCGCGCTCCGACTACGGATACCAGAGGTAGGTGTGAAGGATGTATTTTGGGGTGGTTCGCGGCGGCAATCCGGCATGGGGAAAGAGCCAGAGCGGAGGAAATGCCAGCAGTTTGCCCGTCTCGGGCGTGATGGAGATGTTGAGGCTGGGGAAAACGGTCTCGCCGCCCTCGGGCGTATTGAGGTAGATGAATGCCGTCATGAATCGCCTGGCCGAGTCGGACGCCATCACGTCCACATGCACCGGAAAGCCGTCGCGCCCGTCGGGGCGATAGCGCTTCATCCGCAGATTCTCGTAAGCGAATCGCGCCGGCCAGAAGCGGGTGTTGACCGCCGTCTGGTAGCGATTGAAGTAGGAGCGAAAGAGCGGCAGCAGAATTTCGTTCTGATCGGGCCAATTCTGCGCAATGTCGATTTGATCGAAGCTGTGGCCCACATCGCGCTCGCTCGTCTGGTGCTCCGGCGACGCCTCGAAACGGTCGATGAGCTGCCGGCAATGAGCCTCCGAAAGCGCATTGGCGAAAACCATGACATGCTCGGCGAGCGAGGCCTTAGGCATGACACGCGTTCTAAACGACGCGATCTGAAGCTGCAAGCTGGAGCGAATTGGCGATGGAGCAGAAAAAATCCGCCAGCCCGAAGGCTGGCGGATGAGCGCAAGGTTCGTGGAAGTCGTTTAGAACTTGAAGACCGCCATGGCCTCGACGCGATCCATTTCGCCCTGGTTGCTGTTGTTGCCGGTAAGGGCGTGCGACGTGACGCGGTCGATATAGTCGTATTCGAGACCGAGATCGACCTGCGGCACCGGGCTCCAGATCAAGTTGACCGTGGCGCCGATGTGATGATCGTCGAGAGCCGCGGCGGCCACCGCACTTGTGATGACCGACGTCTTGGTGACGTGGGAGTAACCGCCCATCACCGTGCTGCGCAACTGATCGGTCCACCAGTGCGTGTAGCTGACGTTGCCGCCGTAGTCGAGCGGCGACTTGATCGGAGAGCCTGCCGCGGCAAGGTTGCTCTGCGTGCCGGCGATAGAGCCCATGTCGCTCAGATAGTGGCCGAGAGCTTTGCCGACCATCGCCTCGGCACGGAGCGTATCCTTGCCGAAGGTATTGAGATGGCCGCTGATCATGCCGCCATAGCCGGTGTCGCCGACGCGCGGCACGCCGATCGCGTAAACGTCATTGTCCTTGACCAGTCCGGCGATGCCGATGTGACCCCAGGCCTGATCCCATCGACCTCTGACGATAAAGTCAGGCCAGCGACTCCACGCTCCGGCACCGGCCGCCGTCGTGGTGGCGCCCAGGCCTGTCGCCGCAAAACCCACCGCAGATTGGGTGTTGTCATAGTCCTCCCAGACCGGCTCTTCGACCGAGGCCGCGATGCTGAGGCCGTTGGCCCCCGCATAGGTGTAGCGGAACTGGGGTTGGCGGTTGGTCAAGCCGTTGCTGACGCCGACCGATGCCGTGGGATCGACCGTTTCGCCGATCGCATCGCCGTCGAACCAGAGTGACAGGAATTGGCCGGCAAGCAAGGGGCCCAAGGTGCCATAGGCCAGCACCAAGCGGGCATTCTGCGTGTTCGATCCTTGCGGAACGAAGGCCGTGTTCTGGCCGAAGAAGTCGACCAGGATGAAGGTGTTCAGCTCGCCATAAGCCGTGGGCGTGCGCACATCGAAGGAGAAGTTCGATTGCTTGGCATGGAGGCGCGTGGAGCCGTGCTCCTGGTGCGACGCGGTTCCGTTGAGCGGGATCGCGGACGGAGCGATGACGTCGGCAGAGGAGCCGCCGTTGTCATTGGTGCTCGTGTCGTAGATA
>DATJAV010000087.1:0-5642 GCA_035515835.1 Allostellaceae bacterium
AGCGGCGTCATAGCCACCTCGCGCGGCGACAGCGGCGTCGATATTTATCTCGGGTCAGGCGGCGCGCCCGAAGGCGTGCTGGCCGCGGCGGCGCTCCGCTGCATCGGCGGCTTCATGCAGGGGCGGCTCATCTTCCGCAATGACGACGAGCGCGGCCGGGCGCAGCGCTGCGGCATCAAGGACTTCAACCGCAAGTACAATCTGCTCGATCTGGCCAAGGGCGACGTGATGTTCGCCGCGACCGGCGTCACCAGCGGCACCATGCTGCAAGGCGTGCGCCGCTTTGCCGGCGGGGCGATGACGCACTCGATGGTCATGCGCTCCAAGACGGGCACGGTGCGCATCATTGAGGCGCAACACAATTTCGAGCGCAAGAGCCTGCTCGCCGCGCCGCGCTGAAGTATGACCGACGTCCCCTCCGCACCGTTCCTTGGCGTCGAGTGCTCGCTCTCCGGTCGGCGCTGGCGGCAGCGCGCGAGCGATGATCGCGCCGGCCTGGCGCTGGCGCAGCGCCACGGCCTGCCGGAGATCATCGGCCGCTTGTTGGCGTCGCGCGGCGTGGAAGTCGAGGAGGCCGAGCGCTTCCTCGCGCCGAAGCTCCGCGAATCACTCCCCGACCCGTCGGGCTTTCGCGACATGGACAAAGCGGTCGCGCGCATCGTCCGCGCCGTCACCCATGGCGAGATGATCGCCGTCTTTGGCGACTACGACGTCGACGGCGCGACCTCCGCGGCGCTCATTCAGCGCTTCCTCGCCGCGGTCGGCGTCCGCGTCCGCGTCTACATCCCCGATCGCCTGCGCGAGGGCTATGGTCCCAACGCTCCAGCGCTGCTGCGCTTGAAGGAAGAGGGCGCGAGCGTTGTCATCACCGTCGATTGCGGCACGACGTCGGTGGCGCCGCTCACCGCCGCCGCGGAAGCGGGGCTCGACGTCATCGTCGTCGACCATCACGTGGCGGAGCCGGCGCTGCCGCCGGCTTTCGCCGTCATCAATCCCAACCGGCTCGACGAGGCCACTTCCTACGGCGTGCTGGCGGCGGTGGGCGTAGCCTTTCTGCTCGTGGTCGGCGTCAATCGCGGGCTCAGGCTCGCCGGCTGGTACGCCCAGCGCCCCGGACCCGATCTGCTGCAATATCTCGATTTGGTGGCGCTGGGCACGATCTGCGATGTGGTGCCGCTCACCGGTCTCAACCGCGCGCTCACGGCGCAGGGCCTGAAGCTGCTGCGCCGGCGCGGCAACGTGGGATTGGCGGCGCTCGCCGACGTCGCCGGCGTGGGTGAGCGCCTCGATGCCTATCATGCGGGATTCATCCTCGGTCCACGCGTCAATGCCGGGGGTCGCGTCGGCCGCGCTGATCTGGGCGCGCGCCTCCTGGCCGGCGACGATGCCACCGAGGCACGCGCCATTGCCGGCGAGCTCGACGCGCTCAACGCCGAGCGGCGCGAGATCGAGGCGCGCGTGCTGGCGCAAGCGATCGACCAGGTCGAAAGCGGCGACCGCCGCGCGCCGTTCGTCTTCGTCGCCGGCGAGGGCTGGCATCCCGGCGTCATCGGCATCGTCGCGAGCCGCCTGCGCGAGCGCTACAACCGCCCGGCCTGCGTCACCGCGGTCGAGGGCGTCATCGGCAAGGGCTCCGGACGCTCGGTGCCGGGACTGCCGCTGGGACCGGCGATCATCGCCGCGCGCCAGGCGGGCCTCGTCGTCAATGGCGGCGGTCATGCCATGGCGGCAGGCTTCACCGTCGAGACGGCGCGGCTCGGTGCGCTCCGCGACTTCCTCGCCGAGCGCGCAGGCGGCGTGCTCGGCGAGGACGTGCTGGTGCCCGAGCTCCGCATCGACGGCATGCTGGCGCCGGGGGCGGCAACGCCGGAGCTGCTGGAGCTGGTCGAGCGCCTCGGTCCCTTCGGCACCGGCAATGCCGAGCCGCGCTTCGCGCTCGCCAATCTCCGCGTGGTGAAAGCCGATGTCGCCGCCGGGCAGCATGTCCGCTGCGTGCTTGCCGACGGCGCCGGCAAGGCGCGCCTCAAGGCCGTCGCCTTTCGTTCGCTCGAGAGCGAACTGGGTCCCGCCCTGCTCAATGGCCAAGGTCGGGGCTTCCATGTCGCGGGCCATCTCCGGCCGGACAATTGGCAGGGACGCGTCGATGTGCAACTGGTCCTTGACGATGCTTCGCCCGCCGGTTGAAGGAACGGCGCGACATCGGGTGTTAACGATTTCGTCCTAGACAAGAGGAGGCCGCACCGCATGTAGTGCGGGTCTGACGTAGGGGGCTCATGCGTCACGACCTCTACTCCGTCATCGACTGGTTCGTCCCGGCGGTGCTGCGGCAACCGGCGGACGTTCACGAGCGGGCGCGCTTCTTCGTCTTCAGCCACTTCTTCGGGGTGCCGCTCGGCCTCGTCGTGGTGACCTATCTCCATCGCATCGACCCCGTCGCGGGCGCACGGCTCTGGACGATCGGGCTCGGCATCATCGCCTTCGCGGCCTACCCCTTTCTGCTGCGCGCCTCCGGCTGGTTCGATCTCTTGAGCTTCGTGTCGCTCGAGCAGTTCGCACTGATCGTGCTCTACGGTGCCTACCACTATGGCGGTATCGGCTCGCCGTTCCTGCCGTGGCTCGTGGCCGTGCCCGTGCTGCTCCTCTACCACCTGGGCTCGCGCACCGTCCTGCGCGGCGTGGTTTTTCTCGTGCTCGGTCTGCACCTAATCGCGTTCTATGTCGTCTTTGCCGCGGGAGGCGGGTTCCCAGAGCACGTGCGGCCGGCCGACTTCACCGGTGTCGGGCTCGTCTCGCTTTTCTGCGCCGCCGCCTTCGTGGCCATGACCTCGCTTTATCACACGCAGCTCATCACGGCGCAGCGTGCCGAACTCGAGCGCGAGGTGCGCGCGCGCCGCGCGACCGAGACCAAGCTGCTCGAGGCGAAAGAGGAGGCCGAGCGCGCCAACCGCGCCAAGAGCGAGTTCCTCGCCAAAATGAGCCATGAGCTGCGCACGCCCTTGAACGCCATCATCGGCTTCTCGCAGATCATTGCCAGCGAGCTCCTGGGCCCGGTCGGCACGGCGCGATATGCGGGCTACGGCACCGACATCGAGCGGAGCGGCCATCACTTGCTGCATATCATTAGCGAGATCCTCGATCTCGCCAAGATCGAGACCGGCAAGTTCGTGCTGCATGAGGCCGAGTTCGATCTCGTCGCCAGCATTCGCGACACGATCGACCTCATGCGCCCCTTGGCCGAGGCGCGCGGCGTGCCGATGCGGCTTTCCGTGCCGGTGCAGGGGCTGCGCCTCGTCGGCGACGAGCTCCGTGTGAAGCAAATCATGCTCAACCTGCTCTCGAACGCGACGAAGTTCACCGAGGGCGGCGGCTTGATCGAGGTGACGCTGGCGCGGAAGCACGGCGACGGCGCCAGCATCACCGTTGCCGATACCGGCGTCGGCATACCCCAGAGCGATCTCGAGCGCGTGCTGAAGCCCTTCGAGCAGGTCGGCAACGTCATGGTCAGCAACAGCGGCGGCACCGGCCTCGGCTTGCCACTGGCGCACGAGCTGATGGCGCTCCATGGCGGCACGCTGACACTGGCGAGCGCGCCCGGCCAGGGAACGCGGGTGACCATCACCTTCCCGGAGGCGCGGGTCGTGGGCCAGCGCGAGGCTTTGGCCAAGGTGGGGGGTTAGGGTCAAACTCAATCGACCGGCATCGCGGCCTTGGATGGAAAGCGGAAATGGGCTTAGAACGTGCTCAATCGCATCCGCCCCTTGCTGGCCACGCGTTTCAGTTGCGCAACCGTATCCGCCCGGCGGCGCTGGTGGCGACCGTCTTGTGGGTCGCGGATCTCCGCCGACACGTGTCTCTGGTGTTGCGCCTCGTCGGCGATCGTCGAATACTGCCAGTGCGACGCGACGCCTCCGGCAGCAAAGCGAGGCACCCCCGCTTGTCGATGACGGCGCGGCGCTCCGATGGCCCGATCGAGGCCCAAGACCCACGCCCATGGAGGAAAATCAATGTCATTCTACCGAGGCATGACCTGCGAGAACGTGACCATCAAAGGCGACAAAGGAACGTCGATAACGGCTTACGTGGCCAGGCCATCTGGTCCTGGCCCCTTTCCGGGGGTCGTCCTTGTCCACCATCTCCCGGGCTGGAGCGAGCTCTACATCGAGACGACGCGTCGCTTCGCGCATCACGGCCATCTCGCGATCTGCGCCAACCTCTACGAGCGCGAGGGCGGAGGCAGCGACGGCAACCCTGACGACGTCGCCGCCAAGGTCCGCGCCGGAGGCGGCATTGCCGACTCCCAGATGGTCGGCGATACCGAGGCCGCCGTGAAGTTCATGCGGGGCCAGCCCAATTGCAACGGCAAGGTTGGTCTCTTCGGCTCCTGCTCGGGCGGCCGGCACGCTTTCATCTATGCCTGCCAGCGGAAGGACGTCGATGCTTGCGTCGAACTATGGGGTGGTCGCGTGGTGATGGGCAAGGAGGAGCTCAATGCGAAGACGCCCGTCGCGCCGATCGACATGACGAAGGACCTCTGCTGCCCGCTGCTCGGCCTCTTCGGCAACGAGGATCGCGCACCGAGCCCGGAGCAGGTGAACCAGCACGAGGCCGAGCTCAAGAAGCACGGCAAGAGGTACGAGTTCCATCGCTACGACGGTGCCGGCCACGGCTTCTTCTATTGGCACCGGCCGCTCTATCGGCCCGAGCAGGCAATGGATGGCTGGAGCAAGGTATTCGCCTTCTTCGGCAAGCATCTGGCGAAGTAGGAGGTTCGAGATGTGCACGTCCATCATCGAGATCGCACACGCGGAGGGCATGGCAAAGCGCGGGGACGAATGGTTCCCGCTGTCGCAGTCGGTGGTTGCTTATGACCACGCGCGCCATGCACCGTTGGGCGACGTCATCACGCTCGACTTCATCAACAGGGACCTCGACCCCGGCGCGCGGGCCGGGATCGAGCTGACGCTGGAGGCGGCCAAGGAGCTGCGCGCGGCTCTCGACCGGGCCATTGCCGCCGCCGAGTTCGAGGAGGCGGAAGTGCGGGGCAAGGCTGTCGCGCTCAGCGTCGTTCGAGCCGCGTGACGCGCGAGCCGCGGCAATCCGGGCGTCGACGTAGAGGCCGCGCTCGCCCTAGCTGAGGGCACGAGGGGTGTGGCAGGTCTGCCGAGGTCCTCGACCCTAGAGCCGATCCGAAAATTTCTTGAGTCGGAGGAATCGGTTGTGATTCTCATGGTCGATCACCCCCATCGCGGACAAGGGGTGCCGCATGTGGACGCCTGAACATCGCCGCGCTGCCGACCGGCGCGGCCTGCGCTATCCGAGTGATTTGACCGATGAAGAGTGGGCGCTGATCGAGCCGATGATCCCGCCGGCCAAGCGCGGCGGACGGCGGCGCGAGGTCAACGTCCGCGAGGTTCTGAACGCCATTTGCTCTGTGCTCTCGACCGGGTGCCAATGGCAGGCGGTGCCGAAAGATTTGCCGCCGAAGAGCACGGCACACGAGGACTTCATGCTGTGGGAGCGGGATGGCACGTTGGAGCGTATCCATCACGCGCTCTACGCGGCAACGCGCGAGCGCGAAGGCCGAGAGACGAGCCCAACAGCCGCGATCATCGACAGCCAGAGCGCCAAAGGGGCGCAAAAAG
>DATJAV010000088.1:0-5640 GCA_035515835.1 Allostellaceae bacterium
CAGGCAATCTCGAGCGCGCGATCGCCGAGACGCATCGCATTCTTGCGCCCGGCGGCTGCGCGGTGATCATGGTCTACAACGCCTATTCGCATCGACGGTGGCTGCGCTGGCCGCTCGTTACCGCGCGGGCGCTGCTGGCGGAACGGCAGGGCTCGTCGCCGCCGTCGGCCAGCAAGGCGGAGCGTCTCGCCTATGACGCCGACACCGCCGGCAACGCGGCGCCAGAAACGGTCTTCGTTTCAGCGGATTATCTAAAGCGCACCATGCGCGATTGGTCGATGGTCTCCGTTGCGCGCGAGAATGCCGATCTACCGGGACCACTTCGCCGCATTCCGCGGCGCTGGCTGTTGCCGACGGTCGGGCGGTGGTCGGGCCTCGACCTCTACTGCCGCGCGATAAAATGATGCCAACGACGAGGATCAAGGAACGCCAGGAACCGGCGACCGCGGAGAGACTCGCGCCGCTGGCGCTCCTGCTGCTCTGCGACTATGACCGCACCGTGCCGGAGACGGCGCGCCACCATATGGACGCGCTCGCCGGTCTCTCGCGCCATCGCGTCCATCGGCTCGATCTCGCCCGGCGACTGCCGCGCGAGATCGATCTCGACCGTTTCGACGGCGTCGTCATCCATTACTCGCTGCTGGCCTCGCTCGACTTCCTCGCCGAGGAGACGACGCTGGAGCGTCTCGCCGGCTTTCGCGGCATCAAGGCGCTCTTCATCCAGGACGAGCACCGCCACGTGCTGCGCACCCGCGCGCTGTTGCGGCGGCTCGGCATCACTGTGCTGTTCACTTGCGTCCCTGCCGCGGAGGTCGAGAAGGTCTATCCCATGGCGGAATTGCCGGGCCTGCGCAAGGAGTCGGTGCTGACGGGCTATGTGGCGCAGGACCTCGTGCGCCGCACGGTGCCGCCGCTCGCCGGTCGTCCCGTCGATGTGGGATATCGCGCCCGCCGAGTGCCCGCCTGGCTCGGCCGCCTCGGCCAGGAGAAATGGCAGATCGGCGTGCGCTTTGCCGCGGACGCCGGTGACCATGGCCTTATCTGCGACATTTCCCACCGCGAGGAGGATCGGCTCCAGGGCGAGGGCTGGGTGGCATTTCTCACCCGCTGCAAGGCGGTGCTGGGATCGGAGAGTGGCAGCAGCGTCTTCGACTGGAGCGGCGGGATAGAGCAAGCGGTAACCCGGGACGCGCTTCGCGCGCCCGACACGAGCTTCGAGACTCTGCGCGAGCGCTATTTTCGCGATGAGGAGGACCGTGTGCGCAACGGGCAGATTTCACCCCGCTGCTTCGAGGCCGCGGCGCTCAGGACGCTGATGATCCTCTACGAGGGCGGCTACAGCGGCGTGCTCACGCCCTGGCGCCACTACGTGCCCCTGGCGCGGAACCACGCCAATATGGCCGAAGTGGTGGCGGTGCTGCGAGATCCCGCGCGGGCGCAGGCCATCGTCGATACCGCCCATCGCGAGATCGCGTGCAATGACGCTTATTCCTTTGCGGCGCATGTCGGCCGCGTCGATGCGGTGCTGGCGGAAGAGAAGCGCACGACCTCGGCGCCGGGGTATCCGCCTTCGGCCTGGGCGAAGCTGGCCCGGCCGAGCCTCGCCTACCGGCTCCATCGCTTGAAGCGCGAGATGTGGATCATCGCCTACCGCTCCTTCTTCCGCGGCGCGCTCGGCTGGCTGCCGCTCGAGCGGCGCGACCGGATCCACCGCGGCTTGAGACGCTGGCTCCGCCCCTCGCTTCCGGTAAGGTGACGATCCCCCATGTGCGGCATCGCCGGCATCCTCGACTTATCCTTGCGCAAGATCGAGCGGCTCGAGCGCCGGCTCGAGGTGATGGCCGAGCTCATCGCCCATCGCGGCCCCGACGGCCAAGGCGTTTGGACCGCAACCTCTCGCGCGGTCGGTCTTGCGCATCGTCGCCTCGCCATCATCGATCTGAGCGACACCGGTCGGCAGCCGATGGCCGACCCCGCCGGCGCCGTCGTCACCTATAACGGTGAGATCTACAACTATGTCGAGCTGAAGCGGGCGCTGGCGGCGCATTGGGACTATCGGTCGACCAGCGACACCGAGGTGCTGCTCTCGGCTTATGCGCGCTGGGGTGTCGATTGCCTCCGCGAGCTCCGCGGCATGTTCGCCTTCGCCCTCTGGGACGAGAAGAGGCGGCGCCTCTTCTGCGCCCGTGACCGCTTCGGCATCAAGCCCTTCTACTACGCCGTCGTCGATGGTCAGCTGTTCTTCGCCTCGGAGCCCAAGGCGCTGCTGCCGTTCCTGCCGGCGATCGAGACCGATCCCGCGGCGCTGGCCGAGTATCTGACCTTCCAATACGGCATCGGCGAGCACACGCTCTTCAAGGGCGTGAAACGCCTGCCGCCCGGCCATGCGCTGCTGGTGGAGAATGGCGAGATCAAGGTCTGGCGCTATTGGGACGTGACCTACGAGATAGATTTCGATCACAGTCCCAGCTATTTCGAGCGGCGTCTGGTCGAGCTCCTCAACGAGAGCGTGGCGCTCCACCTTCGCGCCGACGTGCCGGTCGGCAGCTACCTCTCGGGCGGGCTCGATTCGAGCCTCGTCGCAACCCTGGCCGGCCGCGCCAACCGCGCCAATAACGAATGCTTCCATGGCAAGTTCCTGGAGCATCCCGGCTATGACGAGAGCGGCTACGCCCGCCTCGTTGCGCAAGCCGCCGGTGCCGAGCTCTTCGAGGTGGAGATCACCGCCGATGACTTCGCCAAGCACATCGGCGATGTCATCTATCACCTCGATTATCCCGTCGCTGGACCGGGCTCCTTCCCGCAATTCATGGTCTCGAAGCTGGCGCGCGAGCATCGCAAGGTCGTGCTCGGCGGACAGGGCGGCGACGAGGTCTTCGGCGGCTATGCCCGCTATCTCCTCGCCTATTTCGAGCAATGCATCAAGGCGGCGATCGACGGTACCTACCGCAACGGCAATTTCGTCGTCACCATCGAATCGATCGTGCCCAATCTCGGCCTGCTCCAGGAATACAAGCCGCTCATGCAGGAGTTCTGGCGCGCCGGTCTCTTCGGCCCGCTCGACGAGCGCTATTTTCGCCTGATCGACCGCTCGGTCGACATGGACCGCGAGGTCGACTGGTCGGCGCTCGACCGCGAGCGGGTGTTGGCCGATTTCCGCAGCATCTTCAACAACCGGGCGAATGTGCGCAAGGAAGCCTATTTCGACAGCATGACGCATTTCGACTTCAAGTGCCTGCTGCCCGCTCTCCTCCATGTCGAAGACCGCATGAGCATGGCGCACGGCCTCGAATCGCGGGTGCCGCTGCTCGATCATCCGCTGATCGAGTTCGCCGCCACGGTGCCGGCCGACGTGAAGTTCCGCGGCGGCGAGATGAAGCACCTGCTGAAGACCAGCTTCGAGGACGTGCTGCCGGACGCCTTGCTGCACCGGCGCGACAAGATGGGCTTCCCCGTGCCGCTCAGGGAATGGTTCTCGGGCCCGCTCAAAGGGATGGTGCAAGACATGTTCCGCAGCCGAAGCGCGCGCTCGCGTCCCTTCATCAACAGCGACGCGGTGCTCGCCAACGTCGATCGCGCCGGCCGCTTCTCGCGCAAGCTCTGGGGCTTGATCAGCCTCGAGCTCTGGCATCAGTGCTTCCACGACCGCGTCGCCGAGTGGCGCGCGCGCTTGAACTAGCGAGGTTTCATGAAGGTCTTCATCACCGGCGGCGCGGGCTTCATCGGCTCGACCTTGGCGGACCGCCTGCTGGCGCGCGGCGACCAGGTCGCCGTCATCGACAATTACGAAACCGGGCGGCGCGACAATCTCGCCGCCCATCCGCGGCTCAGCGTCATCGAAGGTTCGATCACCGACGGCGCGCAGGTGCGCGCGGCCATCGGCGACTTCAAGCCCGATCTCGTCGTCCACGCCGCCGCCTCCTACAAGGACCCCGAGAACTGGGAAGGCGACGCGCTCACCAACGCCGCCGGGACGGCGATCGTGGCGCAGGCGGCGAAAGCCGCCGGGACGCGGCGCTTCATCTATTTCCAGACGGCGCTTTGCTATGGGCTGAAGCCGCTCGAGCAGCCGATCACCTTGAAGCACCCGATCCTGCCGGGAGGCTCGAGCTATTCCATCTCCAAGACGGCGGGCGAGCAATATATCGAGCTCTCCGGCCTCGACTACGTCACCTTCCGGCTGGCGAACGCCTACGGCCCGCGCAACCTCTCGGGACCGCTGCCCACCTTCTTCCATCGTCTCACCACCGGCAAGCCCTGCTTCGTCATGGACACGCGGCGCGATTTCATCTTCGTCGACGATCTCGTCGATTGCGTGCTCCCCGCCGTCGACGGCAAGGGCCGCGGCGCCTATCACATCTCGTCAGGCAGTGACTATTCGATCAAGGAGCTTTTCGACGAGACGCTGGCGGCGCTTCGCATCAATCTCGAGCGCCCCGTCGAGGTTCGTCCGCGCAGTCCCGATGACGCTTACACCATCCTGCTCGACCCCTCGCGCACGACCGAAGACTTCGGCTGGCGCATCAGCACGCCGCTCAAGACCGGCGTGCAGCGGGCGATCGACTGGTACAAGACGCACGGTATCACGCAGACTTTCACGCATCTGAGCCAGCCCAAGCATTGAGCCGACGAAGATGAGCTTCAGGAACGCCCGCATCCTTGTCACCGGCGGCGCCGGTTTCGTCGGCGGCAATCTCTGTCGGCGCTTGCTGCGCGAAGAGCCGGCGCGGCTCGTCGTCGTCGACAATCTGCTGTCGGCTGAGAGCGACAACGTTCCCCAGGCGCCGGCGGTCGCATTCCTGCACGGGTCCATCACCGACGACCGCATCCTGGCGGCGCTGCCCGACGATCTCGACTATGTCTTCCATCTCGTCACCTATCACGGCAACCAGTCGTCGATGCATGATCCGCTGGCGGATCACGCCAACAACACGCTCACTACGCTGAAGCTCCTGGAGCGGGTGAAGGACATGCGCCGCTTGCGGGCGCTCGTCTATGCCTCGGCCGGCTGCACCGTCGCGCAGAAGACCTTCGACACCGCCGAGGCAACGCGCGAGACCGATCCGGTCTCGCTTTATCTCGACAGCCCCTATCAAATCTCGAAGATCATCGGCGAGCTCTACGGCAACTACTATTTCACGCGTCACGCCGTGCCCTTCGTCAAGGCGCGTTTCCAGAACGTCTATGGGCCGGGCGAGATCTTGGGCGCGGGCCAGTGGCGCGGCACGCCCGCCACGGTGTGGCGGAACGTGACGCCGACCTTCATCTGGAAATCGCTCGCCAGCGAGGCGTTGCCGGTCGACAATGGCGGCATAGCGACGCGCGATTTCATTTATGTCGACGACATCGTCGAGGGGCTCCTCGCTTGCGCGCTCCGCGGCCAGTCCGGTGAAGTCTACAATCTTGCCTCCGGCGTCGAGACCTCGATCAAGGATCTCGCCGATCTCGTCAACGCGCTCACCGGCAACAAGACGCCGCTCGCCCTGAAGCCGGCGCGCGATTGGGATCGTTCCGGCAAGCGTTACGGCGATCCGAGCAAGGCGCGCGCCGAGCTGGGTTTTGCCGCCAAGGTAGGACTGCGCGACGGTCTCGCCAGGACGATCGAGTGGACGCGCGCCAATCGCGCGCTCATCGAGCGCG
>DATJAV010000089.1:0-4910 GCA_035515835.1 Allostellaceae bacterium
GGTGGCGCCGCTCATCGCGCTCATCGAGGAGGCGGGGCGCGGCGGCACGCAGGCCGATGGCAGCTATCGGCTCTCCGACGACCAGGCGAAGGCGATTTTGGAGCTCCGCCTCCAGCGCTTGACCGGGCTCGAGCGTGGCAAGATCGCGGAGGAGCTCGACGAGATCGTCAAGGAGATCAACGGCTATCTCGAGATCCTGGGCTCGCGCGCGCGGCTTCTCGAGGTACTGCGGCAGGAGTTCAGCGAGGTCAAGGAGCAGTTCGCGACGCCGCGCAAGACGGTGATCGAGGACGTCGAATTCGAGGCGGATATCGAGGAGCTGATTCAGCGCGAGGACATGGTGGTGACGGTGAGCCACGCCGGCTACATCAAGCGCGTGCCGCTCTCCACATACCGCGCTCAGCGCCGCGGCGGGCGCGGGCGGAGCGGCATGGCCGTGCGCGAGGAGGATTTCGTCAGCCAGGTCTTCGTCGCCTCGACCCATGCCTCGGTGCTGTTCTTCACCTCGACGGGGCGCGTTTATAAGCTCAAGGCCTATCGCCTGCCGGTCGGAACGCCGCAGGCGCGCGGCAAGGCTTTCGTCAATCTACTGCCCAACCTGGCACCCGGCGAGACGATCTCGACGGTGCTGCCGCTGCCGGCCGACGAGGCCTCCTGGGAGAACTACACTGCGGTCTTCGCCACGCGCAAAGGCAATGTGCGACGGAACGCGCTGTCCGATTTCGGCAACGTCTTCGCTACTGGAAAGATCGCGATGAAGTTCGAGGGCGAGGACGCCGATGACCGGCTCATCGCCGTCGCCGTTTGCAGCAAGGATGACGACATCCTGCTGGCGACGCGGAACGGCCGCGCCATCCGCTTCCCGGCGAAGGATGTGCGCGTCTTCACCGGGCGCGCCTCGGTAGGCGTGCGCGGCATCAAGCTCGCCGAGGGCGACGCCGTCATCTCGCTCTCGGTGCTGCGTCACGAGGAAGTCGATTCGCCGACCCGCGCCGCCTTTCTCCGGCTCTCGACCCAGCGCCGTCGCGCCGCCGGCGAAGAGGAGGCTGAGGCGGCCGAGCCAGAGGAGGGCGAGGGCGAGAACGGTGCCGATGCGACGATCTCGGAGGAGCAGTTCAGCGCTCTCGCCGCGCGCGAGGAACTGTTGTTCAGCATCACCGAAAAGGGCTTCGGCGTGCGCAGCTCCGCCTATGACTATCGCATCACCGGCCGGGGCGGGCAGGGCATCGAAAATATGAGCCTGGCCAAGCGCCAGGACGCCATCGTCGCGGTGTTCCCGGTGGGCTCCCGCGACCAGATCATGCTGGTCGCCAATACGGGGATGGTGATCCGCGTTCCGATCGAGGATATTCCCATCAAGCGGCGGCGCAGCCAAGGCGTCGTCGTCTTCAAGGTCGAAGAAGGCGAGCGCGTCGTCTCGGTCGCGCATCTCGCCGAGGCCGGGGAGAATGGCGCTGCGGAGAACGGCCTGGGCTCGGGCGACGAGACGGAAGGGGATTCCGCATGAGCAAGGAGCGCATTGGCGTCTATCCCGGCACCTTCGACCCCATCACCAACGGCCACACCGACGTCATCCTGCGGGCGACGAAGCTGGTCGACAAGCTGGTGATCGGCGTCGCCCGCAACATCGGCAAGGGGCCGCTCTTCTCGACCGACGAGCGGGTCGAGATCGTGCGCGAGGAGATAGCGCACCTCACTGACGCCGAGACGCGCAAGCGCGTCGAGGTCAAGCCCTACGATACGCTCACCATGCATTTCGCGGTGGAACAGGGCGCCTCGGTCATCGTGCGCGGCCTGCGCGCGGTCTCGGATTTCGAGTACGAGTTCATGATGGCGGGCATGAATTATCGCTTGAACCCGCATGTCGAGACGGTGTTCCTGATGGCGAGCGACAAGTATCAGTTCATCGCGTCCCGCTTCGTCAAGGACATCGCCCAGCTCGGCGGCGACGTCTCCCACTTCGTCAGCCCGCGCGTGGTGAAACGCATCTCGGCACGGTTCTCCGAGGGGAAGAAAAAATAGTCACTTCTCAGTTCTCCACCAACTGGTAACTGACTGCGGACGATCGACAACGAGCTGGCGGCTGAGAGCCGACAGCTGCCTTAGGCCTTCAACAAAATGCTCTGCTCGCGCTCCAGCACCTTGCGCACGGCCGGGCGCTGCAGCATGCGGTCTTTCCAGGCGGTGTAGTGCTTGAGTTCCCGCACCGGCTGGTCGATGCGCGCGCCCCAGCCATAGAAGACCAGAGCATAGGGATCGCAGGTCGTGTACTGGTCGCCCTGCATCCAAGTCTTGCCGGCGACGAGGCCGTCGATCTCCTGAAGCCTTTCCCAGAAGGACTTCTTGGCCATCTCTCTGATGCCCGCCGCCGCGCTCTGCTCCTCGCTGAAACGCTCGGGGCGGACGATGTGGCCGAAGACGGTGTGCACCGAGTTGGAGAGCCAGGCCATCATCGAGATGCAGCGCGTCTCGGCGGCGATGTCCTTGGGCAGGAGATTCTTCTCCGGAAAGCGCATCGCGAGGTAAGTCAGGATCGCCGTGTTCTCGGTGAGCACGCTGCCGTCGTCGAGCTTCAAGGCCGGCACCTTGCCGCGCGGATTGATCTTGAGATACTCGGGCGTCCTCTGCTCCCCTTTGGCGAGCGCCACGGCCTTGGTCTCATACGCGGCACCCGCTTCCTCGAGCCCGATATGGGAAGCCGTGGAGCAGGCGCCCGGACTATAGTAAAGCGTGAGCATCGCAGTCTCCTCTCGCGTTTTCCACCGGTGGAAGCGATATTGCCGTCCATCGACGGTCGTGTCCACGTCCCGTTTCCAAGCCGTCAACGCTAGCCGCCAATGGTCTCACCGCGGCCATAAACGAGAAGCATTGCGATGATGACGCCGCCATAGATGATCTGGCGGCCGGCCTCCGGCATCTGCATGATCGACAGCACCGAGTTCAGCAGCACGATGAGAATGACGCCGACGATCGTGCCGAGGTAGCGGCCGCGGCCGCCGAGGATATTCGTGCCGCCGATCACGACGGCGGCGATGGCCGGCAGAAGATAGGCATCGCCCATGCCTTGGTAAGCCTTGGTGGAATACCCCGCAAGCATGATGCCGGCTTGTCCCGCCGCCAAGCCGCAGAGAACGAAGGCGGCTACAGTAACGCGGCGCGTGTGAATGCCGGCGAGATAGGCGGCGCGCTCGCGGTTGCCGACGGCATAAAGCGCCTTGCCGAGGACGGTGCGCGCCAACAGCAGCGCCACCACCGCCGATAGCGCGAGCCAAAGCAGCAGCGCCACGGGAATGCCGGCGACGTGCTCGGCGCCCATGAAGCGCATCGCGTCGGTGGCTGCGGTCTGCGGCGCGAAGCCGCCGGTCTCGGCCACCATCAGCCCGCGCATCACGGCATTGACGCCGAGAGTGAAAATCATCGAAGGAATGCGCAGATAAGCGACGCCGACACCGTTGACGAGACCAACGGCGAGCCCGACCGCGAGCCCGGCCGGCACCGCCATGGCGCCGCCGACGGCGGTCGCCATCATCGCCGCAGCCGTGAGCGTCCAGGGCACCGAAAGATCGATATGGCCGATGAGGATGACGAGCATCATGCCGGCGGCGACAATGCCGAGGAACGCGCCCACCTGAAGCTGCTGCAGCAAATAGGCGGGCGACAGCAAGGTCAGAGTGCCGTCGGTGACGAGCGTGTAGAGCGTGCCCACCGCCAGAATGACGACAACGAACCCGGCGGCAAGCGCGACGGGCCGATCCTGGGGCTTGAGGCGAAGGTAGGGCGTGTTCAGGGTCGGCCTCAGCGGAAAAGCTCGAGCGTGTTCTTGACGCGCAGCACGCGAAGCGCGCCGAAGCTGACGGCGGCCAGTAGCACGACCCCCTCGACCAGCGGCTGCAACAACGGCGCCACGTCCAAGATGCGGAAATAGAAGGAGATGACGCGCAGCACCAGCGCGCCAAAGAGCGAGCCCAAGGCGCTGCCGCTGCCGCCGAGGAGAGACGTGCCGCCGATGACGACGGCGGCGATGGAGTTGAGCGTGTAGGCGCCGGCCTGCGGTATGTCCGCATTGCCGGAGGAGGTTTGAATGGCGAGAAAGAGGCCACCAATCCCGGCAAGCAGCCCCGCGAGGGTGAAGGCCGTGAGTTTGGCACGGGCGATCGGCAGGCCGGACATGAACGCGGCATCCTCGGCGGAGCCTACGGCGTAGATGGTGCGTCCCGTCACGGTCCGCCGCAGCGGCAGCCAAACCAGGACGACCACCAGAAGCAACAGAATGGCGGCCACCGGCAGTCCGGCGATCGGCTGAAACCAAGGCGCTTTGCCACCGTCGAAGAGACGATAGGTGTCGGCAAAATCACCCAGCGTGTTGGTGAGCGCCCAGGAGAGATCCTCATCGACCTTGCCGCCGGGCTTCGGTCGCAGAAATAGCGCGAGGCCGACGGCGATGGCGCCGGTCGCGAGCGTGGCGATGATCGGCTGCAGCCGGCCATAGACGACAACAGCTCCGTTCAAGAAGCCGAAGGCCGCGCCGGCAACGAGGCAGACCAGGATACCGAGGAGCATCTCCAGCGGGCTGCCGTTGACGAGTGTGCTCGCCAGGCAATTCACCAGCGTCATGACCGCGCCGACCGAGAGATCGAGACCGCCGGCGAGCACAGGCAGCGTTTGCGCCATGCCGAGGAGCGCGAGGGCAAAGAACTCGTCGGCGTTTTCGACGAAGACCTGCGGGGAGAAGCCCTTGGGATGGATCAGGTTGTAGACCAGGTAGAGCGCGGCAAAGAGCGCAGCCCCGCCGGCAAGGCCGGCGCTTTGGCGCAGTTGGAGGAGAACATCGCCGCCACGTCCGCTCATGGGACGGCCGCCGGCGCACCGGCCGGCTCAGCGAGCGCCAGCGCGCTGGCGAGGATCGCTTG
>DATJAV010000090.1:0-9967 GCA_035515835.1 Allostellaceae bacterium
CTCATCCCCCTTGCCCCGCTGACTCCCATGCGGCGGTTTATCGAGCGGTTTCAGCGAGCTTTGTCGACCGGCCGCTAAGCCGCGATCCGCATCCGCGTCGCCCAGATCTCCGCCGCGGCGCGGCCGAAGAGATCGACGGTCGCGACGATCATCTCCGCGATATCGGCGCTCCCGCCATAGGCGCGCGCGAGGTCGAGATCGATCTCGAGATGCGAGGGGCCGTCCTCATGGGGCGCGAGATGGACCTCGCCCCACATCCAGCGCCGGCGGCTGAAGAGCCGCGTGAAGGCCGGCGAGCCGACCAGATACCGCGACAACTCTTCCGCCACCAGCTCGGTTCCAGCGAGCATCGCGAAGAAGCGGGGCAGATCCTTGGTGTAGGCGCTCTCGAGCAAGGCGGAGACGGCCGGGACGCGATGGTCGCCAAGGTCACCCAGGCCAAGGCAGGTCGCGTCCTTCCGCCAATGGAGGGCGTGCGAGCCCTCCTCGCGCTTCATCTCGCGCACGGCAGAGGCAAGGCCGATGAAGATTTCGCGCAGGCGCTCGGCGCCGAATTTCTCGGCGAGCGGGCGGCGCGGCAAGCGCTGTTGGTCGATGGCGCGCTCGAAGTCGCGCACGAAGGGCCAGAAGCCGATCTTGAGCGCGGCCGCCGCGCTCTCGTCGCCGCGGCCGGCCTTGCGGATGAGCGATGAATCGCTCACCACGCGATGCGCATAGCGGCGCAGGCCCTCACTATCGAAATGTGCGTGGTTGTCTCGATGAAACAGCCGGGTTTCCACGGAAAATTCTGCCCACTCAAAAATGTGCTTGGCGACGCGGTAACCATAAGCCGACGCGATTAACCGCGTATGAAATTCACCACGCTTTTTACCGGATCGCGGCGCGCATGCCGCAGTATGCCACGCTCACATAACTCTTAGGAAACCCTTGTAAGTGGCAGCGAACGGTTTTCATATATTCATAGGTATGTAGAGCAAGCTGTCAGGCGACTTTGGCGTGGGCTCGCCTCCGACGGAGGAAAGGCCGATTGCTTCAGCGATCGAGGCAGAGATCGACGCCCGCCACCCCCGCGGAGCAGGGCGCTACGCCGCCACCATGACCGGCGTCGACAAGTCCGGCACAAAGCCGGCGCATGTCCGGCGCTTTCTCCTCATCATCCTCATTTTCGGCGCTGCCCAGCTCTTTCTGGTGGCGCTCGGCTGGGCCGCCGTCCACGTCATCAACGTCACCCGCGCCTATGCCACCGGCGAGTCGCTTTACTCCAAGGCGCAGAACGCCGCAGTGCTGAGCCTTTACCGCTACGCCCATGGCGACGACCCTGCCGACCTCGCGGCCTTCCAGGCCTCCATTGCGCTGACGCGAGGCGACCGTGCGGCGCGCCAAGCGCTGGAGCGGCCCGAGCCCGATTCCGCAGCCGCCTTCGCCGGGTTTCGCCAGGCCGGCAACAATCCGGACGACATCCCCGGCGCGGTCCGCTTGTTTCTCTGGCTGCACCACTGGGGGCCCTTCGCCGCAGCGATCGAGGATTGGCGCGAGGGCGATCATCTCGTCGACCGACTGGCCGACTTGGCCGACAAATTGCAGCGCCTCGGCCCGAGCGCCGCAGCGACCAAAGCCGAGCGCACGCGCGTCATCGCCGCGATCGACGCCGTCAGCCGCGACCTCGACACCGCCGAGCGCCGCTTCGCCGACCATATCGGAGCGGCCGCGCGCGCCGCGACCAACCGCCTCGCCGCCATCCTCAGTGCCAGCAGTCTCCTCCTCTGGGTCTTGGGCGCCGGCCTCGCCCGGAGCGCCTACCGCCGCGGCATCGTCGCCGACCGCCGGTTGCGGGAAAGCGAGGAGCGCTTCAGCGAGCGACTGCGGCAAGCGCAAAAGATGGAGACCATCGGCAATCTCACCGGCGGCATCGCCCACGACTTCAACAACCTGCTCGGCATCATCATCGGCAACATCGACCTGCTGCGCGAACGCCTGGGGCGAGAACAGAAAGACGCCGACGAGCTCGCGCAGGAAGTCGGCGCGGCAGCCTTGCGCGGTGCCGAGCTGGTCCGCCAGCTCCTCGCCTTCGCGCGGCGGCAGCCGCTCCAGCCCAAGCGTGTCGACGCCAACCGGCTGATCGCCGACTGCGCCAAGCTGCTGCGCCGCACACTGGCCGAGAACATCGAGGTGAGGGTCGAGCCCGGCGACGACATCTGGCCCATTGTCGTCGACCCGACGCAGCTCGAAGCGGCCATCACCAACCTCGCCACCAACGCCCGCGACGCCATGCCGGAAGGCGGCCGGCTGACCATCTCCACCCGCAACGGCTCGCTCGACGCCGACTATGCCGAGCAGCATCCCGAGGTCGTTCCCGGCGACTACGTCGTGATCGGCGTGCGCGATACCGGCACCGGCATACCGGCGGCAACGCTGGAGAAAATCTTCGAGCCTTTCTTCACGACCAAGCCCGAAGGCCGCGGCACCGGGCTCGGCCTCAGCATGGTGTTCGGCTTTCTCCAGCAATCGGGCGGCCACATCAACGTTTATAGCGAGGAAGGCGCCGGCACTATCTTCCGGCTCTATCTCCCCCGCGCGCCGGAGGACGCGCAGCACCCGGAGGCGCGGCCGCCGACCGAGCCGATCGTGAGCGGTCGCGGCGAAAGCGTGCTCATCGTCGAGGACAATGCCGCGTTACGGCGGATCGTGGCGCGCCAGGTCGCGGGACTCGGCTATGCCGTGCATGAGGCCGACGGCGCCGGTGCCGCCCTCGCTTTGATCGAGGCCGGCACGCCGGTCGATCTGTTGTTCACCGACATCATGATGCCGGGACCCATCAACGGAAAGGAGCTCGCGGCGCAGGCCCAGGCGCGCTGGCCGAGGATCAAAGTGGTTTTGACGTCGGGCTTCGACCAGACCAGGAGCAACCCCGCCGATGCGCCGAGAGGCGGAGAGCACGTGCTGGGCAAACCCTTCCGCAAGACCGAGCTGGGCCGCGTGCTTCGTCAAGCGCTCGACGGGTAGGTGATCTCCGTCTAGGCCTTGCTTTCGTCCCCACGATCGAGCGTGAAGAGCTCCTGCGGACGCTGCACACCGCGGAGCGCGAAGCGGCCGACGGAGATGAGGCGGCGGCGCTGCGCCTCGCCCGCGGCCTCGGCAAACGCTGTCGACAGCAGCACCGGCTGCTCGACGGAGCGGCAGAGGCCGGCGATGCGGCTCGCCTCGTTGACGGCGGGGCCGACTACGGTGAAATCGAGCCGGTCGGCACTGCCGATATTGCCGTAGAACATCTGCCCGACATGGAGCCCAAGATAGATTTCAGTGGTGGGAAGGCCCTCGCCGTCGCGCCGCGAATTGAGCGCCGCAACGTTGCGGAAGGCCGCTTCCGCCGCGGCGAGCGCTCGGCCGCAGGCGGCTTCGGGCGTGTCGACGGCGAAGATGGCGAGAACCCCGTCGCCGATCAGCTTCAGCACGTCGCCGGCTTGGCCATGGATGGCGGAAATGGCGGCGTCGGCGTAATCGTTGAGGAACGGAATGAGATCCGCGGGCCGCCCCGTATCGGAGATGCGGGTGTAGCTGCGCAGATCGCTGTACCAGATCACGGCATGGAGCTTCTCGGTGACGCCGCGGGCGATCCGGCCGCCCAGCACCCGCCGCCCGGCGTCGCGCCCGAGATAGGTCTCGACCAAGGTCGTGGCGATGCGCGACAGCGCCGCCGCCTTGACTGCCAGGCCGAGCGCCGAGCTCAACCGCGGTAGCAGGGCGAGATCGCGATCGCTGTATCCTTCGGGGGCGCCCGTAATCCAGTGCGAGTAGACGCAATCCATCTCGCCGATTGTGCGGCCGGCGGCGAAGCGGTGAATGAGCGCCACATAGTCTCGCATGCCTTCGAGCCGCGTCTCCTCCAGGCTCGGAAACTCGCTCGGCCGATCCGGCAGCAGGCGGCAGCGGAGCATCGACTCGCCCCTCTCGATCAGGCGATAAAAGGGGCTGCGCAGCCAATTCTGATGCGCCTCGCCCACGTTGGTCGGCCCGTATTCGAAGAGCTTGGCCTCGTCCGGCGCATCGGAGCGCCAGCGATAGGCGCGCCCTTCGAGAATGGGATGGAGCGTGTCGACGATCACCAGGGCGCGATCGATCGCGAGACCCGCCGCCCGGGCGCGCCGGCAAAGGCCGCTCAGCAGCTCGGTCTCCGGCTCACCGGCAAGGCCGGCATCGACCAGCCAATGGGTGAGCGCGGCGGCATCGGCATCGTTCATGGCGCGCCTAATATGGGGATCGCGACCGTCTTGCCAGCGCGCCAAACGATAAATGACACAGGGCTAGATCGCAATCTCCCGGCCGATCTCGACGACGGCGTCGCTCGGCAGGCGGAAATAGTCGGTGACATGCGCCGAGTTCCTTTGCATCGCCGCGAATAGCGCCTCCACCCAACGCGCGAGCCCGCGCTGGTCCTCGCGCGGAATGACCGTCTCGTGGCCGACATAGTAGGTGACGTCGGCGAGGTCGAGGTCGCAGCGACCGGCCTTCGCCCGCTGCAGCAAGGTTGGAATGTCCGGCCGCTCCATGAAGCCGTAGCGCGCGGTCGCCCGCCAGAAGCGCGGCGCCAGCTCCTCCCAGGAGAGCCGGTCGGCATCATCGATCCAGGGAATGGATTCGCTGATGACGGTGACGACGAAAAGCCGCTCATGGAGCGCCCGATTGTGCTTGACGTGCCAGACCATGACAGGCGGCGTCGCCGTCCTGGTCCGCGTCAGGAAGACAGCCGTGCCGGGAACGCGCGGCAGGCCCTGCGCCGCGACCTTGGCCATGAACTCATCGACCGGCACGACCGACTCACGAAGGCGCTCCGCCACCGCGCGTGCGCCCCGATGCCAGATCTGCATCGTGCCATAGACGAGCGCCGCGAGGATGAGCGGCACATAACCACCCTCCGTCACCTTCTCGAGATTGGCAGCGACGAAGGCGCCGTCGACCACCATGAAGGCGACGGCGACGGCGCCCGCCGCCAGCACCGGCCAGTGCCAGACATCGCGCATGGCAATGAAGAGCAGCGCGGAGGTCATCAGCATCGTCGCCGACACGGCGATACCGTAAGCGGCGGCGAGGTTGTCGGATTTGCCGAAGCCGATGGCAAGGCCCAGCGTCACCGCCATCAGCAGCCAGTTGATCGGGCCGACATAGATTTGGCCGTAGCCCGCCTCCGATGTCTGCTTGATGTGGACGCGCGGCAGCCAGCCGAGCTGGATCGCCTGGCGCGTCATCGAGAAGGCGCCGGTGATGATGGACTGGCTGGCGATGATGGTGGCGACCGTTGCCAGCAGCACCAGCGGCACCAGCAGGACCGGCGGACAAAGCCGATAGAAGATGTTGTCGGAAGTGGGCGCACCCTCGAGCACGAGCGCCGCCTGTCCGGCGTAATTGAGCACGAGGCTCGGCAGGATGAGCGCGGACCAGGCGAGGCGAATGGGCTTGGCGCCGAAATGGCCCATATCGGCATAGAGCGCTTCGGCGCCGGTAACGCAAAGGAAGACGCCGCCCAGCACGAGGAAGCTGGTGGCGCCGCCCGAGAAGAGGTAACCCAAGCCCCGCCGCGGATCGACCGCGACCCAGACCCCGGGATGCCGGGCGATGCCCCAAACGCCGAGCACGCCGATGACGACGAACCAGACCGCCATGACCGGGCCGAAGAAGCGGCCGATCCGCGCGGTCCCTTGGGGCTGAAGGGCAAAGAGCGCGATCAGGATCACGACGGTCGCCGGCAGGACATAGGGCGCAACCGCGGGCGTGGCGATCTCGAGTCCTTCGAGCGCCGAGAGCACGGAGATGGCGGGCGTGATGGCGCCGTCGCCATAGATCAAGGCGGCGCCAAAGAGGCCCAGGGCGACGATGACGGCGCTCTGATGCCGCTTGATGCCGAGCAGCGCCATCAGCGCCAGAATGCCGCCCTCGCCCTCGTTGTCGATCCGCATCGCCACCGATACGTATTTGACGGAGGTGATGACGATGAGCGTCCACAAGATGAGCGAGAGGCTGCCGATCGTGGCGACTGGATCGGGCTTCTCGCCGACCAGCGCCAGCACCGTCTTCAGCGTATAGAGCGGGCTCGTGCCGATATCGCCGAAGACGACGCCGAGCGCGGCCAGCGCGAGTGGGCCGAGGCTCGTCGCGGCCGCTCGGTGTGCGGGTGAAGCGTTCGACAAGCGCGATCCCCCCGAAGCAGTTCGCGAGCAGCATAGCGAAAGCTGCGTTCTTCGACACGGCGCTTCGCTATGCGCGCTAAGGAAAATGCCCTTGAGAATAAATCCTCATCCTGAACTTTCGCGCGCCGGCGCGCATGTCGAAGACGCAGGGCGCAGGCGCAGCAACGGCTTCACCAAAAGGTGACCGGCTCGGCTGCGCCCGGCGGTAACCTCGCCCGTTTGCCATCGAACTTGCGTGCGATATGGTCTCGTGAGGCAGACCGAAATTGATCAGGGAGCATTTCATGGATCGTCGCTTGCTCGCCACCTCGACCCTCGCCGCCGCGGTGGCTTTGTCGTTGGGGACACAGACCTTCTCGGCTCGCGCCAACGATGCCGCCGAGAAAACGGAAAAATGCTTTGGCATCAACGCCCGCGGCCAGAATGACTGCGCCGCGGGTGCGCATTCCTGCGCCGGTCAGTCGACAAGGGATCGCGATGCGCAGTCTTACGTCCTCCTGCCCGTCGGCGTGTGCGGCAAGATTGCCGGCGGTTCGACCAAGGCCGGATGACCACCAGCGGCGAGGATCGGGCGCCGCCGACCCCCGTAACTTTCTTCTCGCCGCACCGAACTGGTGGGCGCCGGTTTCATTTGGGAAGCCGTGAGAGAGAGGAGATGCTTATGAACCGACGTCTGGTTGCCACCTCGACGCTCGCTGCCGCGGTGACCCTGGCGATCGTCGCTCAGACCGCGACGGTCCGCGCGGCGAACGACATCGAGAAGTGCTACGGCATCAACGCCGCCGGCAAGAACGACTGCAAAGCCGGTGCGCATGATTGCGCTGGCCATGCGACCAAAGCGCGCGATCCGCAATCCTTCGTGCTGGTCCCGGCGGGCGCGTGCGGCAAGATCGCCGGCGGGAGCACCAAGAGCGGCTGATGACCGACCGGCCGGAAGAGACTGCTTCGGCCGCCCGATCGCGCCTCTGCGGTCCGATCCCTGCCGCGGCGGGGATCGGGCTGCGCTTCCTGCATCACAATGCCGTGCGTGACGAACGTCCGGCCGTCGCGTGGCTCGAAGTGCATACCGAGAACTACATGGGGGGCGGCCGCAGCCTCGCCCAACTGGAGGCGATCCGCCGCGACTACCCGATCTCGCTCCACGGCGTCAGCCTTTCGTTGGGGAGCGCCGAAGGACTGGATGCAGCGCATTTGGCGCGAATCCGCGGGCTAGCCCAGCGCATCGAGCCGGGCCTCGTCTCCGAGCATCTCTCCTGGAGCATCGTCGACGGCGTCTATCTCGCGGACTTGCTACCGCTGCCCCTTACGGAGGAGGCGCTGACGGTCGTCGCGCGCAATGTCGACGCGGCGCAGGACGCGCTGGGGCGGCAGATCTTGATCGAGAACCCGTCCTCCTACCTGCAATTCACACATTCGACGATGCCGGAGTGGGAATTTATCGCGGCGCTGGCCGCGCGCACGGGCTGCGGCATCCTTTGCGACGTGAACAACATTTTCGTGAGCGCAGCCAATCACGGCTGGGACGCCTCGACCTATCTGGCCGCCCTGCCGGCCGAAGCGGTGGGCGAAATCCACCTGGCGGGACATGCCGTCAGATCGTGGAGCGGCGGCACCTTGCGCATCGACGATCACGGCTCGCGCGTGGCGCCGGAGGTCTGGGCGCTTTACCGCGAGGCCTTGGCCCGATTCGGCGGCGTCCCCACGCTGATCGAATGGGACAAAGACGTACCGGCGCTATCCGTCCTCGTCGAGGAGGCGGATACCGCCGCACGCCATCTGACCGAGGTCGCAGGGGCGGGTCATGCCGACGCTGCTTGAGGTGCAACGTGCCATGCGGCAGAGCGTCGTCGAGGGCGCCGATGCGGCGATCCTCGGCGTGGTCATGGGCGACGATCTGCGGGCGGCGGAACGGCTCCGCGTCTACCGCGGCAATTCTGCCTCGGCCTTGGTCGAAGCCTTGCGCCTTTCTTATCCTGCCATCGACAAGCTGGTCGGCGCCGAATGCTTTACCGGCTGCGCGCGCCGCTTCATCGCGCTCTCGCCGCCGCGCACGCCGTGGCTCTATGCCTATGGCGGCGAGTTCGGCGGCTTTCTCGCGAGCCTTCCTTCGCTCGCCTCCCTCTCCTATCTCGAGGACGTCGCGCGCCTGGAATGGGCGATCAACGCGGCGCTCCATGCGCCCGATCACGATGGCTTGGATGCGACGGCGCTCCGGGCGCTCGCCGCGGCCGACCCCGATGTCGTGCGCTTGGAGCGGCACCCCGGCTTAGGCTTACTGCGCGTCGACTCTCCCGCCGATGTCATCTGGCGCGCCGTGCTCGAAGACGACGACGCGACGCTGGCGCGCCTCGACCCAGCGGAGGGCCCGCACTGGCTCTTGGTCGAGCGTGACGATGCCGGCTTGCGCGTCGGCCGCCTGACCGAGGCCGCGTGGCGCTTCACTGCCGCGCTCTTCGCCGGCAAGACCATCGCGGCCGCGCTTCAGGGATTGGAGGATCTCGATGCGGCGTCCCTCCTCGCCGACCATTTCCGCAGCCGGCGCATCATCGCCGCCCACTTCGACGGACGCGCGGGATCGGACCCATGACGGTGCAGGCGACATCATCGCCGCGCCGCGGCTCGCTGGTTTCCGGCGTCGCTCGGCTGCTGCATTGGCTCGACCACATTCCCTATGCCGTGCTCGCCATCGTGCTGCGCCTTGCGGTCGCGGAGGTTTTCTGGAGCTCGGCCATGACCAAGCTGCCGAGTTGGAAGACGACCATCGCGCTCTTCCGCGACGAGTACCGGGTGCCGCTGCTGCCGCCGGAGATCGCAGCCTATCTCGCCACCGGCATCGAGCTCAGCACCTCGGTGCTGCTCATCCTGGGCCTGCTGGTCCGCCCTGCCGCTGCGGTGCTCCTCGGCATGACGGCGGTCATCGAAATCTTCGTCTATCCCCTCGCCTGGCCGACCCATCTGCAATGGACGGCCATACTTCTTGTTCTGCTGGCACGGGGCGGCGGGGCAGCGTCGCTCGATGGACTGATCCGGCGCCAGCTCATCGCCGATCGCTAGGCAGATCACGATTTCGCGATCCCTGTCGCTTGTCGTAACCCTGCGTTGTGCGGGAGCGAAGCTGTGCTAACGGGCCTCGCGGCGAGGCTCTCATGAGGAGGGATCGGTCTTATGAAGCATGGAACATCGGTGTTGGGCACCGCGATCGCGATGGCGCTCACCGCGACCGTCGTCGCCGGCTGCGCCGACCAGGGCAGCACGTTGGCGCAAGCCTCGGTTCAGAAATGCTACGGCGTAAATGCGGTAGCGAAAAACGACTGCAAGGCCGGAGCGCATGATTGCGCCGGTCATGCCACGACCGAGCGCGATCCGGCTTCCTTCGTCGCGCTGCCCGTCGGCATTTGCACCAAGATCGCCGGCGGCCGACTGACGCCTGGCTCCTAACCGACTTCGTTCAGGCGCATTGCATCGGCATCGCGCGTCCTTCGACACGGCGCTCCGCCCACGCGAAGCGCCAAGCTCAGGATCAGGACCTCCGAGTGCTGCACTCGCGTACTTCCGCTGATGCAGCACTCCCACCATCCTCATTCTGCGCTTGCGCGACGGTGCGCCTGTCGAAGACGAAGGGACCACCGACCTGCAGCCAGAAAAGAAGAAGGCCGCTGGCGCGGCCTTCCTCGGTCTCGGCAGCGTCGGGGCCGTTTTACGTCTCCATTGGCTCCAGCTCCTTGGGCGCGGGCGCCCGGGGCGGCGCCTCGGTGAAGGTGAAGGCAAGCTTGTCGTCCTCGCCG
>DATJAV010000091.1:0-8271 GCA_035515835.1 Allostellaceae bacterium
CTTCATCAGCAAAATCAAGCATTTTCGTCGCGTCGCCACGCGCTACGATAAAACGGCCGTCTCATATATGGGCTTCGTCGCAATCGCCGCCTCCGTGGTCTTGCTGCGGTGAAATGTCTAAATGTCCACAGGACCTAGATCGCGCGGGCGTGCCGGCCGGGGAGGCGGGGGAGGTAGGCATCGAAGACGGAGGCGACGACGCGGACGAGCATGCGGCAGTCGTCGACGACCGCGACGCGGTCGCCCTCGAGATGGACGATGCCTTGCTGCGCGAGAGCGCGGAGAGCGGTTCGTTCCGCGACGAATCCTTCGAGGTCGGTGCCGTGCCGGGCGGCGATGGCGCCGAGATCGGCCACAAGATAGCACATGAGATGATCGATGATGTCGCGGCGGAAGCGGTCATCGGCGTCGAGGCGGAGGCCGCGCGCGGTAGCGAGGCGGCCGGATTCCGCCGCCTCGTCATAAGCGCCGATCTGCGGCGTGTTCTGCAGATAGCCCTCGGGGAGCGTCGAGATCGCCGAGGCGCCGAGGCCGAGCAGCACCTCGGAGGGATCGGCGCTGTAGCCCTGGAAGTTGCGGCGGAGGCGGCCCACCGCGAGCGCCGCGGCGAGCGGGTCGGCGGGGCGCGCGAAATGATCGAGGCCGATCGCGACATAGCCCGCTTCGCTCAGCGCCTCGGCGATCGCTTCGGCCGCGGCATGGCGCTCGGCCGCGCCCGGCAATGCCGCGGCGTCGAGACGCTGCTGGTGACGCTTCATCTCCGGCACGTGGGCGTAGCCGAAGACGGCGAGCCGATCGGGTGCCAGCGATGCGGCCCGCCGGGCGGTGTCGCGGCAGGAAGCGGCGGTCTGATGGGGCAGGCCATAGAGCAGATCGAAATTGATCTGCCGGATGCCGGCGTCGCGCAAGAGGTCGACGGCGCGCTCGGTCACCGCGAAGCCCTGCAGACGGTTGATCGCGTGCTGGACAATGGGGTCGAAGGACTGGACGCCAAGGCTCGCGCGCGTGATGCCCTCCTCCGCGAGCGCCGTCACCATGTCGGGATCGAGGCGGCGCGGATCGATCTCGATCGCGAGCTCGGCCTCGGCGGCAACGGCGAAGCGGCGCCGCAGCAGCGCCATGACGCGGCGGAAGCGCTCCGGCCCGATGATGCTCGGCGTGCCGCCGCCCCAATGCAAATGGGCGACGCGCATGGTGGCGGGTAGAAGCTCGGCGATGCGGAGAATCTCCCGCTCCAGCGCCGCGACGTAGCGGGAGATCGGCTCCTCGTGGCTGACGATCTTGGTGTGACAGCCGCAATACCAGCAGAGCGCGCCACAGAACGGCAGGTGGAGATAGAGCGAGACCGACGCCGCGGGATCGAGCGCGGCAAGCCAGGCGCGGTGCTCGCGCTCGCCGATCGCGGCGGTGAAATGGGGCGCCGTCGGATAGCTGGTGTAGCGCGGAATGCGCCGATCCTCGAAATGGCGCATGAGCGATGCCTCCATCGTCTCACCCCACGGCGCAATCGGGATAGGCGAGCTCGTGGCGCGAGCGCCATCCCGGCGTCACGTAATTGACGATGAGCGAGCGCCGCACGCCGGCGATCGGCCGCTTGCGGAAGCCGTGCCAGGTGTCGCTGCCCGGCACGAAGATGAAGCCGCTATTGGCGCGATAGGGCACCCGTTGCAGGACCGCGCCGTCCCGCGTCATGAGATCGGTGCCCCAGCTCACCGACGCGTCATCGGTCGAGAGATAGATCAGCATGGTGAAAAGCTTGGCGCCGATGTCGGTGTGCGGCTCGAGCCAGAAGCCGTTGCTGTCCTGGCAATACTCGATGCGCAGAAAGGCGCCGGCGAGCCTGATGCCGCAAAGCGCCTCGAGCCGCTGGACCACGCTTCGGTGCTGCAGCGCCGCCGCCACCGCCGCGCATACGGGAAAGCGGCAGCGGTTCGCGGCGGAGAAGAAGATCCGCGTGCTGTTGTGGGTCTCGCGCTTGCCCAAGCTGTCGGCGATGGCGGGCGGCGCGAAGGGCAGCGCGGCGGTCGCCGGCGGAACCGCCGCGGGCAAAGGGGCATCGATCAGCCAATGAGGAAATGCCAGCGTCTCCAGCGCCGCGCGGTCGAGCGCGCCGAGAAACTGCCGCATCACGGCTTCGGCGCCGATCATGGCGCGCTCACGCGCCGCGGCGCGAGCCGGCTCAGCGCCGAGGAGATCCTATGGCGCAAGACCTCGCGCCGGGCCGCGGCGCGGCTCGCCATCCAATTGAACATGACATAGCGCCTTTCCCCGGCGTAGGGCTTGTGCCCGTGATAGGAACGGTCGCTGCGGCGAAACGCCACAAGCGTGCCGGCGCCCGGCGGGACTTCGGCGATCACATCCTCGATGTCATCGGGGCCGCGCAGCAGCCGGAGCCGCCCGCCCTCGGCCGCCCAGGCGTGGTTGAGATAGAGGAGCGCCGTCACCACCTTCGATCGGCTATCGGTGTGGATGCGGCCATCACCGGGCGCGCAATGGCCGCGCACGGTGGTCATCATCTGCCGCGGCGACAGCGGCAATTGGAACCGCTCGGCAAAGGCGCGGCTCAGCGCCTCTCCTTCGATCTCGGCGACGAGTCGGCGAAAGGCGGGCCCGCCTGGTGCCGCCGAGATCGGCAGCAACCCCGCCTTGCCGATGCGGGGAAAGTCCTGCAACAACGCGGGCAAGGCCGCCGGCCGAATGAAATCGGGCACGACCAGGTAGTCGAAGGGATCGGTGCAGAAGGGCGCGCGCCGAAAGCTCTCGAGATCGAGCAGTTCCATAGGTCGCTGATAAAGCGACGCGCGGCGTTTCGTGTTGATCTAGATCAAGAACGGGTATGCCAAAACGTCGCGGGGGGCGCGCGGTGCTCGCGAAGAGCGAGCGCTCGCGCGGCTGCGCCTATCCGCTCGCATGCTTCTTTACGTAGACCCTGCACCAACCGGCCGGATTGATCTCGCCCTCGACGATCTTGCAGGAGGACGGGGCTTCGAATTGGGAGCAATTGTCGCAGCGCTGCTCGCCTTTCGGCGTGTCCTGATAGCCCACTGCCTTCTGCGTCGCCTTGGCGAAGGCGACCTCGCTCGCCATGGTGCCGAACATCGCGATGCCGCCGGCGGCGGCGACCTTCTGGAAGAGGCAGCGCCGGGACAGCGGCGCTGACGGGTCTGTCGACCTCCGCTTCATGGCTCTCTCCCTCTGAAAGCTGCGCTTCAACCACGCGAAGCATCGACGGTGCTTGCGGCAACAGCCTTGATCTGGATCAAGCGCGGCAGGGACGGTCATGCGGTTCTGTGAGATTGCTCACATCGATCACGCCGGGCGCGCCCATAGCATCGCGGTTTGTGATGTCGCATCAGGAGGAGGGCCGCCATGCCTGGAACAGTTTCCGCGACGGCATCGGCGTATCGGCGGGTTCTCGCTTGCTGGACCTTGGGCATGCTGTTGGCGGGTTGCAACACCGAGACGCTCTTTCAGTCGTCCTTCAACACGAATGCGCTCGACGCTCCGCCCGCGCCAAATCAGGCCGTGGGCACGGCGAGCGTTGCCGGAGATCCCGGCAGCGTCTTGGTCGTTGCGACGCCGCCCAATGCGACCAGCGACCAATGGGTGCAGATCGGCCGCCTCTCGGCGCGCACATCGGCGGTGGCGAGCATGGAGGGCAATCTCTCGGCGGTTCGCGGTCCCGGCAAATATTCCTTCCTCGCGGCGCTCTACATCCCGAGCGGCACCGGCTTCGCGAGCCTCGACTTCCAGGCGGTGAACGTCGCCCCCGAGCCGCAGAGCTTCCTCCATCTCGACTTCGCCAGCAATTACCCCAGCCCCGGCACCAACGTCGTCCGCGTCAATGACGAGTACAACAATTATTTCGGCGCCTTTCCCAACGACCACGTCTTCACCGTCGCGGTAAGCTTCGATACCACGGCCGCGTCGCCCACGGCGCATGTCCAGCTCTTCGGCACCGGCACCTCGGGCTCCGCCGACATCCCGCTCATCCCCATTGCTTTTGCTCAACAGTTCGGCGCCGTACAAGTCTGGATGGGCTTCCCCTGGGCCGGCGCGTTCGACGCCACCGACATCCTGGTGACGCACGACAAGTGATCACGTCGGCGCGGTCGGCGATCCAACCTTTTCCCTAACTTTACCGCCAGGCGCGACTGAGCGCGTGAGCGGCGGCGCCGCTCCACAAGGGGCGAGTGGAAATGGCGGCGATACATGACGCTGGAAACCATCGCGCCTTTGCGCCACGATCCCAACGGCAAGCCGCCGCCCTCCACAACGACATGCGACACCGATCATGACCGTCCCCAAATGGAAGCTCACCGGCGAGTACATGGAGAGCTGCAACTGCGATTATCTCTGCCCTTGCATCTACACCAATCCGCAGGGACCCGCCACCTATGACCACTGCACGGCCCTCATGGTCTACCGCATCGACGAGGGGAGCTACGGCGATGTCGATCTCGGCGGGCTGACGTTCGCGCTCGTCATCCGCTCGGGTAAGGTCATGGCCGACGGCAACTGGATCTTTGCCGGCGTGGTCGACGAGAAGGCCGATGCGGCGCAGCGGGACGCACTGGCGGCCATCGTGAGCGGCAAGGCCGGCGGCCCGCCGGGAATGATACGCGACAACCTGGTGAGCGATTTCCGCGGCGTTGCGTTCGAGGCGATCGAATTCACCATGGCGGGGCTCGCGCGCTCCGCCGCCATCCCCGGCCTTCTCTCCTTCGCGATCGAAGGGGTGGCGTCCCGCAACAAGTCCGGCAACCCGCTCTACATCGACAATACCAGCCATCCCGCGAACCGACGCCTCGCCCTCGCTCGGTCGAAAGAGACGCACGTCCATGCCTTCGGCCTCGATCTGGACCTGACCGGTCGCGGCAACAACGGCCACTTCGCGCCCTTCACCTGGGCGGCCTAGCGCTTGCCGGTCGGCGGCACACTCCTGCTCGAGATCCTGTTGCGGCGCGACCGCGCCGTCATTCTTGCCGCTCTCGCCTGCGTGACCGCTCTCGCCTGGCTCTATCTCCACGCGCTCGCCGCCGGAATGGCGGCGATGGATGGCATGGCGGACATGCCCGGCATGGTGATGTCGGCCGCTGCGACGCCATGGACGGCGACGGATCTCGCGCTGACGCTGGTCATGTGGTGCGTGATGATGGTGGGCATGATGCTGCCCAGCGCCGCCCCGATGATCCTGACATTCGCCACGGTGAACCGGCGCAAACGAGTGCGCGAGCAGCCCTTCGCCTCGACGGGAGCCTTCGCCGCCGGATATCTGCTGGCGTGGGGAGCCTTCAGCCTGGCCGCCACATTGGCGCAATGGGGGTCGCAGCAAGCCGCGCTGCTGTCCATGGCGGCGGCGACGAGTCCCGTGCTGGGCGGCGCCCTATTCATCGCCGCGGGGGTTTATCAGCTGACGCCGCTCAAACATGCCTGCCTCAGGCGGTGCCGCTCGCCCTTCGACTTCGTCATCAATGGATGGCGGGAGGGCACCCTCGGCGCTCTCAAGATGGGCCTCGCGCATGGGCTTTATTGCCTGGGCTGCTGCTGGATTCTGATGGGCCTGCTCTTTGCCGAAGGCGTGATGAATCTCCTATGGGCGGCCGCCATCGGCGCCTTCGTGCTGGTCGAGAAGCTCTTTCCGGCAGGAGAGTGGATCGCGCGCGCCGGCGGCATCCTGATGCTCGCTTTCGGGAGCTATCTCCTGGTTGGGCGATAAATCGCCAGGGCGGTTTCGGTCACGCGGAATCGGCACTACGATTAGACCGCCGTTCCCGCGAAAGCGGGAACCTAGACTCCAGCGCTCCCTCGGTTGCCCTGGTTCCCCGCTTTCGTGGGGAATGCGGGGTCATTGGTTCGGCCCCTCACCCTCCCGCAAGGGGAGAGGGAGAAATCGGTATAATGGCGGCGATGTCGGAGCCGAGTTCCTTCCGCTACAGATGGTTCGCCCTTGGCGATCTCAATGGCTTTTGGGCGCTCGCCTTCGACAACCTGGCGGTTCTGTCATACTTGGCCGGCATTCTCATCGGCGTCTTCGGCTTCCCGGCAGACGTCGTCTTCTCGAGAATGTTTCCGGGAACGGCGTTTGGCGTGCTCTTCGGCGATCTCGTCTACACCGGGATGGCGTTCCGTCTGGCGAAGAGAACGCGGGCGCAAACGATCACGGCGATGCCGCTCGGACTGGATACGCCGTCGACCATCGGCATCGCTCTCTTGATCCTCGGCCCGGCCTTTCTGCGGCTCAAGGCGGAAGGGCTCTCCGAGCACGATGCGGCGATGATGACGTGGTATATCGGCATGGCGACGATGGTCATCATCGGCGTCGTCAAGATCGGTCTGTCGTTCATCGGCAATTGGGTTCAGAAAATCGTGCCGCAGGCAGGCCTCTTGGGCTCGCTGGCGGGTATCGGGCTGGCATTCATCGGCTTCTTGTCCTTCGTCGATATTCTCCGCATGCCCGTCGTCGGCTTGCTGGCGCTGGGCGTCATCTTTTATACGCTCGTCGCGGGGATTGGGCTCCCCGGCAGATTGCCCGGCGTCCTGGCCGCGGTGCTGATCGGCACCGGCCTCTACTACACCTTAGGTCCGCTGGGTTGGGCAGGCGGTACCTATGCGTCGCCGCCATCCTTCTTAGTGCAATTCGATTTGCCGGTGCCGAGCTTGGATTTCATGGACGGATTGAGGCCGGCTCTGGCTTATTTGCCGCTCTCCATTCCCTTCGCCCTGCTGACCGTCGTGGGCGGCATCAATGTGACGGAGAGCGCGCGGGCGGCGGGCGACGCTTATGACGCGCGCCAAATACTCTTGGCCGAAGCCATTGCCACCGTCGTCGCGGGAATTTGCGGCGGCGTCGCGCAGTCGACGCCCTATATCGGCCATCCCGCCTACAAGAGAATGGGATGCCGAGCGGGTTATACGGTCATCACCGGCGTGCTCATCGGTCTCGGCGGAGTCCTGGGTTACGTCTCGTTCTTGATCGGCCTTATCCCACGCGCCGCCCTGGCGCCGATCCTCGTGTTCGTGGCGATGGACATCGTTGCGCAAACCTTCCGCATCACGCCGTCGCGGCATCTTGGCGCTGCCGCGCTGGCCTTTTTTCCCACCGTCGCGCGGCTCGTCACCATCAAGCTCGACAATCCCGCCGTCGTCCCCGCGGAGACCTTTCAGAAACTTCTGGCTCTTCCCGGGAACGAGATGCCCGAGCTCCTCGTCACCGTTGCGCTCGGCAACGGGTTCCTTCTCACCGGCATGCTCTGGGGCGGTTTCCTCGCGGAGCTGATCGACCGGCGCATTAATCGATCGATTGTGTATTTGCTCGTGCTCGCCGTGCTGACGAGCTTCGGCGTCGTGCACTCGGCTCTGGAGGATGGCAGCATGTACCTGCCGTGGACGCTCACCGGCCCGGCCAGGGATCTCTGCCTGCAATTTTCGGCCGCCTATCTTGGGCTTGCAGCCCTCCTCTTTCTCCTCGCCGAAGCGCCGGTCGCTCGCGCGCCCGATGACGATTAAGTTGGCGACAACCGAATGAATGGCTTGCCAAAAGCGCAGGGGGCAATGCCCCCTCACCCTTCCATGCTGCTTCGCCGCAGGGGCCCCCTCCCACAAGGGAAGAAGGACGCACCGCCTCACGCAACGAGCGCGACGTGGCCGTCGGCAAGGCCGTAGACGCCGCCGACGATGCGGAGCTTCTTCTGATCGACGAGCGGGGCGATCGTCGGTGCCGCGGCTTTCAGTCTTGCGACGGTGAGGATGACGTTTTGCCGGATGGCGTTGCGCAGCCTGTCGCCCGGCATGCCGTCGCTGGCTCTGACCGCGGGAGCAAGCCCGGCGACGAGAGAGGGGAGATGGCCGGGCAGCGTCGTGTTGTCCGCGAGCGACGTCAGCGCCGCGCCGACGGCGCCGCAGGCATCGTGTCCCAGCACCATGATGAGGGGGGTGTTGAGCACGCCGACGGCATATTCGAGGCTGGCAACGACGTCGTCATTGGCGAAATTTCCCGCGACGCGGCAGACGAAGAGATCGCCGCGGCCGGCGTCGAAGGCGTATTCCGGGGCGACGCGTGAATCGGCGCAGCCCAGTATGGCGGCGTAGGGGTTCTGTCCGGCGGTCAGCGCCTCGCGCTCGTGCTTGAAATCGTGGCGCCGGGCGACGCCGGCGACGTAGCGCTCGTTGCCGGCCATGAGGAGATGGAGCGCCCGCTCCGGCGACACGACGTTCTGCGGCTTGGGCGGCGCGGCGGGCTCGGCCGCCAGCGCCGGGCGAAGAAGCGCG
>DATJAV010000092.1:0-5143 GCA_035515835.1 Allostellaceae bacterium
TACGCGACACGCACTCTCCGGCATCCTCCGACGTCGGGAAGCCGACCAGGACAGCACGCGCCGTTTCCGGCTTTTTCAAAATACGTACGGTCACTTCGGTCACGACACCAAGCAAGCCCTCGGAACCGTTGATCAGCCCGAGCAGGTCGTAACCCGAAGCATCGAGATGCTTGCCGCCGAGACGAATAATTTCGCCGGTCATCAACACGATTTCGCAACCGAGCACATTGTTGGTCGTCATGCCGTATTTCAGGCAATGCACACCGCCTGAGTTCTCGGCGACGTTGCCGCCGATCGAGCAGGCGATCTGGCTCGACGGGTCGGGCGCGTAATAGAACCCGGAAGCGGCGACCGCGGCCGAGACACCGAGATTGGTCACCCCAGGCTGCACGGTCGCCGTGCGGTTCTCGTAGTCGATGTCGAGAATGCGGTTGAACTTGGCGAGACCCAAGATAATGCCGTCGGCAAGCGGCAGCGCGCCCCCCGAGAGCGAGGTGCCGGCGCCGCGCGGCACGACCTTGACGCCGGCTTCGTGGCAGTAGCCGAGGATGCGCGCAACTTCGGCAGTGGTGGACGGCAGCACCGCCAGCAGCGGCGGCTGGTGATAGGCGGTGAGGCCATCGCTCTCATAGGCGCGCCGCTCGCCGTCGCTGTCGATGACGGCCTCCCCTGGCACGATGGCGCGAAGCGCCGCCGCGATCTCGGCGCGGCGGGCGATGACGGCGGCATCGGGGGTCGGCATGCGCATGGAGTGCCTCCGGGGCGATCCCCCTCACCCTCCCATCCCTGGCGCGATGGGCCTCTCCCTCTCCGCAGGGCTCCGCAGGGGGAGAGGGGAATGAGGCAGGACTGTTTCAGGGCCTATGTAGCAAAAAACCGCGCTCTCGGCGCGGTTTTCGGGGGAGCTTCAGCCCTGGCGGGCCTTGAAGCGGGGATTTGTCTTATTGATGACATAGACCCGGCCCTTGCGGCGCACGATGCGGCAGTTCTTGTCGCGCTTTTTCAGCGACTTCAGAGAATTGGCGACCTTCATGGCGTCCTCGTGCGGCGCGGCAAAATCGGGAGGCGCGGAAGGTACGGGATAACCGGCTCTGATGTCAACGCATTCACGGCCCACGGCGACAAACGGCAGCGCGATGCCTGGCGATTTTCGCTTGCCGCTACCACGATTGAGTACTTAACCCGGCTTCTTCCCCGCGCTCGCGGGCGGGCGGGCGGCGCTCACCATGGCGTAGAAGCGGTACGCTTTGACGGCGCCGGTGTCGAGCGCGGCGATCGTCTTTACCCAGCGCTCGGCCTCATCGACGACGGTCACCTTGTGCTGGCGCGGCAGCGACTTGATGTCGACGGTCTGCACCAGATGATCCCAGCCGAGCACGATCTGGTGCTTCACGTCCTGGGTGATGTCCTCGGTGATGCGGATGTCGAAGCCGAGGCTCTTGAGGCAATCGACATATTGCTGGAGGGTCCAGAGCGACGGCGGGTGCGGCTGCAGCGATGACCAGACCGCCAGCTCCGATCCGCCCGCCAGTGGCGGGTCGACGACGTACTCGGTCAACAGCAGCTGGCCGCGCGGCTTCAGCGCAAGCATCAGGACGCGGAGGAAGCGCTCCTTGTCCTGCACCATATAAGTGGCGCCGCGGCCGAGGATGCCGTCGAAGGAGCTGCTCTTGAGCTCGAAGCTTTCCGGATCCATTGCGCTGACCGGCGCATGCTTCTGCTTGCCCGCCGCGATGGACATTTCCATGCCGCGACGCGCCAGGTCCGAATCGCGCTCGAGGGCGGTGATATAGATGTCGAAGGCGCCGGCGATAGCGCGGGCCGGGCCGCCGAGCCCGGCGGCGACGTCGAGGAGGCTCATGGCGGGGTTGGGCGCGAAGGGCTTCACCAGCCCGAGTACATACTCGGCATTGCCGGGTATGATGAAGCCCGGGCCCCAGAGCCATTGCCGGACAGTCAGCGGATCGAGCGGTGCCGCGCGCTCGGCCGTCGTCATCGCGACCGCGCCCGGGTGGTGCTCCCCCGGCCCCGGCAGGGGACCCCCGCCTTCGCCCCGCAGCCGCGCCATGAGCCGGCCAAAAAACGACGGCCGCCCAACAGTGGCGCCGTTGCCGTGATCGGGCTCGGCCATCAGCTCCTTTCGGCGCGCCACCCCTGGCGCGCGCCGGTCAAGACTTCCCCAGGCCGGCGGTGCCGGTCAAGCCCGCTCACTCGGCTGCGGGCGCCGCCACCGCGCGCTCGCGCAATTTCGTGGCCCCGATCGCGCGACCGTTGAGAAACTGCTTGATGTTGCGCGTCGCCTGACGGAGTCGCTGGCGGTTCTCGACCAGCGCAATCCGCACATAGCCCTCGCCATGCTCGCCGAAGCCGACGCCTGGGGAGACGGCGACATTGGCCTCCTCGAGCAGCAGCTTGGAAAAGCTGAGACTGCCCATGTCGCAAAAGCGCGGCGGCAGCGGCGCCCAGGCGAACATGGTGGCGGGCGGGCTCGGCACCTCCCAGCCGGCTTGGTGGAGCCCCTCGATCAGCACGTCGCGCCGTGCCTTGTAGCGCTCGCGTATCTCGCCGATGCAGTCCTGCGGCCCGTTGAGCGCGGCCGTCGCCGCCACCTGGATCGGCGTGAAGGCGCCATAGTCGAGATAGGACTTGACCCGTGCCAGCGCGGCGATCAGGCGCTTGTTGCCGACGGCGAAGCCGATGCGCCAGCCGGCCATCGAGTAGGTCTTGCTCAGCGAGGAGAACTCGACGGCGATGTCGCGCGCGCGCTTGACCTGCAGCACCGAGGGAGGCGGCTCGCCCTCGAAATAGATCTCGGCATAGGCCACGTCCGAAAGCACGAAGATGTTGTGGTGCCGGCAGAAATCGACGATCTCACCGTAGAAGTCGAGACTGGCCACCTGGGCGGTGGGATTGGCCGGGAAATTGAGTACGATGGCGACCGGCGGCGGCACCGAATGGGCCACCGCTTGGCGGAGCTCGCGCATGAAATCGACCCCCGGCACCAGCGGCACATGGCGGAGCGAGGCGCCCGCCATGATGAAGCCGAAGGCGTGGATCGGATAGCAGGGATTGGGCACCAGCACGATGTCGCCAGGGGCGGTAATCGCCTGCGCCAGATTGGCGAGGCCCTCTTTGGAGCCGAGCGTGGTGATGATCTCGCTCTCGGGATCGAGCTCGACATTGAAGCGGCGCGCGTAGTAAGCGGCGTACGCTCGGCGCAGCCCGGCAATGCCGCGCGAGACGGAGTAGCCATGCGCCTTCGGGTTCTGCACCACCTCGATCAGCTTCTTGACGATGTGATCGGGGGTGGCGCCGTCGGGGTTGCCCATGCCAAGGTCGATTACGTCCCGCCCCGCCGCTCGCGCCTTGGCCTTGAGCGCATTCACCTCGGCAAAGACGTAAGGCGGCAACCTCTTGATGCGATAGAACTCGTGCTCCATGGTGACCCATCGGTTTGGGAATGAGCGGGGGCGGTATTCTAGGCGCTCGGCGGGCTCGACGCGAGGGCAAAGGCGCGGGCCATTCCAGGGGTTTCGCGGCAAAAGCATGGGGAGCGACGGGAGAATGAAGGCCGAGGAATTGAGAGAGATGCAGGCGCCCTTCAAGGCGCTCTATCGCGATGTGCCGGAGAAAGCGGTAATCACGCTGAAGGCTCAGGGCCGGTTGGGCGAGGGCATCACGTGCAAGGTCGAGACCGGGCGGGCGGGCGCCGAAGCCGGCCTCCATCCCGCCACCGGCGGAGACGGCATCGCGCTCTGCTCGGGCGACATGCTGTTGGAGGCGCTCGTCGCCTGTGCCGGAGTGACCATGAACGCGGTGGCGACCGCTTTGGAGCTGCCGCTGCGCGGCGCCACGGTCAAGGCCGAAGGCGACCTCGATTTCCGCGGCACCCTCGGCATCGACAAGACGGCGCCGGTAGGCTTTCGCGAGATCCGCTTGAGCTTCGACATCGACAGCGATGCCACTCGCGACCAGCTCGACACCTTGATGAAGCTGACCGAGCGCTATTGCGTCGTGTTCCAGACGCTCAACAAGCGGCCCGAGCTGAAAATCGCACGGCGCGTGACGGCGCAATAGCGGCGGCGTCACCCAGGGGATGGATTGCCGCGGCGCAGCGTAGGACAAGCGTGGCGGTCGAAGCCGGCCGCCTCGTCTTGCCTGAGGTGACGCCATGGACGACACGCGAGCCGCTTTCCGCGAAGTTGCCGCTGGTGCTTTCGTTGCCGCGGCGCTACTCCTGCCGCTGACGCTGCCGCTCCTCAACGACGGCGCGACCCATGCCAAGGTGCAGTTCCGCACCAGCGACACCGAGCCCGCGCGCGTCCTTACGCTCAGGACCTCGATGAGCGTCTGCGCGACGGCGGCTGCGGCGCTGAGCTATGGCGACCCCAAGGACGGAGCCTATACCGAGATCAATTGCGACGATTGACTGCGGGACGCCCGTGGCCGCTTTGGCGTCTCATTCGCGTCAAGCCTCGTTTGCCGCCGGCATGGCAGCCCGCAGCACATAGGCGAGCGCAAGATTGAGGAGAGCCAGCGCGGCGACCGCGATCAGCGTCGGCGTCGCCCCCCAACGATCGAGCGCCAAGGCGCCGAGATAGGGCCCCGCCGCCTGAGCGACGAGCGTCGGCAGCGCCAAGCGCCCGACCAGCGTCGCATAACCTTGCGCGCCGAAGAGCACGAGCGGCAGCGTGCCTTTGACGATGCCGCGGACGCCGTTGCCGAGGCCGAAGACGAGGAGAGCGCCGGCCACCACCGCCTTCTCGCTGGCGAGCAGCAGGACGAGGCCCAAAAAGACGCAAGCGCTCGACGCCACGCCTTCCCAGACCGGGTGAGTGTGGCGGCCGACCATCGCCTGGAGCAGCCGGCCGCAGCCCTGCGCCAGCCAGATCAAACTGCCGAGCGTCACGGCGAGATCGAGGTCGATGCCGCGCCCCTGAAGCAGCGTGACGAGATGGACGGCCACGACCGAGCCGATGGCGATCTGCAAGGTGAGGTTGCCGCCCAGCACCCAGATCGCCCAGGATCGCCCTGTCGCCGCACCGGCGACCGCCGATGGCGATACCGCCCGGGGCGTGAGCAACGGCGTCGCGTCGCGCGGCAGAAGAAAGAAATGAAGCGGCAGGCCGACACAGAGATGAAG
>DATJAV010000093.1:0-12035 GCA_035515835.1 Allostellaceae bacterium
GGCGATGCTGGCGATGGTCGTCGACCATGCTGGCATCGGCGGCCTGCTCGATGCCGTGCTCTCGATCGAGGAAGTGGGCGTCTATAAACCGCATCCCAGCGTCTATCGCCTGGCGGTCGAGCGCTGCGGCGTCGAGGCGGGCGCCATCGCGTTCCTCTCATCCAACGCCTGGGACGCCTACGCTGCCTCAGCCTATGGCATGCGCGTCGCCTGGTGCAACCGCTACGGCCAGCGCCGCGAGCGGCTGCCGGGCAATCCCGATTGCGAGATCCGGAGCCTCGCCGAATTGCCGGCGCTGCTCGGGATCGCCTGAGGCGCCCTTACGCCAGATAGGCGGCGACGATTCCCGAGAGCACGATGCCGTCGAAGGTGCCGGCGCCGCCGATGCTGGCGATGCCGGTGGCGATCCGGCCGATCTCGCGCAGATGGAAGAGATCGGCGCCGATCAGCGGCCCGGCCACGCCGGCGATGAAGGCGACGGGCGCCGCCTGCTCGCGCGCCAGCAGAAAGGCGAGCACGGCCGCCGCAATCGCCGGCACCAGGCCGGGCATGACGATGCCGACGCCGGGCACCGGCCGCGCCACGGTGTAGCAGAGCGCGATATTCGCGGCGGTGACGAGCACGACCGGGGTCAAGAGGCTCTTATCGATGCTGAGCAGGTGAAAGAGCTCGTAGAGCGCGAGCGCCGCCGGAATGAGGCAGCCGCCGACATTGACGGCGATGACGGTCTCGCGCCGGGCACGCCGGAGCTGCGGCAGCATGCCGGAGAATCCATAGACGGCGAGCGGATGCACGTCGACCGCAGTGCCGCGGCTGATGCGCTTCACCGGGATGTTGACCATGCCGCCGACGATGATGGCGATCATCAGCATGAGCGCCGTGCCCGGGCTCAGGCTGAGCTTGGCGAGCCCCGCCAGCATCAGCTGGTAGAACAGAAGCGGCAGGAGGAACGCCAGCAGCAGGACGAGAAAGAGCGACAGCGAAGTCAGAGGTCTCATGCAATCCGTCCCGGGCTGGCGGCGTTTCGGTCACTATAGCACCGTCGCCGCTCCCGGCAGCGGCGTCACCCAGGCAATGCGGATATCGAGTTCGGGCGCCCCAGGCGCTGCTGCCGCGAGCGCGAGCTTGTGTCTTGGCGTCGGCACATACTGGCGAAAGCGCCAGCGCGCGGCGGCGTCGGGGCATTTCTCCGAGAAGCGCACGCGAGGCGCGGCGCCGCCCAAATCGAAGGCGAAGCCGTCGAGCGCCAGCGAGATGCCCATGCCGCGCGCCTTGATGTAGGCCTCTTTCAGCGTCCAGTAGCAGAAGAAGAGGTCGCGCCGCTCCTCGGGCGCTGCCTCGACGAGGTTCGCGACCTCGGCGGGCGCGAAGACGCTCGGCGCCAGCTCCATTACGTCGAGCCGCCGCTCGGTGCTCTCGACGTCGACGCCGAGCTCGCAATCGCGGCCCACGGCGCAAGCGACGAGACCATCGGTATGGCTCAGATTGAAACGCAGATCGCGGCGAGAAGCGGGCTCCGCCACAAAGGGGCAGCCGTAGCGGTTGGCGGCGAATTCCCAGGCCTCTGGCGCCACCTCGGCATAGCGCGAGAGCGAGGTGCGCACCAATGCGCGACCGACGAGATATTGCAAGCGCGCCTCCTCGACGCGATAGCGCAGCCATCGCTCGCGCTCCGCCGCGCTCAGCAACCGCTCGAAGGCGCCGATGGCGTCCCTTCCGAGACCCCCGAGCGCGGTCAGCCAGACATCGACGCGCCCGGGGGCGAGATGGTTCATTGCGGCAGATTCCGAAACGATGGAACCAGACGCCTTCCCCGCGAACGCGGGCGACCAGGGCAACCGACGGCGCGCCGCCGCCCTGGGCTCCGCTTTCTCGGGAACAGCGGTTGCAAGGTCGAAGCCGTCCTAGGCGGCTCGCAGGATACCGAGTTGTTGCAACGCCGTCACTCCATCGTCCAATCCGACTTCCTCGGCGATCTTGCCCTCTCGGACAAGAAGCACCGTCGTCCCGGTGAATTTCATCTTCCGGCCAGAGGCGGCCGGAAGTGACCCGATGAGAAAGTCACTGAAGGCAGGGCCAGTGTGCGTGCCACCGCCTTCCCAGCGCCCGACCACGTAGTCGCCTTCGGCAATGAGGTCCGCCGCGCCCCAGAAATTAAGATCGGGGAACGCCTGACGGAAGCCGACCATAAACTTCCTCACGTCGTCGCGGCCGCGACGCGGCGCATGCAACGAATATTGAAGGAGCATGTCGGGAGCTGCGAGCTCGTCGACAATACGAGGGTTCCATGGATTGCCCCAAAATTCCTTGAACCAGCGGCCGACGACGACCTTATTTTCCTGTTCCTTCGACATGCGAGTTTCTCCTGTTGGCTTGATCGGACGAGGGCGGCAACCCGGCCCGAGAGCTGCGAGTGTCGTCCGAAAAGTTAGAGAAAACACTCCGGTTTATGCGGCAAAATTCCTCTTATGCCGCCTTCCGCCGATCGACCTCGCGATGACCGCTCACGCTTCCAGAGTGGACTCTACCGGCGGCTTGGCGAGGGTTCGGAGCCCAGGAAATCAGCAATTACTTTTGCGGATTCGCCTGGGCTGGTGACGAGAAAGAGATGGCCGTCGTGGATCGTCACCAGGCGCGCGTCTGGAATGAGTTTCGCCAGGATGTGCCCGTTGACGACCGGTACGATTGGATCGTCGGTCCCTGCCATGACGAGGGTCGGCTGGGAGAGGAACGGGAGCCAGGGCAGGCTGGTCCAGCCGAACGCGGCGAAGAGCTGCAGGTAATAGCCGTAGTCGCTCGACCAGCGGACATGCCGAAGGTGTTTGCGCACAAGCTCGGGCGAGCGGCGTAGTTCCCCGCCGTAGATGTCCCCCGCGATGCTTCGCATATAGTCAGGGTCCTTGTAGCGCCGTGGCGTCGCCATCTCGAGCAGCAAGGTGAGCTTTCCCGGCACCATCAGGTGGCCGGGCGAGGTTGCCGCGAGAATGAGCCGCCGGCAGCGCTTCGCCTGCTGGAACGCGAATTGCTGGGCGAGTGCGCCGCCCCAGGACACCCCCAGCACGTCCACCTGCTCGTGTCCCAGCTGGCTGAGCAACGCCGCGCTCAACCGGGCCAGATTCCGCGGGCGATAAGGGAGCGTGGGCGCCGGCGAGCCACCGACGCCCGGCACGTCGAAGATGATCGCCTCGGGGCCGTCCAGCGCGTCGAGAAATGGCTCGACCAGCTCGATACTGGCGCCGATTCCGTTGAAGAGAAGCAATGGCGGGCGAGCCTTCTCGCCGCTCCGGACGCCGACGCGCAACCTCTGTCCGCCCACGTCGAGCAGGCTGATTTGCACCTACTTCTCCATGACGTATTGCCCGGGCGCTTGACCAAGCGGCGGGTTGCTGTTGCTGCCCAGCGTCGCCGGCGCCGAGGCTATTTCGCCGGACCGAACCTTGATCCAGGCGAGCCAGTGCGGCCACCAGCTTCCCGCGTGCTTCGTCGACTGTTCGAGCCACATCTCCGCGCTCGCCTGGCGCGCCGCGCCGGCCCAGAAATGGGCTTTGGGATTGCCAGGCGGATTGAGCAGGCTCTGGATATGGCCGCTGTTCGCGAGCACGAAGGTGCTCCGCTCTCCATAGAGCTTCGCCGTGTTGTAGCAGCCTTGCCATGGCGTGATGTGGTCCGTGACGCCGGCGACGACATAGCTGTCCATGTTCACGAGACGCATGTCGAGCGGCTCGCTGCGCACCGTGAGCCTACCGGGATTGACGTAGGGATTGGCGCCGATGAGATCGAGGAAGTCGGCATGGAGCCGAGCCGGTAGCCGGGTGGTGTCGTTGTTCCAGTAGAGGATGTCGAAGGCGGGCGGCGCATTCCCGAGCAGGTAGTTGTTCACCCAGTAGTTCCAGATGAGGTCGTTGGGCCGCATCCAGGCGAACATGCGCGCCAATTCCTGCCCTTCGACCACGCCGGCGAGCTGCGAGGCGCTCTTCGCCACGGCGATCGATTCCGGAGTGACAAAAATTCCAGCCGTGGTGTTCTGCGCGACCGCCATGTCGAGCACGCAGACCGCGACGGTGGCGCTGTGGACCTTGGTTTCGCCGCGTGCCGCAAGGTTCGCCAGGAAAGCCGACATGGTGATGCCTCCGGAGCACGAGCCCCAGATGTTGACGTCCTCACTCGCGGTGATTTCTCGCATCGCGTCGACGGCTTCCTCCATCGCCTCGACATAGGTGTCGATTCCGAAGTGGCTTTCGCCCGGCGTGGGGTTCTTCCAGCTGATGGCAAAGGTCTGCAGGCCGCCGTTCAGGGCGAACTGAACGATGCTCTTGTCGGCCACCAGATCGAAGATATAGAACTTGTTGATCTGTGGCGGAGCAATGAGGAGCGGCCGGCGGTGCACCTCCTCTCCGGTGGACCGGTACTGGATCAGCTCCATCACCGGATTGCGATAGACGACCGCCCCCGGCGTCGTGGCGAGGTTCTTTCCCACGGCAAACTTCCGTCGGTCGACCTGCGCCGGCAGGCCGCCATTCCGCACCAGGTCTCCGACAAAATTCTCCAGGCCGTGCGCGAGGCTCGCGCCGCCCGTGTCGACGAGCTTCTTCAGCGCCGCGGGATTGCCTGCGAGCGAGTTGGTCGGGGACATCGCGTCGACGAAGAGCGACACGACGAAATGCGCGCGCTCGGCATCGCGCTTGTCCATCTTCGCCTCATCGACAAATCGGTTAAGCGCTCCTCCCCAGGCGAGGTAGCACTGCGCGAGCGCGCGGTAGACAGCGCTCTCCTTCCAAGCTGTATCGACAAAGCGCTTGTCCTTGGCGTCGGGCTGAAGCTCCGAGCCGCCGGTCGCTATGCGGCCGATCTCGCCGAGGAAGGACAGATACTGTTGCGCCACCACTCCGGGGTTTTTCATCATTTTGCCGATCAGCACGCGCGTCGAATCGAGAAGGTCCCGGGCGCGCACCCCGACCAGCGGATTGGCTGCCAGCGTGTGCTGCGCCGCCTGCTCGCGGATATCAGTATCTGAAGCCTCGGCTTCACGGGTCTCATTTACCACGGTTGCTCCTCCCCATCACGCAGCACCGCGTTTGCCTGCCAGCAGGCAGAGCATCTCCGAGACGAGCGCGGGCTTGGCCTCGTCCTCGATCTCCAGCGTGCATTGCAGCTTGAGGAGCATCCGCCCGGCATCTTGCGGCTCGGCCGAGACAAGACTGGCGCGACAGCGCACCCGTGCTCCGGCCTTGACGGGTGCGATGAAGCGCACTTTGTCCAAACCATAGTTGAGCCCCGTTGCGGCATCCGGCGGAATGACACCGAGTTCCATCACCATCGCGGCGACCAGCGACAGGGTGAGGTAGCCGTGCGCCACCGGCCCGCCGAAGGGGCTTTCGCGCTTGGCGCGCTCGACGTCTACGTGGATCCACTGCCGATCGCCCGTGCAGGCTGCGAAGCGATCGATACGGTCCTGGTCCACCCTTATCCAGTCGGAGGTCCCCAGCTCTCGGCCGGCGAACTGCGGGGCTGTCGTCATGCTGTATTGCGGTATCGCCATGGTGCTGGCCCTCGGTTCAAGGAATGGCGCGCAGGTCCTTGCGCAGGATCTTGCCGACGTTCGACTTTGGCAGGGCGTCCAGGAAACGTACGTCCTTCGGCACCTTGTAAGCCGCGAGCGCCCGCCGGCAGTGGGCGATCACGTCCTCTTCGGTGATGGTCGCGCCGGGCGCCTTGGCCACGAAGAGCCTCACCGCCTCGCCGGTCTTCGCGTCCGGCTTGCCAACGCAAGCGCATTCGGCGACGCCGGCGCAGGCCGCCGCAACCGCCTCGACCTCGTTTGGATAGACGTTGAAGCCTGAGACGATGATCATGTCCTTCTTGCGGTCGACGATCTTGAGGAACCCATTCTCGTCGAGCACACCGATGTCGCCGGTGCGAAAGTACCCATCGGCCGTGAATGCGGCGGCGTTGGCCTCGGGCTTCTGCCAGTAGCCACCCATGACCTGCGGGCCCTTGGCGCAGATTTCGCCCGGCTCGCCGAGCCCCGCTTCCTTGTCCTCCGCATCAAGCAGCTTGACGTCCGTGGACGGGAAAGGCAGGCCCACCGTCGCGGAAAATCCTTCCGTCGTCATCGGATTGAGCGCGAGGATCGGCGAGGTTTCCGAGAGGCCGTAGCCTTCGAGAATGTCCCTCCCGGTCAGCGCTTTCCAGTTCGCCGAGGTGGTGGCCAGCACGGCGGCGCCGCCGCCGATCGCGACGCGCAGCCCCGAGAAATCCACATCGGCGATCCGCGGGTGCGCCAAGAGGCCGGTGAACAGCGTGTTGACTCCGGTAAAGATCGTGCAGCGCGCCTGGCGGAGGATCTCGACGAAACCGCTCATGTCGCGTGGATTGGGAACCAGCCAGTTCTCCGCACCGATCGAGTAGTAGGTGATGAAGTTCACCATCAGCGCGAAGATATGATAGAGCGGCAGCGCGGTGACGACGACTTCTTGCCCCGGGCGCAACGCATCCGGCATGAAGGCCTTGAACTGCTCGGTGTTGGCGACGAGGTTGCGATGCGACAACGCTGCGCCCTTGGAAAGCCCTGTGGTCCCGCCGGTATATTGCAGGAAGAGCAGATCGTCGCCCTGCAACGGCACCGGCGCGAAGGCGAGATCCGCGCCGTGAGCAAGGGCGTCCGAGAGTGCGACGACGTTCCGAAGCCGGGTGTCAACGGGTGGACCAGGAAGCGACGCGCGAGTGCCGTCGCCCGGCCCCACGCTGATGACCTGCTTGACCGAGGTCTTGCCGATGATTTCGGCGAGCGTCGCCGAGACGCCGCTGAAGATCACGATGATCTCGACGCCGGCGTCGTTCAGCTGATGCTCGAGCTCGCGCGGCGTGTAGAGCGGATTGACGTTTACCTGGGCCGCACCGACGCGCAGAATCCCCAGCATGGCGAGCGGGAAAGCCGGGATGTTGGGCAGCATCACGGCGATGCGATCGCCCTTCTTCACGCCAAGCTTCCCCTGCAGGTAGGCGGCAAAGCCGCGCGACAGCCGGTCGGTATCGGCATAGGTCAGGGTCTCGCCGAAACAGCGAAACGCGGGCTTGCCCGCGAAGCGCTTCATGGCGTCCTCGAGCATCGACAACACGGAGCCATGCGCGTCCGGGTCGACCTCGGCCGGAATTCGCTTGCCATAAGCGGCGAGCCAGTGCCTGTTCGACATTTCCCCTCCCTCGTCCCGCGAAAAACAACGCCGCCAGCTGCGGTTCCGTGGCATGCTGCCGAAGGTGCGGCGAGAGGCGGCGAGACCGATCTCCGGGTCTGAGCAGCCCCTTACACTGGGAATGCTAAATGTCAGGCCGCGCCGTGTCAGTGACCGCGGCGGCCAATCTATTGGCCTCAGAAGGCCAGCCTGCGCCGCTGGGAGGGGCGAGGGATGAGCAAACCGATGACCGCTGCCATCTGGGTGAAAGGCATGGCGGAAATGCTTGCCGCCGAGGGCATGGACGTCCGCGCCCTGCTCGCGGCCGCCGGGATCGACCCTGCGGCGCTCGAGGCTCCGGGTGCGCGCTTGCAGACGGAAAAGATCAGCCGCGTGTGGGAGCTCGCCGCCGAACGATCGGGGAATCCGGCGATCGGGGTCGCGCAGCACTACGTCGCGCGGCCCGCAAGCTTCGACGTGGTCGGCTACACCATGATGTCATGCGCCAACCTGCAAGGCGCCTTCGAGCGCCTCATACGCTACCTACTCATCCTCAGCGACGCGTTGACGCTGACGATGAGCCAAGAGCCCGCCGGGTGGCGGCTGACATTCGTGCTTTTTGGCGGCGATCGGCCGGTGCCACGGCAGCGCGTCGAGTTCATCCTTATCACGGTGATCGGCTTCTGCCGCTGGATCAGCGGACGCGCGGTCTATCCGCTGGCGGCCGAATTGCCGTATCCCGCGCCGGTCGATCTCGCGCCCTATCGGGCGGCCTTTCATTGCCCAGTATCGTTCGACGCGCCGCGCGCCAGCCTGCTGTTCGCCCGCACCGACCTGACCGTGCCGCTCCCCACCTCCAACCCGCTGCTCGCGGAGCTGCACGACCGCTTCGCCGGCGAGTACCTCAAGCACTTCGATCATGCTCGGACCAGCTATCGGGTGCGAGAGGTGATCGTACGCCGCTTGCCCGACGGCGAGCCGCGGCGCGACGAGGTGGCCGGCGAACTCCATATGAGCGAGCGCACGCTGCAGCGGCGCCTCGAAGAGGAAGCGACGTCTTTCGGCCAGCTGCTCGACGACACGCGGCGCGAGCTTGCCGAGCAATATCTCGGGCGACTCCACCTCACGCTCGCGCAAGCGGCTTATTTGCTCGGTTTCGCCGATCAGAGCAGTTTCTTTCGCGCCTGCAAGCGCTGGTTCGACCTCTCGCCCGGGCAATACCGCAGCCAATTGCTCAAGCACTCGGCGGAACATTCCGGCAGCTTCTAGTCTCGGCCACGAGACCCAGCGCGTGCATCAGGCGCAACGCGGCGACGAGCAGATGCCCATCGCGCAGTTGATCGAGCGACGCACGGACTTCGCTGAGCGGCACGAAGTCATAGGGCAGCGCCTTCGCGCTTCCGGAAAGGCGAACGACGAAGGGATGAACGCGCTCGGGCGTAATGCCGGCGCTGGGGAAATAGGCGGCGCCCAGCGGGACGACGTCGCCGGTCTCGACGCCGAGCGTCGCGGCGATGAAGCGCCGCGCCTCCGCGAGCGTGGCGATGTCGCGGTCGAGGCGCCAGGCGGGCGCTGTCGGGATGCGGGCATCGCCTTGATGGCGCTGCGGCACCGGGAGAAGCCGCGTCTCGAGGCCGATGCGCAGCTCACTCGCGCCGAGGAGCGGCAGCGCCACCACCGTGTTGACGCTGCGTCGGCGCGGCAGGACGAATTCGAACTCATGCTCGGCGAGCGTCCGTGGCAGGCCGTTCTCATCGGTCTCGTCGGCGAAGACGGAACGGACGAGGCGAAGATACTGCGCGGGCGGGGCGCTGGGCTGGAAGGGCGCGACGCCGGGCCTGGCGAGAAGCGCGCCCAGACTCGCACCGCGGAGGGAAGCGGGGTCGGGGTCCGCCGCCGGCGGCTCGATCGCTTCGCCAATGAAGGGATCGGGCGGAATGCCGAGCCGCGCCATCAAGGCGTAGAGATTCATCTCGAGACGCGCCGCGGGGAGGACGCCGACATGCGCGGCGCGCAGCAGATCCTGCGCATCGAACTCGCGCAGCTGGCCCGCGGTGCTGAAGCCGGAGAAGGCCGCCGCGATCGACCGCGCCGAAACCGGGGCCGAGACCGGGACGAAGAGCGATTGCACCACCTCGTCGATGCCGCCGGGCGAGGGATAGTAGGTAAGGCCCGGCTCGGGCGTGCCGATCGCGTCGCGGGCGATGCCGACCCGCTCGGCGAGGAGCGCGGCTACCGCCTCCGGCGCGGCCTTGGCCGCGACCATGCCCGCCACCGGCTCGATCAAGTAGCCCCCCCAACGGCTGCCATCGATCATCGCGGGTCCGCGCGGCACGGCGCAAGTGATCGGCCGGGGATAGCCATGCCGCGCGATGACGCGGAGGCGGCCATCGACCATTCGTCAGGGCAGGAGATCGCAGACCGGATGCGGCCGACGGACGAGATCCCAGGCGTCGCCCTCGGCGCCGCCGGTCATCGATTCCAGAATGAGAAAAGCGGGCGGCGTTTCCGAAGGACGGCGCTCGGCGAGGCGGAGGCTCGCACCCCTGCGCGCGCGCTGCGCCACCGCGACGAAATTGGCCGCCGGCCAGCCAAGGTCGCGCCCGCTCTCGTCGAGGATGCGGAACTTGCCGGCGAAGCGGTGCTTCACGATCCACGGATTCCAGTAAGGCTCGGCCGAGACGAGCCGCGCGCCGGCCCGCGCCAGCTCATCGGCGAATTCATCGGCGGTGAAATAGGTGTATTCCTCGAGGAGCTCGACGTCCCAATACCGCCGGTAATCCTTGCGCAGGACGAACTCCGCCGCCCAATTGTGCGAGAGGCGAAAGAGGCGCGTTCCCGGGCGCAGGGCATCGACCTCCTCGAGGAAGAAGCCGGGTCCACGCGCCTTGTCGAGCGGCCGCGCCGAGCGCGCGAAACGCTGCAGGAGGTCGGCGTCGGAGAGCTCGGCCACGAGAGCGCCACGGCTCCGCTCGTCGGCGAGCTCCAGCAGCACATAGGCGTCGCGAGCGGGCCTGACGAAGTCGCGCAGCACGAAGACGCCGTCCTCGCGCAGGCATTGGAGATGGCTGCGGAGCGCGCGGCGCACCGCGTCGCGGCTGTAGCCGTTGAAGGTGTAGACGTGGTGAAGCGTCGACGAGCTCAACACGCCGTCGAGCGGCGCTGCGGCGAAGATCGGCTCGGCGACGTCCCCGACCTTGAATTCGAGATTGGGCCGTTGGAACTTCTCGGCGGCGATGCGGATCGATTCCGGATTGATGTCGACGCCGATGACGTGGATCTGCGGATTGAGGAGCGCCAGCTCGTAGCTTCCCGAGCCCGAGCCGCAGCCCATATCCGCGACACGCGCACCGGGATCGAGCAGGAAATGGGCGCCGACGAAAGCAAGCTTCTGCCGCATCGTCCGGTCCATCCGGCGAAATAGGATTCGTAACGGGCGGCGTCGCCGCGGTGCTGCGCGTCATAGTGCGGGGGACTGAGCCATGCGCGGGCGTCCTAGGACGCGCTCGCAGACAGCACCGGCAGAAGACCGAGCGCGATGACGGCGAGAAAATGCATGACGTTGCCGGCGAGCACGCAGCTATGCCAGACGGGATCCGTCCAGCGGCCGATGTCGCGCGCATAGATGAGGGCGCCGACCGTGTAGGCGATGCCGCCGATACCGAGCAGGACGAGCGGCACGACCGGCAGGCTTGCCACGTCGCGGCCGGCCGTCACGGCGAGCCAGCCGAGTGCGAGATAAAGCGCGACGAAACCGCGCTCAAAAGCCTTGCCGACAAAGAGCTTCAGGAGAACGCCGACCAGCGCTATCCCCCAGACCCAGGCCAGGAGACTGATGCCGAAGAGGCCGCGGATGCCGCCCGCGAAGGGCGTGTAGGTGCCGGCGATGAGAAGAAAGATCGCGGCGTGGTCGAGGCGGCGCAGCAAGTCCCGCCGCGGCGCCGCCTCCAGCATGTTGTAGAGGAAAGAGCAGAGCGCGCAGGCGGCGAGCGAGGTGCCATAGATGAGGCTCGTTGCGGCAAAGGACGGGTCGCGCTCGACCAGCGCCACCGCGAAGAGGAGCGCGAGACCGGCAGCACCGAAAGCCAGGGTAGCGGTCAGGACCGCGCGATTAACGAGCCGCGCGACGCCGGTTGGAAGGACGAGCTGTGCCACGATTACGCCGCGAGCCGATCTCGATACTGTGTTTTGGCATGTTAGCACGGCGTCGGCGCCGGCGCTCACCCACTTCCCAGAGCCTTAACACTCCCCTAACGGGTGCCATGTTAGGAACGCTTGGGGCGGCAAACTGCGGTGCGCCGAGGTGCCTCGTTACAGCGGCGCGGCAATGGGACATGGCACAGCGTAAGGGATGGCAGGGAGCAGCAGTGCACGCGGTCGCGCGGGACGAGCAGGTTCTCGCTCGCGCCACACAAGCGCGGCTGCAGACCGTCCTCGACAAAGCACCGCAAGGCGTCCTTGTGTGCACCGCCGAGGAGATGCTCTACGTCAATCAGGCGCTCGCGCGGATTCACGGCTACGACAGCGCGCAAGAGTTCCGCAAAACGGGCGCCTATGCCCCTTACGTTCATCCCGACGATCGCGAGATGGTCATCGGCCGCGGCAAGGCGCGCATGTCCAACCGGCATGCGCCGCAGCAATATGAGTATCGCTTCTTGCGCGCCGACGGATCGAGCGGCTGGATGGAATGCAATGCGACAGCCACGACCTGGGACGGTCAGCCCACCTCGCTCTCATGGCTGACCGATATCACTGCGCGGAAGCATGCAGAGGAGGCGCTCCGGCGCTCTGAGCGACTTTTTTCCAAGGTCTTTCATGAAAATCCCGACATCGTCACCCTATCGACGCTCGACGAGGGCCGCT
>DATJAV010000094.1:0-6408 GCA_035515835.1 Allostellaceae bacterium
CCGGTGCCGGACGCTCTGCCGCTGCCGCAAGCGCCGCGCATGTCGACGCAGGAAGGCTTCGGCCGGCTCCTCAACGATCTCGCCGGCGGCGACAGCGCGCTCGCCGCCCGCATCGTGACCTGCTCGCCCGACGTCACCGTCTCGACCAATCTCGGCGGCTGGGTCAACCGGCGCGGCGTCTTCGACCGGCGCGAGCGCGCCGATGTCTTCCGCGACGAAAAGGTGATCTCGGCGCAGCGCTGGCAGATGTCGCCCGCAGGCCAGCACATCGAGCTCGGCATCGCCGAGCACAATCTTTTCCTGCTGTTGGCGGCGCTGGGCCTCGCGGCGCCGCTCTTCGGCGCGCGCCTGCTGCCCATCGGCACGCTCTATGATCCGTTCATCAATCGCGGCCTCGATGCGCTCAACTATGCCTGCTACCAGGATGCGCGCTTCATGGTGGTAGCAACGCCTTCAGGGATCACGCTGGCACCCGAGGGCGGCGCGCACCAATCGATCGGCACGCCGCTTATCGGCATGGCGCAAGCCGGGCTCGCGTCCTTCGAGCCCGCTTTCGTCGACGAACTCGCTGTGCTGCTGCGTTGGGGCTTCGCCCATCTCCAGGCGGAGGAGGGCGGGTCGCTCTATCTCCGGCTCTCGACACGGCCGCTGGAGCAGCCGCGCCGCTCGATCGACGCGCTCGCCCCCGATATCATTGCGGGCGGCTATTGGCTGAAGCCGCCCACCCCCGGCGCCGAGCTCGCCATCGTCTATTGCGGTGCGGTGGCGCCCGAAGCGATGGCGGCCCATCAAGCGCTCATGGAAGACATTCCCGGCGCCGGCCTCCTGGCGGTGACCTCGGCCGACCGGCTCCATGCCGGCTGGCTTGACGAGCAGCGGGGTGGCGCGCCGAGCCAGATCGCGCGGCTGCTGGCGCCGCTCGCCGCCGATGCCGCGCTGGTGACGGTGATCGACGGCCATCCGGCGACGCTCTCCTGGCTCGGCGCCGTGGCGCAGCACCGCATCCACCCGCTGGGCGTCGATCATTTCGGGCAGTCGGGCGACATCCCCGACCTCTATCGCGTTTATGGTCTCGACGCCGACGCCATCCTCGACGCCGCGGCGCGCGCTTGCCTCGCGCGTCCGTGATGACGCGCATTCCCCCGGCAACAAGCGCGTCCTGCCGCTGATCGGTCGGAAGATTCCGCAGCCATGAGCCTCGACTGGGTCGTCTACTGGATGGCCATCGTCTATTGCTTGGCGTTCCTGATGGCGCTGGCTCAGACCCGCTTTGCCCATGGGCTGGCGTGGAGCGTGAAATGCGGGCTGGTGCTGGCGCTCGCCGCGGCCGCCTATTGGCGGCAATCGGAGCCGCTGCAAGAGCTCACGGGCGCTCTCTGGGTCTTGCTGATTGCGCTTCCGACGGCTGCGGCGCGCCTCTCCGCCCGCAATGTCTGGCGCGGTCGCTACGCTCGCGCCGCGCGCTACCTACGGGTCGCCCTGTTGCTCCATCCCTTCGATGGCTGGCGGCTTCAGCGTCGTATCCTCGCCGCTTGCGCGCGCGCGGCGCGTGGCGAGCTCGATCAGGCAAAGGCCGAGCTGCGCTCGCTCATCGACGACCCCCGCACATCTCAGCGCGACCGGCCGGCCATCCGCGTCCAGCTGCTTCGCATCGCCGAGGATTGGGATGCTCTGGCGGATCTCGGCGACGAGGCCGGCGCCCGCGACCCCCTCATGCTGTTGATGTCGCGGGTGCGCGCCCTTGGTGAGACGGGCCGGGTGCATGAGATGGTGGCGCTGCTCCAACGCTATCCCGTCGGCAGCGGCGAGCGCTATCTGGTGTGCCGGCTCTATGGGCTGGCCTTCTGCGGCCGTGTCGCCGCGGTCGCGCGCTTGCTGCCGCTGCTCCCCTTTGATCCCGAGGTCAAGGAGTTCTGGTTGGCGACGGCCGAGCTCGCGAGCGGTGCGCGCGACCAGGGCTTGATGCGGCTTGCCGCCATCGCCGACAGCGCCGATGCGCTCACCGCCGCGGCGGTGAAGCGGCGCCGCGCCGCCGCGCCGGCTCGGCCGGAAGATCAGCTGACCGCCGCCGACGAGCGGACAATCGCCGCCATCGAGAGCGGCCTGGCCAGCGATGCCGCCTATAGCCGGGCGGTGTACGCCGGCATCGGTCGGAGCTATGTCATTCTCGGCCTCGTCCTCGTCAATGTCGCGGTCTATCTCGTCGAGCTCGTCCGCGGCGTCAGCGAGAACGAAGACGGGCTCGTCACGCTCGGCGCGCTCGATCCCCACGACCTCTTCATCGGCGGCGACTGGTGGCGGCTCGTGACGGCGACCTTTCTTCATTTTGGTCTCTTGCATCTCCTCCTCAATATGTTTGCGCTCGCCGTCATCGGCGTTTGGGTCGAGCAGATGCTGGGGCGTTGGCGGACGCTCTTTGTCTATTTTGCCGCCGGCATCGGCTCCACCGCATTCGCGGCGCTGACACTATCGGCCAACGAGACGCTGGTCGGCGCATCGGGCGCGATCTTCGGCCTGGTCGGCGCGCAGATCGTGCTGCTGGCGCGGGGCTGGCGTCGCGGGCGCTCGCGGCTTGCGCAGCAGCGGCTGCTGACGCTCGGCCTCGTCATCGTGCTCCAGGCGATGTTCGACCTAGCGACGCCCGAGGTGAGCGGTGCGGCGCACATGGCCGGGCTCGTGATCGGCGCCGTGGCGGCGGTCCTGGTGATGGTGGGCCGGGCGCGGCCCGAGGTGGCCTGAGGCGGCTGTTTCCCCCTCGGTTCCTCCGTGCTATGAAGCCGCCCTTGCCGATGGGCGGGCGTGGCGGAATTGGTAGACGCACTGGATTTAGGTTCCAGCGACGCAGGTCGTGGGGGTTCAAATCCCTCCGCCCGCACCAGCCCCGGCGCCAGGGAATAGGCCCCAGCAACGATGCAGATTACGCCCACCACCAGCGAAGGCTTGAAGCACGAATTCAAAGTGATCGTCGGCGCCGACGACATTCGGCAGCGCGTCGACACCCGGCTGGCCGAGATCGGCCGGCAAGTGAAGCTGCCGGGCTTCCGTCCCGGCAAGGTGCCGATGCCGGTGCTGCGGCGGCGCTATGGCAGCTCGGTTATGGGCGAGGTGCTGGAGCGCGCGGTGAATGACGGCTCGAATGCCGCGCTTAAGGAGCACAAGCTCCGGCCCGCCCTCCAACCGAAGGTAGAGATCGTCGCCTTCAACGAAGGCGCCGACCTCGAATACAAGCTCGCTGTCGAGGTACTGCCCGAGGTGGTGCCGATGGATTTCGCCGAGCTCAAGCTCGAGCGGCTGCGCCCGGATGTCCCCGACGAGGAGGTGGACAAGGCGCTGGAGCGGATCGCCAAGCAGCAGCGCAAGAACGAGCCGGCCGACCGTCCCGCCGCGAGCGGCGACATCGTCGTCATCGACTTTGCCGGCAGCATCGATGGCAAGGAGTTTCCCGGCGGCAGCGCCAAGGGCCATCGCCTCGAGATCGGCTCGGCTCAGTTCATCCCGGGCTTCGAGGAGCAGCTGATCGGCGCCAAGGCGGGAGAGCAGCGCACCGTCACGGTGACCTTCCCCGCCGATTACGGCGCCCCCGATCTTGCCGGCGAGACCGCGAGCTTCGCGGTTGATGTGAAAGAGGTGCGGGAGGTGAAGCCGCAGCCCATCGACGAGTCGCTCGCCGAGGCGGTCGGGATGGAGAATCTGGCGGCGCTCCGCGATGCGGTGCGCCAGCAGATCGAGCGCGACTATGGCAACGTCGCTCGGCAGCGGTTGAAGCGGCAGCTCCTTGACCGGCTGGCCGAGCGTCACCACTTTGCCGTACCGCAGGGCATGGTGGATATCGAGCTCGACGTCATCTGGAAACAGTTCGAGGCCGAGCGCAAGCGCGCCAAGGAGCAGGGGATCGCCGAGCCGGAGGAGAAGAGCGACGAGGCGATCAAGGCCGAGTACCGCGGCATCGCCGAGCGCCGGGTGCGGCTCGGATTGCTCCTTTCCGAAGTCGGCCGGGCGCACGATATTCAGGTCCAGCAGGAGGAGCTCAACCGCGCTTTGGCCGAAGAGGCGCGCCGCTTTCCGGGCCAGGAGCGGGAGGTGATCGAGTACTATCGCAAGCAACCCGGCGCCATGGACAATTTGCGGGCGCCGATCTTCGAGAACAAAGTGATCGACTACATTCTCGAGATCGCCGATGTGAACGACCGCCCCGTCCCCATCGCCGAGCTGCTCAAGGACGACGACGAGGAGGCGCCAGAGAGCGCGCCCACGACCTAGCAAGAGGGCGCTCCCATCCGGGAAGGTGCCCGAGAGACGAAAGGCAAGCCATGGATCCCAAAGAGATTTACATGAACACCTTGGTCCCGATGGTGGTCGAGCAGACGAACCGGGGCGAGCGCGCCTACGACATCTATTCCCGCCTCCTCAAGGAGCGCATCATCTTCCTGGTGGGGCCGGTCAACGACGCGGTAGCGAGCCTCATGTGCGCTCAGCTGCTCTTCCTCGAATCGGAGAACCCCAGCAAGGACATCGTCTTCTACATCAATTCGCCGGGCGGCATCGTCACGTCCGGCCTCGCCATCTACGACACGATGCAATACATCCGCCCGGACGTGGCGACGATGTGCGTCGGTATGGCGGCGTCGATGGGCTCGCTGCTGCTGGCCGCGGGAACCAAAGGCAAGCGGGCGTCGTTGCCCAACTCCAGTATCATGGTCCACCAGCCCTCAGGCGGGTTTCAGGGCCAGGCGACCGACATCGAAATTCACGCCCGGGAAATCCTCCGGACCAGGGCAAGGCTGAACGAGATCTATATGAAGCATACCGGGCAGAGCCTCGATGCCGTCGCCACGGCGCTGGAGCGCGACCGGTTCCTCTCGCCCGAGGAAGCCAAGGAGTTCGGCATTATCGATAACGTTATGGCTAACAGGCCGGTGAAGCCCGGGGAGGAGAACAAGACGCGGACATGAGCCTAAAAGCGTGGCTTTTCTGCCACGCCCTCGGGGTTTGGATGTTGCTAAACCGCATCTTATCTTTAACTAGTTATTGATCGCCAAGCGTCTAGTATTGTTGAATCATGGTGGCGTATGGTGTTGTCACGGGCCATATGCCCCCCAGGTTCGGGGCCGCGCGGCGTCGAGACGGTGATCGGTTGTTGACGGGGTACCCATGAGCAAAGCTACCGGCGGCGACGCCAAGAACACCCTCTACTGCTCCTTCTGCGGAAAGAGCCAGCATGAGGTGCGCAAGCTCATCGCCGGTCCGACCGTCTTCATCTGCGACGAGTGCGTCGAGCTCTGCATGGACATCATCCGTGAGGAGCACAAGACGACGCTGGTCAAGTCGCGCGACGGGGTGCCCACGCCGCGCGACATCTGCAAGGTGCTCGACGACTATGTCATCGGCCAGGACCACGCCAAGCGCGTGCTGTCGGTCGCCGTCCACAATCACTACAAGCGCCTCGCGCACGGCGCCAAGAACAACGACGTCGAGCTGGCGAAGTCGAACATCCTGCTGGTAGGCCCGACCGGCTCGGGCAAGACGCTTCTGGCGCAGACCTTGGCGCGGATCATCGACGTGCCCTTTACCATGGCGGACGCGACGACGCTCACCGAGGCGGGCTATGTCGGCGAGGACGTCGAGAACATCATCCTGAAGCTGCTGCAATCCGCCGACTACAACGTCGAGCGCGCGCAGCGCGGCATCGTCTATATCGACGAGGTCGACAAGATCAGCCGCAAATCCGACAACCCGTCGATCACCCGCGACGTGTCGGGCGAAGGCGTGCAGCAGGCGCTCTTGAAGATCATGGAAGGCACCATCGCCTCCGTGCCGCCGCAGGGCGGGCGCAAGCATCCGCAGCAGGAGTTCCTGCAGGTCGACACCACCAACATCCTCTTCATTTGCGGCGGCGCGTTCGCCGGCCTCGAGAAGATCATCGCCCAGCGCCGGCAAGGCACGTCGATCGGCTTCGGCGCCGAAGTGCGCGGACCCGACGAGCGCAAGACCGGCGAGATCCTGAAGGACCTCGAGCCCGAGGATCTGCTCAAATTCGGCCTCATCCCGGAATTCGTCGGCCGCTTGCCGGTGGTGGCGACGCTCGACGATCTCGACGAGGGTGCGCTGGTCGACATTCTGACGAAGCCGAAGAACGCGCTCGTCAAGCAGTACCAGCGCCTCTTCGAGATGGAGGACGTCCGCCTCGAGTTCAACGAGGAAGCGCTCCGCGCCATCGCTCACAAAGCGATCAACCGCAAGACCGGCGCGCGCGGCTTGCGCTCGATCATGGAAGCGATCCTGCTCGAGCCGATGTTCGAGCTGCCGGGCTTGGACGGCGTCAGCGGCATGGTCATCAATCGCGAGGTGGTGGAAGGGCGGGCGCAGCCGCTGCACATCTACTCCGACCGCCGCGGCGACGTGGGCCAA
>DATJAV010000095.1:0-11589 GCA_035515835.1 Allostellaceae bacterium
CTCGGTCAGAAGCTCGCGCGCCCGCTGGCTGCGCGTCGCGCGATAGCGCCCGTGATGCCAGCCGCGGATCTGCCCGGCCACGGCCGGCGGATCGCTGAATCCCAGCGCCGCCAGCGTCCCTAGCGTTTCGGGATCGTCCTCGCTGCCGGTGAACACCAGGTTGCCCGGCGCGGCCAGGCTGGGCGCCTCCTCGAAGAGCGCAGCATACCGGCTCTCGACCGCCGTCAGATGCCGCTTCAGCTCGGCGATGAAGGCGTCGAGCGAGGGAAATCCCGTGAAGGTCGCGATCCGCGCCAACCCCGCTGCGTCGGCCGGAAGGCTGTGGGTCTGCGCGTCTTCCACCATTTGCAGGCGATGCTCGAGCCGGCGCAGGAAGCGATAGGCCGCGACGAGGTCGGCGGCGGCACCCGCGCTGATCCGTCCCGCTTGCGCCAGCGCGGTGAGCGCGGCGCAGGTCTCGGGCACGCGCAGCTCGGGGAAGCGGCCGCCCCAGATCAGCTGCTGCGTTTGCGCGAAGAACTCGATCTCGCGGATGCCGCCGCGCCCGAGCTTCACGTCGTGACCCATCACCGCGATGCGTTTGCCGCCGTGATGGGCATTGATCTGCCGCTTGATCGAGTGAATGTCCTGAATGGCGGCGAAATCGAGGCTCTTGCGCCAGAGAAAAGGCGTGAGCTCGGTGAGGAAGGCCTCGCCGGCGGCGATGTCGCCCGCGACCGGCCGCGCCTTGATAAGCGCTGCACGCTCCCAATTCTGTCCAGCGCTCTCGTAATAGGCGAGGGCGGCCGCGAGCGACAGCGCCGGCGGCGTCGACGCCGGATCGGGTCTGAGCCGCAAGTCGCAGCGGAAGACGTAGCCTTCCGCGGTACGCTCCTGCATGATCCGCACCAGCTCGCGCGCGAGCTGCGAGGCGAAATGTCCGAGATTGTGGCGGCCGACATAGCGTGGCCGCTCGGCGTCGAACAGGAGGATGAGATCGATGTCGCTCGAATAGTTGAGCTCGCGCGCGCCGAGCTTGCCGACGCCCAGAACGATGAAGCCGCTGTTGCGCTCGGGCAGAGTGGGCTCAAGAAGGTCGATGTCGCCGGCAGCGGCGCCGCTCTGCAGCAGGTAACGCATCGTGGCGGCGAGCGCCTGATCGGCGAATGCGCTGAGTGCGGCGGTGACATGCTCGAGCGGCCATGAGCCGGCGATATCGGCCACCGCGACGGTGAGCGCCACGCGCCGCTTGGCAAGGCGCAACGCGCGCATCAGCATCGGGCGCTCGACGATGCCGGCAAGGTCGCGGTCGAGCCCGGCCGCGCTCTCGGCGATCGCGGCTTCGGGTCCGCGCTCGGCCAAAGAGAGCACGAGCGCCGGCTCCTTCAGGCAGCATTGCGTCAGGAACGGACTGTTGCCGAAGAGTGCGGCCAGGAGCCGCCGGCCGCAAAAATCATCGGCGAGCGCGTGCATTGCGGTGGCCAGCGCCCTATCTTCCGTCCCTTCCGCGGCTTCGCGCCACCGCTCGAAGCCGAGGCGCGCCAAGTCGGCATCGCCCGGTGCTGGCAAAAGGTCAAGGCTGGAGGACGACGATCGCAACGCGCACCTTGCTCGATGATCGCGGCAGAGTGCGGAGCGCCTGCTGCGCGGTCAAGGCCGCGCGCGGGTGCGGTGCGCCATGGTGAAACGCGGCTTCGGGCGCCTGATGAAGCACGGCTTCTGGCTGGTGATGCGCTGGCTTGCCGGGTTCGCGGCCGGCATGATGATTGCCGCCGTCCTTCTCGTCTGGCGCCTCATCGCCGGTCCGGTGTCGCTCGATTATCTCATCCCCTATGTCGCCGATGGCATCGCCGAGGCCGAGCCGGGTCTTGTCGTCGCCGTCGACCACACGCTGCTCAGTCTCGGCGCCAATGCCACGATCGAGATCGTCGCGCGCGGCGTTCATCTCTCGCGAAGCGACGGTCAGGCGCAGCTCGTGTTGCCCGAGCTGGTGCTGGGGCTGAGCGCGCGCGCGGCGCTCAGCGGCAGCCTGGCGCCGACCCGCATCGTGCTCCGAGCGCCCCAGCTGCGGCTGGTGCGCGCCGCCGACGGCAGCTTCCATCTCGGCCTCGCCGATGCCAATGCCGCGAGCCAGGATTGGGGCGAAGCCTTGCTCCGCGATCTCAACGGCTCGCCCGAACGCAACGGACCCGTGAGCCGGTTGCGCGAGGTTGCAATCAACGGCGCGGCCCTCACCATCGACGATCGCACGCTGGACATCGTCTGGCACGCCAAGCGCGCCGATCTCACCCTCTTCCGCCGTGCTGAAGGGCTTTTCGGCGATCTCAATCTCGTCGTCGACGAGGGCGGTGGCACCCATGCCGAGCTGCGCGGCGACATCAGCTACGTCAAGGGTGCGACCGAGCTTCGGGTGATGCTGACGGTCGCCGGGCTGGTTCCGGCCCGGTTCTCAGCGGGCGTGCCGCCGCTCCCGGCGCTCGCCGCGCTCGACCTCCCGGTGTCGGGCGAGATGCGCGTTGCGCTCGATCCCGGCGCGCTCCGCATCGACGAGGCTTGGTGTGCGTTGACGCTCGGCGCCGGGCGGATGGTGCATCCCGCGCTTCCGGGCGGCAGCATTCCGATCGCGTCGGGATCGGTCCGCGCCGCCTACGACCCCGCCAAGCGGCAGCTCGGGCTGGAGCGCCTGGCGCTCGACCTCGGCGGCCCCAAGCTCGAGCTCTCCGGCACCGTCGACGGCCTCGACCCGGCAATGGTGACGGGCGCCCCCCCGACGGCACTGGCGCTCGGGGGCAAGCTGCGGCTGACCGAGGTGCCGATCGACGCGCTCGGCCGCTACTGGCCCGAGCAATTGTCGCCGCACTCCCGCGCTTGGATCACCAGCCACGTGCATGAAGGCATCGTCACCGAAGCGACGGCGCAAATCCTGGCGCATGCCGACCTGGAGGCCACTGCCGATCGGCCGGTGCGCGTCGACAGCATCGCCGGGACGCTGGCCTATCGCGGCATCTCCATCCAGTATTTTCCGCCGCTGACGCCGCTGCGCGGCGTCGACGGCACCGGCACCTTCGACCGCACCCGGCTCGATCTCACGCCGAGCGCGGGCGCGGTGATGGACGTGAAGCTCGCCGGCGGCACGGCGTCGCTCTACAAGCTCGACACCGATGACGAAACCGCGACGATCGATCTCGGCCTCAAGGGTCCGGTGAAGGAAGTCCTCCAAGTCCTTAACGAAAAACCCCTGCAATACGCCCAGGCGCTCAAGATCGATCCCGCCGAAGTGGGCGGCGACGTCGATGGCGGGATCACCTTCACCTTACCGCTGAAGCACGACCTCACCCTCGACATGGTCGATTTCGGCGCCCATGGCCAGCTCACGGGCGTCGCCATTCGCCAAGTCATCGCCGGCCGCGACCTCACCGACGGCACGCTGCGCCTGAAACTCGACCGCAATGCGCTCAAGCTCGACGGCACGGGCAAGCTGGCCGATGTGCCGGCGACGCTGACCTGGACGGAGAGCCTCAAGGCCAAGGACCCGATCCGCTCGCGCTACAGCATCAAGGCGCGGTTGGACGACGCGGCCCGGCAACGCTTGGGCGTCGACGTCGCTCAGGGCATGCTGCAGGGCCCGGTCGATGTCGACGCCGCCTATACGGTGCAGGCCAACAAGCATGCGAGCGCCAGCGTCACGCTCGACCTCACCGCCGCCGCGATCGAGGTGCGCCAGCTCGACTGGCGGAAGTCCGCGGGCATTCCTGCCACCGGAACGCTCGATCTCGATCTCGACGACGGCCGGCTGCGCGCCGTGCGCCAGGCGGTGATCAAGAGCGAGCACCTCGATGCTCAATTCGCCGTGGCGCTCGACGATGCCGGCAGTATTGCAGGCGTCGACGTCTCACGGCTCGTCGCCGGCGCCACCGACATCGCCGGCCGGATCAGCCGGCGCGGCAAAGGCGGCTGGCGCGTCGACCTCAAGGGCGCGAGCTTCGATGCGAGCGGGCTCCTCGCCAATCTCGATCGCGGCCAGAAAAGCGAAGCGGCCGAGCCGCCGCTCGTCATCGACGCAGCGCTCGACCGGCTGGTGCTGGGACCGGGTCGCGAGGCGCACGCCGTCAAGGCTCAGCTCTACAGCGACGGGATTCACTGGCAAGCCATCAGCATCGACCTTGCGCTCGGAGCGAACGCCAAGGCGAGCTTGCGCTTGGGCCAGGCGGCGGGCGACCACCATTTCCGCCTCACCACCAACGATTTCGGCGCCTTGCTCCAGGTCTTTGACGTTTCCGACAATGTCGAGGGGGGCCATCTCGACATCAGCGGGCAGGCCGAGGACAACGGCCCGCGCCGTCTTTTCCGCGGCAAGATCGACGGTACCAACTACCGCATCGTCCATGCCCCGGCTTTCGCCCGGCTCCTGTCGCTGGCGTCCTTCTCCGGCATCGCCGCGCTGCTCTCGGGCGAGGGCATCCCCTTCACCAACATCAAGGGCGATTTCATCCTCGCCGACGACAAGCTCGAGGTGAAGGCATTGCGCGCCTATGGCGGCGCCATCGGCATCCGCACCGACGGCGTCTATGACTTTGCCGGCGATACGCTCGACCTATCCGGCACGCTGGTGCCGGCCTATACCATCAACAACCTGCTCGGCAACATCCCGGTGCTGGGTCCGGCCTTGGTGGGCGAGGGCGTCTTCGGCGTCAACTTCCGCGTTGCGGGGGCGGTCTCCGACATCAAGATCAGCGTCAACCCGCTGGGCATCGTCGCCCCCGGCTTCTTCCGCCGCCTCTTCCTCTTCGACGCCCCCGAGCCCTCGCCGTCGCCGAGGACGGGGAGCAGCCAGCGGCCGTGAGGGACTTCGACGCGGTCCGAACCATTTTAAGTGACACATCAATTTTAGTGGTCACCATATTGGTGAGAATACATATTTTAGGTTCAAACCGTCCGCACCAGCGCGTGCCGTTTCTTTCCCGCCGAGAGCTTGATCGTGCCTTCTGGCCCAACCTCGCCGAGCCCCACCATCTCCGTCTCGGACGCGATCGCTCGGTCGTTGACGCGGGCGCCGCCTTGCTTGATGAGCCGCCTCGCCTCGCCTTTGGAAGCCGCGAGGCCAGTACGCGCGAAAAGGTCGATCGCAGGGATGCCGCGCTCCAGCTCGCCGCGCGGCACCTCGATGCGCGGCAAGGCGTCGCCGCTGCCGCCTTCACCGAAGACTTTGTGCGCCGTCTCTGCCGCGGCTTCTGCCGCCTCGCGGCCATGGCAGAGCGCGGTCGCTTCGGTGGCGAGGACGATCTTCGCCTCGTTGATCTCGCCGCCGGCGAGCTGCTCCAATCGCGCGATCTCCAGGAGCGGCAGATCGGTGAAGAGGCGGAGGAAGCGGCCGACATCGCTGTCCTCGGTGTTGCGCCAGAACTGCCAGTAGTCGTAGGACGGCAGGCGATGCGGCGAAAGCCACACGGCGCCTTGCGCCGTCTTGCCCATCTTGGCCCCGGAGCTCGTCGTGATGAGCGGCGAAGTCAGGCCGAAGAGGGCGCGGTTCTCGATCCGGCGCGCGAGCTCGACGCCCATGACGATGTTGCCCCATTGATCCGAGCCGCCCATCTGCAGGGCGCAGTTCTGGCGCCGCGCCAATTCCAGAAAATCATAGGCTTGCACGACCATGTAGTTGAACTCGAGGAAGGAGAGCGGCTGCTCCCGTTCGAGCCTGAGACGCACGCTGTCTTGCGTCAGCATGCGGTTCACCGAGAAATGCCGGCCGATGTCGCGCAGGAAGGGGATATAGCCGAGCGTGTCGAGCCATTGGGCGTTGTCGACCATCACGGCATCCTCAGGGCCCAAGCCGAAGCGCAGGAAGCGGTCGAAGGTCTTGCGGATGCTCGCCTGGTTGGCGGCGATCTCGTCGTCGCTCAGCATGCGGCGCATCTCGTCCTTGCCCGAGGGGTCGCCGACCTTGGTCGTGCCGCCGCCCAGCAGCGCGATCGGCTTGTTGCCGGTCTGCTGCCAGAGACGGAGCATCATGATCGAGACGAGATTGCCGATGTGGAGGCTGTCGGCGGTGCAATCATAGCCGACATAGGCCGTGACCGGCCCGGCCGCGAGCGACGCCGCCAGCCCCTCGCGGTCGGTGATTTGATGGACAAAGCCGCGCGCCTCGGCGGCGGCGAGGAAAGACGACGTGGACATGTCGGACGGCCGTTCTGCTCAGGTCGCTCTAGCACAATCGCTGCGCGGCGACAAATGCGCGGGCTCGCGTGAGGATCGGTAATATCGTTGCAGTACCCTGATCTTGCAAGATTTTTTCCGCGCTGCTGCGAGCCCTCAAGCGGCGCCCAGCTCGGTCCCGCGGGGGGCGCGCCGAAACCGCCGGTTAACCATCCGTTTCCCCTTGCTCGCCTAGAATTGGCTGGTTTTCCAGAGGAGCCGGGCTGGTGGCGAGTGAGGACGCTGGGGGTCAGGCGGCGCGGCCGCCCGTGCGCCTCGGCGAGCGATTCGAGATTTTTCCCGATCGGCCGCTGGCGGAGCTGCGCTCCCCCAATGCGGCAGGATTTGTCGCGTCCGATCACGACCGCCCCAACGCCAATATCTTCGGTCTCGTCTGCGACGCCGACCTGCCGCCGCGCCACGAGCTGATCGGGGCGCTCCAGGGACTCCGCACCGATGCGCTACTGGTGCCGCGGCATTGGGGTGTGGTCGTCTGGCCGCCGACCGGGCGGCGCCATTTCGCCGTCATCTTCGATCGCCCGACCGGCAGCCGCGTCACCCCGGCGATCACCCAGCCGATCGAGCCCCTGACCGAGGACGAGATCATCCATCATGCCCTGCCGGGGCTCGTCGATCTGCTCAAGGATTTGTTCGCCGCCGGTCTCACCCATCGCGCCATACGTCCCACCAACCTCTTCTTCCGCGACGCCCAGCACCGCGCCGTCGTCCTCGGCGAATGCGTGAGCGCGCCCCCTGCCGCGCTGCAGCCGCTTGCCTGCGAGCCGATCGAGAGCGCGCTCGCCAATGCCTCCGGCCGCGGCAACGGCACCGCCGCCGACGATCTCTATGCGCTGGGCGCGACCCTCCTCTATCTGCTCTACGGCAAATACCCCGGCGCCGGAGCCAACGACGAGCAGCTGGTGGCGGAGAAGATCGCCCGCGGCTCCTACGCGGCGCTCCTCGGCAGCGAGCGCCCGACCGGGAGGCTGGTCGAGCTCCTGCGCGGACTTCTCGCCGACGATCCGCGCGAGCGCTGGACCATCGACGACGTGGAGACTTGGCTCGAAGGCCGCCGCCAAGCGCCGCGCCAGACGGTGATCGTGCGGCGCGCGGCGCGACCCTACGAGGTCTCGGGTCAGCCCTTCTACACGGCGCGGGGCGTGGGCTACGCCTTCGCTCGCGACCCCGCCGCAGCGCTTCGCGCCGCCAAAGGCCCAGAATTCGAGGTCTGGCTGCAGCGCAGCCTCTGCGATGACGAGCGTTCGCGCCTGGTGGCCGCGGCGCTGGCCGAGGGACACGACGTCGGCCTCTCGGGCCACGACGAGCGCATGGTCGCGCGGCTCTGCATCGCCCTCGATCCGAGCGCGCCGGTGCGATACAAGGGCTTCGCCGCGGCGATCGACGGTTTTGGCAGCGCGCTTGTCGCGGCGTTCCGGGGCCGCGGCTCGGTGCAGCATGTCGCCGAGGCCATTGGCGGGCGGCTGCCGCAATTCTGGTTCGCGGCGCAACCGGCGCTGAAGCCCGAGCAGGTGCCGATTCTCAAGGCCTTCGAGCGCATCCGGCCCCATCTCGACGATCGCCGGCCGGGCTTCGGCATCGAGCGCATTCTCTACGAGATGAACCCCCGACTTCATTGTCTCTCGCCCGCGATCGAGAGCGACTATGTGCTCGATGTCGGCCAGGTGATGGCGGCGCTGGAGCGAAGCTCGCAGCAGCGCAGCGGCGACGACTTCCAGATCGACCGCCATCTCGCTGCCTTCATCGCCGCGCGCCATCGCGCCGCCGGAAGCGACTGGTACGACGCGGTCGCCGGCAACGACGGGCCGCAGCGCACCCTGGGAACGCTCTACGTGCTAGCCCGGCTGCAGGCGATCAACGGTCCCGCCGCCGCGCCGGCCTTGGCGCAGCGCGCGGCGCGTCCGCTGGGCGCCGTCATCGAGCGCTATCACAACCGCGCGCGGCGCGCGCGTATTGCCGCGGAGCTGCCGAAAGCCGTCGCCAAAGGCAACTTTGCCGAGCTCTTGAGCCTCGTCGACAACGCCCATGATCGCGCCCAGGACGCGCAGGGATTCCAGCTGGCGCAGCGCGAATACATCGGGATCGAGCGCGAGTTCGAGCGATTGCGCATCGAGGGGCCGAAGCGGCCGGAGCGCGCCGCCCAACTCGGGCAGCGCTATGCCGCCACCACCGCCAGCTTCCTCGCCTGGCTGGTGGCGCTCGCCGTTGTCGTGGCGATGAGCTGAGCCCATGGCGCGCAGCACCGCCCTGAAGGGAGGCAACAAACCCGGGCCGGGCGCGCGGAAACCGGGACGGCGTGCGCCGCCCGGCGGTGCTCGCGGCGGCGGCGCCATCCTGACGCTCTCGGTGATCGGCCTTACCGTGCTGGCGCTGACCGCCTTGCCGCTCTGCCTCCTCATCGTCGCCGGCGCGCTGCCGACCGCCGTCGCCATCCTCGTCGATCGCCATCCCCGCCACTATCTGGCGCGCACCGTCGGCGCCATGAACTTCGCCGGCGTCATCCCCGGGGCGCTCAAGATGTGGGAGGTCGGCATCAGCTTCGCGAGCCTGCAGCAGGTGATCGCCAGCCCCTACCAATGGCTCGTCATGTATGGCGCGGCCGGCCTGGGCTGGCTCCTCTTCTTCTTCGTCCCGCCCGTCGTCGCCATGGTGCTCGACATTCAATTCGACGATACCAAGCGCCAGCTCGAGGCCCGCGCCAAGGCGCTCATCGAGGAGTGGGGCGAGGAAGTGACGGGGCGAAAGCGCGAGGGTGGCTAAAGAAGAATAACCACAGAGCCACAGAGATCACAGAGTTGGTTCGTGCGCGCTCCGCAATCTCTGTGCCTCTGTGGTTATTCTTTATCCTGGCGTGGCGAACCCGTAGGAAGCGGATCAAGGCGTCGGCAGGAGCCGGCGGTCCATGGCCGCGCTCTTGATCGCCTTTTGCAGCTTCTCGAAGGCGCGCACTTCGATCTGACGCACACGCTCGCGCGAGATGCCGTATTTCTGCGACAGATCCTCGAGCGTCGTCGGCACTTCGCGGAGCCGCCGCTCCATTAGGATGTCGCGCTCGCGCGGGCTCAAATGCGCCATGGCGCCCTTCAGCAGATCGCGGCGCAGCCCCAGCTCCTGGCGGTCGCTCAGGCTGACCTCTTGGTTGTCGCCCTCGTCGACCAGCCAGTCCTGCCATTCGCCTTCCCCCTCGGCGCGGAGCGGCGCGTTGAGCGAATGATCGGGAGCGGCGAGGCGCCGGTTCATGTTGACGACATCCGCCTCGGGGACGCCGAGCTCGGTTGCGATCTTCTTGACGTTCTCGGGCGAAAGATCGCCGTCGTCCATCGCCTGCAGCTGGCCCTTCAGCTTGCGCAAGTTGAAGAACAGCTTTTTCTGCGCCGCGGTCGTGCCCATCTTCACCAGCGACCAGGAATGAAGGATGTATTCCTGGATGGACGCGCGGATCCACCACATCGCATAGGTCGCGAGGCGGAAGCCGCGCTCGGGGTCGAAGCGCTTCACCGCCTGCATCATCCCGACGTTGCCCTCCGAGATGAGCTCGGAGAGCGGCAGGCCGTAGCCGCGATAGCCCATCGCGATCTTGGCGACGAGACGGAGATGGCTCGTCACCAGCCGATGGGCCGCATCGGGGTCGGCATGCTCGCGCCAGCGTTTGGCGAGCATGTATTCCTCTTCCGGCTGCAACATCGGGAATTTGCGGATCTCCTGGAGATACCGCGCCAGATTCCCTTCGGTGGCAATGCTGGGCAGGGCGTGCGTCGTGGCCGCCATGAACTCCTTGCTCGCGGCCCCTCAGAAATGGCGCGATCGCCATGCCGCGATGCAGCACCGACTCTAGACGAAAGGGGGTCCCTTGTCCAATTTTAGAGTTGATCTAAGCAATCGATCAAGCCACGCATATCGCTGGGTAACCTACTAGTAAATTCAAGGTATTCGTGGCTCGCGGGATGGTGAAATCCGAGGAGCGCCGCATGGAGAGCCTGGCGCTCGAAGGCGGCCACGGGCTCGTGCAACGACGACGGCAGCAGCCGCAACCGCGCCGCGGCCCCGGCATTGCCGTAGCTCTGGTCGCCGATCAGCGGATGACCCGCCGCCGTCAGATGGACGCGGATCTGGTGCGTCCGCCCGGTCGCGAGGCGGCACTCGAGAAGCGCCGCCCGTTCCTTGAAGCGGCGCAGGACGCGATAGCGGGTGATGGCGGCTTTGCCGCCGAAGCGCAGCACGGCCATCTTCTTACGGTTCTTGGGGCTGCGGCCGATATTCCCGGTGAGCTCGCCGCTCGGCAGCGCCGGCACGCCCCAGACGACCGCTTGGTAGGCGCGGGTGATCCGGCGCGCGGCGAAATCGGCGGCAAGCCGCGCTTGCGCCTGCTCGTTCTTGGCGACGACGATGAGGCCGCTCGTGTCCTTGTCGAGGCGATGGACGATGCCAGGCCGCTTCACACCGCCGATGCCGGCGAGGCTCTCGCCGCAATGCGCCAGCAGCGCATTCACCAGGGTGCGGTCGGGACTGCCCGGCGCCGGATGGACGACCAGGCCCGCGGGCTTGTCGATGACCAGGAGGTGCTCGTCCTCGTAGACGATGGCGAGCGCCATCGCTTGCGGCTCCGGCGTGTCATCGACGGGTGCGGGAACGGCGAGGCGGAAGCACTGGCCCGGCCTCACCTTGAGCGACGGATCGGTGATCGGCGCGCCGCCGAGGCTCACCTGGCCGGCCTCGACCAGGTGCTTGAGGCGCGAGCGCGACATCTCCGGCAGCCGCGCGGCCAGCAGCCGGTCGAGCCGCAGCCCGGCTTCATCTTGCGCGACACTCACTTCTTTCTCGCTCATGGCGCGGCGATCCTAGCAAGCGGGCGGCATCCCCCTATACTGCGGCGCCATGGGCGCTCTGAAGCTTCTGGTTCAAGGGCGATGAATTTCCGCAGCGACAACGTCACCGGCGTGGCGCCCGAAATCCTTGCGGCGTTGGCGGCGGCCAATGCCGGCAGCGCTCCCTCCTATGGCGAGGATGCCATCACCAAGCGGCTCGCCCAGCGTTTTGCCGCGCTCTTCGAGCATGAGGTCGCGGTCTTTCCGGTGGCGACGGGCACCGCCGCCAACGCGCTGGCGCTGGCGACACTCGTCCCGCCTTGGGGCGTCGTCTACTGTCACGAGGCGGCGCACATCCAGGTGGACGAGTGCGGCGCGCCCGAATTCTTCGCCGGCGGCGCCAAGCTGATGCCGCTGCCGGGTGCCGACGCCAAGCTACAGCCGGAAGTGGTCGAGCAGGCGATCGCGGGCCAGGGCGTCGTTCATCACGCGCAGCCCGCCGCCATGAGCATCAGCGAGGCGACCGAGGCGGGGACGCTTTACCGCCCGGAAGAGGTGGCGGCGCTGGGAGCGCTGGCGCGCCGCCACCGCCTCG
>DATJAV010000096.1:0-5069 GCA_035515835.1 Allostellaceae bacterium
CCGCCCGTCGCGCCGCAAAGCCGCGCCAGTCGGCTTTGTCCATGCACAGGTCCATCACCCGCTCGAACTCGCCCGTATCGAACGTGATCTTCGTCGCCGCCGTGTACGGCATGGCGCTCGGCGGAATGAAATTGATGCGGCGGATGGCGTCGGGGCTCATCCCCATGTCGCGTGAAGCGGCATCGACGAGGCGCTCCAGCAGATAGGCCGCCTCGGGTCGCCCGGCGCCGCGATAGGCGCAGACCGGCACCGTGTTGGTGCAGATGCCCTTCACATTGATGTGGATGGCGGGGGTCGTGTAGAGGCCGGAGACGAGATCGGTGGAGCGCGTCGGGATGAAGGGCCCGAGCGGCGAGAGATAGGCCCCCAAATTGGCCAGCAGCGTGACGCGAAGTCCGAGGAACTTGCCCTTCTCGTCCATGGCGAGCGCGGCGCGCGTGACGTGGTCGCGGCCCTGATTGTCCGACATGAAGCCTTCGGAGCGGTCGCTCTGCCACTTCACCGGCCGCTTCAGCTTGCGGCTCGCCCAGACCACGAGCGCCTGCTCGGGATAGACGAAGGCCTTCATGCCGAAGCCGCCGCCGACGTTGGGGGTGATGACGCGGAGCTTCTCGTTGCCGATCTTGAGAATGACGTCGGCGATCGGGCCTTTGACGAGATGGGGCCCTTGCGTCGTCGTGGTGATGGTCGAGCGGTCTGTCGCCGGGTCGTATTCGGCGAGCGCGTTGCGCGGCTCCATCGAATTGACGACGATGCGATTGTTGACGATCTCCAGTGTCGTGACGTGCTTCGCCCTCGCGAAGGCGGCATCGGTCGCTTTCGCGTCGGTCACGTCGTTGTCCCAGTCGAAGACGATGTTGCCGGGAATGTGGTCGAAGAGCTGCGGCGCGACGGCGGCGACGGCGGCGCGGGCGTCGACCACGGCGGGCAGATCGTCGTAATCGACCGCGATCGCCTCGGCGGCGTCGCGCGCCTGAAGCAGCGTCTCGGCGACGACCAGCGCCACGGGCTGGCCGACATGGCGGACCTTGCCGATGGCGAGCACCGGGCGCGGCGTGTCGTGGCGCGGCTTGCCGTCGCGACTCACCAGCGGATGGACGCAAGGCACGTCGCCGAGCTTCTCCGCCGCGACCTCCGCGCCGGTCAGCACCAGCAGCACGCCCGGCATGCGCCGCGCCGCGCCGGCATCGACCGACCGGAGCCGCGCATGCGCCGCGGGGGAGCGCAGGACATAGGCATGGGCGAGACCGGCGGGCGCGATGTCGTCGGTGTAGCGGCCCTTGCCGGTGAGGAGCCGCTGATCCTCGAAGCGCCGCAGCGGCTGGCCGATGCCGAACGTCACGGTCGGCTCAGCGCTCCTCTTCGTCCTCGACGTTCTCGATCACCTCGGCCATGTCGTCCTCGTCCTCGCCGAGCTCGGAGGCGTCCTCGATCACTTCCTCTTCTTCCTCTTCCTCCTCGCCTTCGGTTTCCGCCTCCTCGGCGCCCTCGACGGCGACCTCCTCGCCCTCCACTTCGACCTCGGGCTCGACCTCCTCGGCGATCTCGGTCTCGATCTCCTCCTCGGCGATCGGCTCGATCGGCACCTCCGCCGGCGCCACCTTGGCGCGCCGCGACTTCAGCACCGTCTCCGGATCATAATTCGCGCCGCATTTCGGGCAGATGACGGGGTCGCGATGCAGATCGTAATAGCGCGCGCCGCAACTCGGGCAGATGCGCTTCATTCCCCATTCCGGCTTCACCACGTCTCGCCTCCTTGCCTGGCGCGGCTGGCAATTGCCAGATCACGCCCCGGCTGTCAAAAGCAAAATCGACCGCTCCCCCACGCGTCGCAGGCGGGCAGCCCCCATTGGGCAGGCGGGCAAGCCTGTGCTAAATCGAGGGATCATGACGCCGCTCACCTCCGGAACCGCCACCCGACTGAGCGGTCGCCTCCGTGTCCCCGGCGACAAATCGGTGTCGCACCGCGCGCTCATTCTCGGCTCGCTCGCCATCGGGCGGAGCCGCATCCAGGGGCTCCTCGAAGGCGAGGACGTGCTGCGCACCGCGGCGGCGATGCGGGCGCTGGGCGCGACCATCACGCGCCGCGAGGACGGCGATTGGCAGATCGACGGCGTCGGTTTAGGCGGCCTTGCCGAGCCCACGGACGTGCTCGATTTCGGCAATTCCGGCACCGGCGCGCGCCTCGTCATGGGCGTGCTGGCGAGCCACGACCTGACCGCTTTTCTCACCGGCGACGCTTCGTTGCGGCGCCGGCCGATGGCTCGGGTCGCGTTGCCGCTCGAGCGCCTCGGCGCCCGCATCATCGCCCGGAACGGCGGCCGCTTGCCTCTCGCCATCATCGGCGCCACCTCGCCGCTACCCATCGCCTATCGTCTCCCCATGCCCTCGGCGCAAGTGAAATCGGCGATCCTGCTGGCGGGCCTCAACGCCCCCGGCGAAACCAGCGTGATCGAGCCGCAACCGACCCGCGATCACAGCGAGCGCATGCTCCGGCATTTTGGCGCCGAGGTTGCCGTCGAGGATGCGCCCGACGGCGCCCGCCGCATCACGCTCAAAGGCCAGCCCGAGCTCGCCGCTGCCGACATCAGCGTTCCCGGCGACCCCTCCTCGGCTGCCTTTCCCGCCGTGGCCGCGCTCCTCCTGCCGGGCTCCGAAGTGGTGATCGAAGGCGTCGGCGTCAACCCGTTGCGCACCGGGCTCTATGAGACGCTCCGGGATATGGGCGCCGATCTCGCTTTCGCCAATGAGCGCTTGGCGGGCGGCGAGCCGGTAGCGGACCTCACCGTGCGCACCAGCGCTCTCCGCGCCGTCGAGGTGCCGGCCGAGCGCGCCCCCCGCATGATCGACGAATACCCGGTGCTGGCGGCAGCCGCCGCCTTTGCCCGGGGGCGGACGGTGATGCACGGCTTGGCCGAACTCCGCGTCAAGGAAAGCGACCGTCTCGGCGCCATCGCGCAAGGCCTCGCCGCTTGCGGCGTCACGCTCGCCGTCGCGGGGGACACGCTGGCGATCGAAGGCACGGGCGCACCGCCCTCCGGCGGCGGCCGTATCGCCACCAAGCTCGATCATCGCATCGCCATGGCCTTCCTGGCGCTCGGCATGGCGGCACGAGCTCCGGTAGAGATCGACGACGGCAGCACCATCGCGACCAGCTTCCCCGGCTTCGTCGCGCTGATGAACGGCTTGGGCGCGCAGATCGCGCCCATCGGCGCGTGATCATCGCCATCGACGGGCCTGCCGCCTCGGGCAAGGGCACCCTCGCCCGAAGGCTGGCGCAGCATCTTGGGCTCGCGCATCTCGATACCGGCCGCCTCTACCGCGCCGTGGCGTTGCGCGTGCTGACGGGGGGCGCCGAGCCGGCGGATCCCGCCTCGGCCGAGGCGGCGGCCGAGGCGCTCACGGCGGCCGACCTCAAGGATCCCCGGCTGCGCGAGGAGAGGGTGGCGCAGGCTTCCTCGGTGGTGGCGGCGGTCCCTGCCGTCCGCCAGGCGCTTCTCGCCTTCCAGCGCGACTTCGCGCGCCGCCCCCCGGGGGGCGCCCAGGGCGCCGTCCTCGACGGGCGCGACATCGGCACGGTGATCTGCCCCGACGCCGAGGCCAAGCTCTTCGTCACCGCCACCACCGAGGCGCGCGCCCGGCGTCGCTTCGAGGAGTTGCGGGAAAGCGGCGAGCCCGCTATATACAAGGCCGTCCTGCAGGATATGAAGGTTCGTGACGCGCGCGACAGCGACCGTCGAGCGGCGCCTCTGGTGCCGGCCGACGATGCCTTCGTTCTCGACACGACCGCGCTCGACGCGGATGCCACCTTTGCCGCAGCCCTCGACTTTGTCGAGCGGAAGCTGGCCGAGCGCCGGGGTTAGACCGGCGCCATCCGAACCACGCAGGACGAGGGCTTCCACCGCCGCGCCCAACCCGTCGGCGGTCTGCTTTGCGCTCCCTCTTCCCGGGCGCGGGGCGGCACACCCAGGGGAGAAACGGGAGACCTAATGGCCGTCGCAACCAAGACTAAACCCGAGCCGGTGAAAGAGAGCTTCGCCGACCTCCTCGACCAGTCGCTGGGCTCAGCCTCGGGGCTCGAGGGCACCGTGATCAAAGGCACGGTGGTGGCGATCGAGAACGACATGGTGCTGATCGATGTCGGGCTCAAATCCGAGGGCCGCGTGGCGCTCAAGGAATTCGCGCCGCCGGGTCGGCCGGCGGAGATAAAAGCGGGCGACACGGTCGAGGTCTATCTCGAGCGTATGGAGGACAAGAACGGCGAGGCGCAGATCTCGCGCGAGAAGGCGAGGCGCGAGGAAGCATGGACCCAGCTCGAGAAGAGCTTCCAGGCAAGTGAGCGCGTGACGGGCGTCATCTTCGGCCGCGTCAAAGGCGGCTTCACCGTCGACCTCAACGGCGCCGTCGCCTTCCTGCCGGGAAGCCAGGTCGATATCCGCCCGGTGCGCGACATCACGCCGCTGCTCGGCAGCCCGCAGCCCTTCCAGATCCTGAAGATGGACCGCTCGCGCGGCAACATCGTCGTCTCGCGCCGCGCCGTGCTCGAGGAGAGCCGCGCCGAGGCGCGCTCGGAGCTGGTGGCGAGCCTCAAGGAAGGCCAGATCCTCCAGGGCGTGGTCAAGAACATCACCGATTACGGCGCTTTCGTCGATCTGGGCGGCGTCGACGGCCTGCTCCACGTCACCGACATCGCCTGGCGCCGCATCAATCATCCCTCCGAGGCGCTCCATATCGGCCAGACCGTCAAGGTCCAGGTGATCCGCTTCAATCCCGAGACGCAGCGCATCTCGTTGGGCATGAAGCAGCTCGACGCGGATCCGTGGGAGGGTGTCGAGCTCAAGTATCCGGCGGGCGCGCGCTTCAAGGGCCGCGTCACCAACATCACCGATTACGGCGCCTTCGTCGAGCTGGAGCCCGGTGTCGAGGGCCTCGTCCATGTTTCGGAGATGAGCTGGACCAAGAAGAACGTGCATCCCGGCAAGATCGTCTCGACCAGCCAGGAGGTCGAGGTGATGGTGCTCGATGTCGACCCGCAGAAGCGGCGGATATCGTTGGGCTTGAAGCAGTGT
>DATJAV010000097.1:0-6374 GCA_035515835.1 Allostellaceae bacterium
GCGCACAAGAACGCTTCTTCCTCGGGCGTGCTCACGCGTCTCAGAGCGCCGTTGCGATGGGGAAAGCGCCCGAAGCGGGCGATAATGTCGTAGTGGCGTTGCGCCCAATCCATCGCGCTCGCCTTGTCCCCGTCATCCGGCAGGGTGGCGTGGAGGCGGAGGCTCAAGCCTTGGTCGCCGAGGTGCTCGCTGTGCTCGAAGGGTAGATAGAAGAACCAGCGGCGGACCGGCGGCATGTCGCGATCAAAGCCCCGCGCCAAGCCATGCCGTGCCACGGCGCGCGCCGCGGCGTCGCCGGCAAAGGCCCGCGCCGTGCCGCGAAAAAGATTCCGTGGCAGCTGATCCAGCAACAGCAGCAATGCAAGACAGCTCTCGCGGTTGAGGCGCCAGTGATCGAGCCTTCCGTTATGGGCGCGCTCGTGATCGTCGAGGAAGCGCTCGCAGAGCTCGGCATCGAACGCGGCATCGGCCTTGAACCAGACCGCTCGCGACCGGTCGTGCTCCGGCGAGCCCGGCGTGCCGAACCAAAAATCGAGAATGGCGCGCGCGCCCGCTGGCGTTGCCTTCATCCCAACCGTCCCGCGGCGACACCCTCAAGGGAGAGAGGAAAGTCGCCGTCAAAACATCTCCTTATACGGCCGCAAATCAATCTCATGCGTCCATGCTGAGCGCGGCTGGCGATGGATCTGCCAGTATGCCTCGGCGATGGCCTCGATGCCGAGGAGCCCGTCCGCGCCGCGCTCTTCGAGGAGGCGCGGCACGCGGCTCAGCAGGCGCTCGCCGCGGATGCCGCCATCGATCACGACATGCGCCACGTGGATGCCCTGCGGTCCGAACTCGCGCGCCATGCTCTGCGCGATCGCGCGGAGCCCTGCCTTGGCCGCGGCGAAATGAGCGAAGCCGGGCTTGCCGCGCAGACTGGCCGAGGCGCCGGTGAAGATCAGCGTGCCGCGCCCCAGCGCCACCAATCGGCGCGCCGCTTCGCGCCCGACCAGGAACCCGCCGAAGCAGCCGACGCGCCAGAATTCCTCGAAGGTCTCGGCACCGAGCTCACGGAAATCGAGCCGCCGGTTGTTGCCGGCGTTGTAGACGATGAGATCCGCGGGCGCCAATCCCGCGCCCGGCGCCATGGCGCGATCGAAGGCGCCGAGTACGTCGCGCTCGCTCGTCGTGTCGGTGACGAGCGGCGCCGCGCTGCCGCCCATCGCTAGGATCGCGCGGGTCACCGCCTCGATTTTCTCCCCGGTTCGCCCGGCGACCAGCACATGGTGTCCCGCGGCGGCAAATCGCCGGCAGAGCGCGGCGCCGAGGCCCTGCTCGGCGCCGACCCCTACCACCAACGCCGTTGGCATCGTCATCGCACGCTCTCCTTCGGGGTTGTCGGCGCCATCGCTCGCCGGGGCACGACGAGATTCCCCACCAGCACCTGCACCGGCTCCTCTGCCTGATTGAGCGTCGTCGTCCGCACCTTGATCATGCCCTGCTCGGGATGCGATTTCGACGGGCGCACCTCCAGCACTTCGCTTTCGAGATGAAGCTCGTCGCCGGGTCGAACCGGCCGCAGCCAATTGATCTCGCCGCCGGCGCCGACGAGTCCGCCCGCCGGCCTGAGACCGCCCTCGACCAGGAGTCGCATCGTCAGTGCCGCCGTATGCCAGCCGCTCGCCGCCAAGCCCCGGAAGATGCTTCGGCGTGCGGCCGCGTCGTCGAGGTGGAAGGGTTGCGGGTCGAAATCGGTGGCAAAGCGCGCCACCTGATCTTGCTCGACCCTGAGCCGCCCGGAGCCGAAAGTCTGCCCCACAGCGAAATCCTCGAGGTAGTGCTCGGTCATCGTCCTCTCCTTTTTCTGCGGGGCGCCATCAGGGCATCCTTGACATAAGCGTATACGCGCCCATATAAGCGTATATACGCCTAACGTCAAGCCCGAGGAGTGAGCGATGCCCTCCCAAAACTGGCCGAAACCCGATGTCTGCAACTGCCTGGCGCTCCGCCAGGCGGCGCGTCACGTCACGCAATTCTATGATCAATTGCTCGCGCCCGTCGGACTGCGCACCACCCAGTTCTCGATCCTGGCTCGGCTGCGGCGGCTCGGGCCGCTCTCGATCAACGCCCTCGCCAAGGAGATGGTGATGGACCGCACCACGCTCGGGCGGAACATCCTGCCGCTCCAGCGCGAGGGCCTCATCGTCGTCGTCAGGGGACGAACCGACCGGCGCAGCAAGGAGCTGCAGCTGACCGATGCCGGCCTCGCGCGGCTCCGGAGAGCGCTCGAGGGCTGGACCGAGGCGCAGGCGCGGTTCGAGACGACGTTCGGCGGCGAGCGGACGTTGGAGCTGCGCTCCCTCTTGCGCGCGGTCGCAGCAAGCGACTTCGCCGCCGCCGCTCACGACGCACGGCAGGCGTCGCCGCGCGACGCCAATCTGGAGTAAACGCCATGGACAGCATCTTGCTCGAGCGAGCGACTATTTCCATCCCGGCGAAACGCGACCTTCGGCGTTCGCTGCGCCGCCTGGCGCTGGCGGCGGCGACCGTGGCGCTGCTGGGCGGCGTGGCGTGGTATGGCAGCGAGTGGTGGCAGGTCGGCCGCTTCGTCGAGAGCACGGACGATGCCTATGTCGGCGGCAACGTGACGCCGCTGGCGCCGCATATCGACGCTTTCATCGATCAGGTTCTGGTGACGGACAATGAGCGGGTCAGCGCCGGTCAGGTCCTGATCAAGCTCGACCCGCGCGACTACCAGACCGCCCTCGACCACGCTGAGGCGGTGCTCCAGGCAAAGACGGCGGCGGCCGACGGCCTCCGCGCGCAATACGCGCTGCAGCAATCGACGATCCGCCAGCAGGAGGCGGATCTCGTCGCCAAGAAAGCCAACTCGACCTTCGCCGCCGAGGACGCCAGCCGCTACCGTTTCCTGGCGCAGGCCACCGCGGGATCGCGCCAGAACGAGCAACGCGCCACCGCGCTGGAACAGGAGGCGCAGGCCTCAGTGGTCTCGGCTCAGGCCGGGCTCGAGGCGGCGCGCCAGCAGCTCAAGGTGCTGGAGGCGCAAATCGCCGAGGCCGTCGCCGCTGAAGCGCAAGCCCAATCCGATCTCCGCACGGCGCAGCTTAACCTCGGCTACACCGAGATCCGGGCGCCGATCGACGGTTATGTCGGCAACCGCGCCGCTCAGGTCGGCGCCTACGCGACCAAGGGCACGTATCTGATCTCCGTCATTCCCGCGGACGGACTCTGGGTCGACGCCAATTTCAAGGAGGACCAGTTGACGCACATGGTCCCGGGCGAAGCCGCCACCGTGCGCGCAGACGTGCTGCCGGGACATGCCTTCCAGGGCCACGTGGTGAGCTTGGCGCCGGGAACCGGGGCCGTTTTCAGCGTCATTCCTCCGGAGAACGCGACGGGCAACTTCACCAAGATCGTCCAGCGCGTGCCCGTCCGTGTCGTCCTCGATGCCGGCGATCCCCGGCTTGCGATGCTGCGTCCAGGCCTTTCGACGGTCGTCGGCGTCGATACGCGCGAGGAAGGCCGCACGCCATGACCGCCGTCGCGCAAAAACAGCCGGCCTTGCTGCCCTTCGTGGTCATGTGCGTCGGCATGTTCATCGCGCTGCTCGACATCCAGATCGTCGCATCCTCGCTGCAGAATATCGGCGGCGGCCTGTCGGCGGCGCAGGACGAGATCAGCTGGGTGCAGACCGCCTATCTCATCGCCGAGATCATCATGATCCCCCTCTCGGGATGGCTGACGCGCGTCCTCTCGACGCGCTGGCTCTTCACCATCTCCGCCGCGGGCTTCACGGTTGCCAGCATGCTTTGCGGTCTCGCCTGGAACATCGACAGCATGATCCTCTTCCGCGCGCTGCAAGGCGCGCTCGGCGCCTCGATGATCCCCACCGTCTTCACCTCGTCCTTCTATTACTTCCAGGGCGCGCGCCGCGTCTATTCGGCCGCTGTCATCGGCTCGATCGCCGCGATCGCGCCGACGCTGGGGCCGGTGATCGGCGGCTGGATCACCGACACGCTCGACTGGCACTGGCTCTTCTATATCAATCTCGTCCCCGGCATGGCCATCACGCTCCTCGTGCCGATGTTGGTGCGGATCGACAAGCACGATCTCTCGCTGCTCAAGGGTGCCGACTATCCCGGCATCGCGCTGATGGCGATCGGCTTGGGCACGCTCGAATACGTGCTCGAAGAGGGCACGCGGTGGAACTGGTTCAGCGACGAGACCATTCGCACCTGCGCCTGGGTGGCGGGCATCGCACTGACGCTCTTCGTCGCCCGCAGCCTCACCTACAGCCAGCCCGTCGTCGATCTGCGCGCGCTCGGCAACCGCAACTTCGCGCTCGGCTGCTTCCTCTCTTTCGTGACCGGCATCGGCATCTTCACCACGATCTATCTGACGCCGCTCTTCTTGGGTTACGTGCGAGGGTTCAGCGCCTGGCAGACCGGCACCGCGATCTTCTCGACCGGCGCCGCCTCGCTGATCGGCACACCTATTTATATCGCGCTGGCGCGCAAGATCGATTTGCGCTGGCTCCTGATGTTCGGGCTGGCCTCGTTCGGCCTCGCGATGTGGAGCTACAGCTTCATCACCCATGACTGGGGCGGCGACCAGTTCCTGCTGCCGCAGATCCTGCGCGGCCTGCCGCAAGTCTTCGCCGTGGCGCCCGTCGTCAATCTCGGCCTCGGCAGCCTGCCGCCCGAGCGCCTCAAATTCGCCAGCGGCCTCTTCAACATGATGCGCAACTTGGGCGGTGCGGTCGGCATCGCCGTCAGCGCCGCCGTCATCAACGACCAGACGAATCTCCATTTCCAGCACATCGCCGCCCGCCTTACGCCTGCCAACGGCGCCATGGAAAGGTTCTTGCAGAGCGCGGTCGCGCATTACGGCGCTCTCCCCGGCAGCCCCCTCGACGGGCATCAGGCCGCTCTCGAGCAGCTCTGGCACCTGGCCTACCGCGAAGCCTCGACACTCGCTTTCGCCGACGCCTTCCGCGCCATCATGCTCGCTTTCATCCTCGCCACGCTCCTGGTTCCGATGCTCCGCAACGTCACCGTCGCGCCGGCGCCGTCCAGCAACGCGCATTAAAAGCCGCGCCATCGAGATGCAGCATTTGCCGGCCGAGCCCCGTTGCCAGGCGATCGAGACGCCGCGCAACAAGCCCGACCGGATGCATCGCTGCGTTCAGTTGATGCGGATGGAGCCGTGAGGCGCGCTCAGGGCTCGAAGACCCCATTGTCGGCCCAAGGCGATCCCACCGAGTAGAACTGGTCGATGATCAGTCTTTTATAGAGCTCGAGAAACGCAAACGCTGGGGCATCCGCAAGACAGCATCTGTCCATCGCATTCCACCGCGACTTCGTACCAGGCTTTGCCGTTGCGCTCGGTCTTCTCGATCCCAGACTTGAACCACGTACTGATACGTCATTCATCCATCTCGTCCCAGCGTCCGTGGTTCGCAAGCGCATCGCGGATTGCGTTCAGCCTGTCGGCATAATCGGGCTCGTGCTTCGGATCGACGCTGGCAACGCAGGCGAGCATCGCTTGATGGGCCAGGGTCAGCTCATGGCCCGGTCGCTTCGCCCGGTTGATGCGTTGCTCTACTCGCCGCGCGCGGGCCGCGCGCCGGCGCCCTTCGTCTCGCGTGAAATCGGAGATAGAGCCTCCGCAGAATCCGATCGGCACAAGTCTTGCCGCAGACTGGCAGCAAGGACGGGGCTAACTGTTGACCGGCAACGATAGTACAAAAACTGTACTAAATATCCATTGGTATGGTCGGTCCAGGCGGAAACAACCCACATGTGATCGATTTAAGGTAATAGTTATTGACCTAATATGGCCCTAACGCTACGTTAGGAGTTGCGAGAGGTCGCCCATGCCGCTGCCACAGTTCCCGACCCTGGACAAGGCCCCGCCGGAGAAGCGCACGGCAGCGGAGCGGCGGCGCGACTTTCGCGAGATTTTCCGCGAGTTCGACCTCGGCCGGGCCCGCGCCCAGGCCAGTCGCTGCTCGCAATGCGGCATTCCCTATTGCCAGGTGCATTGCCCCTTATCGAACAACATTCCAGATTGGCTGATGCTGGCCGGGGCGGGTCGCTTCGAGGAAGCCTATGCGCTGGCGGCGTCGACCAACAACATGCCGGAGGTGTGCGGCCGCATCTGTCCGCAGGACCGGCTCTGCGAGGGCAACTGCGTCATCGAGCGCGGCTTTTCCTCGGTGACCATCGGCGCGGTCGAGAGGTACATCACGGAGAACGCCTTTGCCCAAGGGTGGGTCAAGCCGCCCACGCCCCGCCTGGAGCGCGGCCAGTCGGTCGGCATCATCGGCGCCGGCCCGGCCGGGCTCGCCGCGGCCGAGCTGTTGCGGCGCA
>DATJAV010000098.1:0-4721 GCA_035515835.1 Allostellaceae bacterium
CCGCGCTCGAAGAGCTCGCGCGCGGCCGCGCGGCGCAACTTTCCGCTCGCTGTCTTGGGAATGGCATGAGGCGGAACGAGCGCGATCTCATCGGGTGGCGCGTCCAGCAACGGCGTCGCCGCTTCATCGATTCGCTGGCGCAACGCCGCGACAACGGGGGGCTCCGCCGCGCGCGTCTCGGCAAGAATCACGACGCGCTCCGTGCCGCTGCGCGGGTCGCGGCTGCCGAAGACGGCAACGCCGCCTTTCAGCGCGCCCGGCACCTCGCCGACCGCCGCTTCGATCTCCTCCGGGTAGATATGCCGTCCGGCGCGGATGACGATGTCCTTGGAGCGGCCGGTGACAAAGACGTCGCCCCCGGCGATATAAGCGAGATCGCCGCTGTTGAGCCATGGGCCGTCGAACAGCTCGCGGTTCTTGGCGGGGTTATCGAGGTAGCCGCGCGTGGCCGAGGGTCCGCGAAATTGGAGCCGCCCTTCCTGGCGCTCTCCAAGCTCGCCCGTCGCATCGACGATGCGAATCTGATGCCCCGGCAGGGGTCGGCCGCAGGCAACGAATTCCAGTGCGCCGCGGTCATCCGGCGCCGCGGGGACGGCACGCCCCTGTCGCGCAAGCTGGGCTCGGTCAATGCGGTCGACGAGCGGCCGCCGTCCGAGCGGCGGCAAGGCCAATCCCACGGCATTCTCGGCGAGACCGTAGGCGGGTGCCATCGCCTCCTCCCGGAAGCCGTATTTGGCGAAGCGTGCCGCGAAGCGTCGCACCGTATCGGCGCTCACCGCCTCGGACCCGTTGGCCACCATCCGCAGCGAGCTGAGATCGAGCCCGGCAATGGCTGCGTCGTCGATCTTGCCGGCGCACAGCTCGAAGGCAAAATTCGGCGCCGCCGAGAGGGTGCCGCGATGACGATGGATCGCCCAAAGCCATTGCTCCGGGCGAACGAGAAAGGTGAGCGGCGACATGACGACGAGCGGCGCGGCGAAGTAGAGGCTGCCGAGCCAGGCGCCGATGAGACCCATATCGTGATAGAGCGGCAGCCAGCTGACGAAGACATCGGCCGAGCGCGCCTCCATCGCTTCGCCCATGGCGCGGATGTTCGCGAGCAGGTTGGCGTGGCTCAAGACGACCCCCTTGGGGTCGCCCGTGCTGCCGGACGTGTATTGCAAGAGCGCCGTGCTTCCCGGTTCGCTCTTTAGAGCCGAGGTGCCCTTGGCCTCGCCCAACGCCTCGGTCGTGACCACGGCCCTCAGGCTCTCAACCTGCAATTTGAGAAGGCGGGCGATGGCCGACGCTTCCGGTGCCGTGATCAGCAGCACCGCTCTCGCGTTGCGCAGGATTCCCGCCTGCCGCTTCAGATGCTCTTCGATCTGCGACGGCCGTGCCGGCGGATAGATCGGCGTGGGGACGCCGCCGGCATAGAGCACGCCGAAAAACGCCGTGAAATAGGCTTCGCTGGTCGGCAGCATGATCGCCACCCGCTCGCTCGGCTGCAGCCCGGCCTGACACAGCCCGGCGGCCACCGCGCGCGCCCGCACGGCGAGGTCGCGATAGCTGAGGGCAGTTTCATTGCCGTCGCCGTGCCAGAGGACCATGTGAATGCGGTTGCCATGCTGGAGCACATGCCAGTCCAGCACATCGATGAGGGTAACGGCCTCTGCCGGCGCCGCCTCGACCGCCTCCTCGGCGATGATGTGTCGCGCTGCCGCAGCCAGGGAAGGAAGTCTTTGCGCGCCGGCAAGGGCCGAGAGCAGGTCCTGGAGGGTCTCGGCCTCGCCCAGCAGCTTATCAGGCAGCCGCAGCGAGAAGGCGTGCTCGACCCGCAGCAGAAGCTCCGCACGCGAGAGGCTGTCGAATCCCCAATCCCGCTCGAGGGAACTGCTCAATCCTGCGTGCAGCGCCGCCCGGCGACGCGGATGAAGCTCCAGGGCGAGATCTTGTGCGATGCCTAGCAGCGCCGCACTGGCGTCGTCGCGCGTTTCCGTCGCCGCAGTTGCTGCCATCGATGGTCGCGTTCGCACGCAATGCCAATGGCCACCGTGATCGAGGGCCGCATCAAAATCGCAGATCGGTCCGACATCGGCCTTGATCTGCATCAAGCCCAGAGAGATCGAGCAAGGCCGAGTGATCAGACGGCACTCGTGCGCCGGTCACACGCCGCTGCGAGCTCACGCAACCCGTTGCTGATCGCGACGGGATAGGCTTCGGTCTCCAACCGGCGCAACACCGCCGGCAGCCGCCGCAACTGGTCGGCGGCGTGGGCTCGGACGGCACCGATCTCCGGGGATGGGGACACGGGTCGCCCGGCGCGCATCACCGGATGGAGCAGCGGCTCCCCGCTCGGCGCCTCGCTCTCCACGCCGAGCACATCGCCGGCGAAGCTTCCGTCAGACGCATAGCGCCGCCAGACCTGCTTGCGCCCCGGCCAAGTCGCCTTTCCTTCGGACCGCTTGCGCCGAGCAACACCGGCATATTCCTGCAGCTTGTAGGCGCAATCGAGCGCCGGCGCGTCGGATGAGGTGGTCAGGCTGGTACCGACGCCATAGCCGTCGATCGGCGCGCCCGCGCGGCCGAACGTTTTCAGCGCATTCTCGTCGAGTCCGCCACTGGCGAAGATCGTGACGTCGCGCAGGTCGTTGGCGTCGAGGATCGCACGCACCCGTCGTGCATGAGCGGCAAGATCACCGCTGTCGAGGCGCACGCCGCGGATTGGAATGCCCTCGCCCGCCAGGCGATGCGCCAACCGCGCTACCTTCTCCGCCGCCTGCTCGGTGTCATAGGTATCGATCAGCAGCACGACGCCGTCGCGCCGGCTGCGGGCGAAATGCTCGAAAGCCACGGTCTCGTCGTCATGCGCCTGAATGAAAGAATGCGCCATGGTGCCGTAGACCGGGATGCCGAAGCGCAGCGCCGCCTCGAGCGTCGCCGTGCCGGAGAACCCCGCTACATAAGCGGCGCGTGCCGCAAGCAGCCCCGCCTCCGCGCCATGGGCGCGCCTCAGGCCGAAATCGACCAGCTGCTTTCCCGGCGCGGCGAGAACCATGCGGGCTGCCTTGGACGCGATCACGGTCTGAAAGTGAAGCAGGTTGACGAGCCGGGTCTCGACGAGCTGCGCTTGCGGCAAAGGCGCCACCACCCGCAGGATCGGTTCGTCGGGAAAGAAGATCGTTCCCTCCGGCAGCGCGTCGACGTCTCCGGTGAAGCGGAAATCCGCGAGCGAGTCAACGAAGGACCGAGGAAATCGCCCAAGACCGTGAAGAGCATCGCGGTCATGGTCGGAGAAGCGCGCCGTTTCAAGAAAGCTCAGCGCCTGCGCGAGCCCGCCGGCCATGAGAAAACCGCGCTCCGCCGGCAACTTCCGCACGAAGAACTCAAAGACGGCCGTATCGGTAAGGCCGTGCTCGCGATAGGCCTGCAGCATTGCCAACTGGTAGAGATCCGTGAGGAGCAAGCTGTCGCTTTGCGGCGATTCCGCCATGGTGTACCCCGAATGGTCTCCCTGATCGGCGATCAGCCGGTTGCCCGACGGGGCACCGATGGGCGCCCTATGTTTCGCCGCTCGATGCGGACCGGCCGCATGCGCCGACCGCCCGCCGCATGGGCGACGATCCAGCCGGCGGCTAGCGTCATCACGGCGATGAGAACGGGATCATTCAGCATGATTTCGAACATGGCTCCTCTCTTTCATATTCAATGGCGAATGGCCCTGCCGGCGGCGCGGTCGAGGTAGGACAGCACCTCGTCGTCGCTCAGCTGGTGAAAATCGTCGTAGAACTGACCGATGGCGTAGAAGTCCTCGGGCGTCGACAGGCAGACGATCTCGTCCGCTTCCGGGCGCAGCCGTTCGATCGTCTCTTGCGGCGCAACCGGGGCTGCCAGCACGCACCGCGACGGGCGCCGCCGCCCTATCGCCAGCAGCGCCGCGCGGACGGTTGCGCCCGTGGCGATGCCGTCATCGACGACGATGGCGCAGCGGCCCGCCAGCGGCACGGGCGGGCGGTCCCTGCAGTAGAGCCCTCGACGTCGCTCGATCTCGGCCGCTTGCGCCGTGATCTGCTTCGCAAGATAGGAGCGCGGCACGGCGAGCTCGGCAACGAGCCGCTCATCGAGAACTTCGTCCTGCCGCTCGCCGCCGACGATGGCGCCGAGAGCAAGCTCCGGCATGCCGGGAGCGCCGATCTTGCGCACGAGAATGACGTCGAGCGGCGCCGCCAGCGCTTCGGCGACTTCGTACCCGACGGGTACCCCGCCCCGCGGCAGCGCAAGCACGACCGGATGCTGGTCCCGCAGGAAAAGCAGCTGTGCGGCAAGGCGCCGACCGGCCTCTTGTCGATCGCGAAACTTCATGCGTCATCGGATAAGCCTTGGCCGAGAAAAGCGCCTTGATCTAGCGCAATTCCCGGCCGGAAGCGTCGGCGTGCACGCGCGTTCCGGCCCTTCCCGCCAGGATCGCCGGCGCATCCTCCAAGGCGCCGATGCCGGCAAAACGCCCGGTTCTCTCGACGAAGCGGCAGGCGGCTTCCACCTTGGGCGCCATCGAGCCCGGCGCGAAGGACATGCCGCGCAGCGCCGCGACACCGATGGACCCGATCGGAAGGCCCTCCGTCATCGGCCATCGCGTCCACACGGCGGCGACGTCGGTCAACAGTAGCAGCGCGTCGGCTGCCAATTCCTCGGCCAAAAGAGCCGCCGAAAGATCCTTGTCGATCACCGCCTCGACGCCGCGC
>DATJAV010000099.1:0-2170 GCA_035515835.1 Allostellaceae bacterium
GAGCTTGCCCCAGACCAGCGTGTCCGCCGGCTTCCACGGCTCGGGCGAAGCGTTGAGCAGATAGTATTCCGCCGGCAGCGCGCCGCGGCGATGCGCGAGATAAGCGTTGACGCCGGCGGCATAGGCATCGAGGGCCGCGCGCAGCTCCGGCGACAGCAAGGCATATTCCCGCTCTGCCGCCCGATAAACGCCGATGGTGCGCACGAAGCGGTCGAAGGGGAGGGTGGCGGGGCCGAACCTTTCGGAGAGCCGCCCGGCGCCGGCGCGGCGCATCAAATCCATCTGGAAGAGCCGATCCTCGGCATGAACGAAGCCGAGGGCGAAGGCGGCGTCGCGGTCATTCTGCGCGGCGATCGTCGGGATGCCATGGGCATCGCGGCTGATGCTGACGGGAGCGGTGAGCCCCTCGAGGGTGAGGTGGCCGCTGGTCAGCGGCAGCGAGGAGCGCAGCCAGAGCAGCGTCCCCGCGACGAGGACGAGCGGCAGCAGCAGCAGGCGGAACCACCGTCGCCTCATCCCGCCGCTCCGCCCAAGCTGCGCCTCGGTTCAACCCAGATTGAGGATGATGGTCTTCTTCTGGGTGAAATGCTCGAGCATGGCCTCGAGCGAGGCTTCCTTGCCGAGGCCGGAGTTCTTGACGCCGCCATAGGACATGTTCGCTTGCACCACAAGGTTCTGGTTGACCTGGACGAGCCCGGCCTCGAGCCGCTGCGTCGCATCGAGCGCGGTCCTGAGGTCGCGTGTCCAGATCGTGGCGGCGAGGCCATACTCGGTGTCGTTCGCCTGGCGGATGGCGTCGTCGTAGTCGCGGAACTTGATGACGCAGGTGACCGGGCCGAAGATCTCCTCGCGGCAGAGCTTGTTGTCGTTGGCGATGCCGGTGAAGATGACGGGCTGGACGAAATAGCCGCGCGACAGCTTCTGATCCCGAGGCATGGCCGAGCAGCGCAGCGTCGTCGCGCCGCGGGTCTCCTCGCCGATCTTGATGTAGTTCTGCACCTTGTCGAATTGCTGCCGAGAGATGATCGAGCCGATGTCGGTGGCCTCGTCGAGCGGATCGCCCATCTTCATCGCGTCGACCTTGGCCTTGAGCTTGGCGACGAAGGCGTCGTGGATCGAATCATGGACGAAGATGCGGCTCGCCGCGGTGCAGCTCTGTCCCTGGCGGGTGAAGCGCATGCCGATGATCGCGCCGTCCACCGCCTTCTCGAGATCGGCATCGCCCATGACGATCATCGGGCTCTTGCCGCCCAATTCGAGCGTCACCGGGATGAGCTTGTCGGAGGCCATCTTGTAGACGAGCTTGCCGGTCTCGACCGAGCCGGTGAAGGTCACCTTGCCGACGCCCTTGTGCTCGACCAGCGGTGCGCCGCAGCCGGGGCCGTCGCCCGAGAGGATGTTGAGGATGCCCGGCGGCAACACCTGGTTCATGATCTGGCAGGCGCGCAGCACGGCGAGCGGCGCTTCCTCGGCCGATTTCACCACCACGGCATTGCCCGCGACCAGCGCCGGCGCGATCTTCAGCGCCATCAGCAGCAGCGGCACGTTCCACGGGATGATGGCGCCGACGACGCCGATCGGCTCGCGCTGGGTGATGGTGAGCATGCCCGGCTTGAATGGCACGCTCTCGCCTTTGAGCTCGGAGCCGAGCCCGCCATAGAAGACGAGAACATCGGCGAAGACGCCGGCCTCGACGCGGCTTTCGGTGCGGATCGCCTTGCCGGTCTCGAGCGTGATGAGGCGCGCGATCTCCTCGACATGCTCGTTGAGGAGGCGCCCGCAATCCTGGACGAGGCGGCCGCGTTCGCGCGAGGCGAGCTTCGCCCAGGCCTTCTGCGCCTTCTGCGCCGCTTTCACCGCGACATCGACATCGGGCGCGGTGCCTTCGGCGGCATCGCCGATATGCTCCTGCGTCGCCGGATTCACCACCTTGAAGGTGTGGCCCGTCACCGCCGGCACCAGCGCGCCGTCGATCAGCAGCTTGTTCGACAGCTCGCGCGCCAGCGCGCGCGGATCAAGCACGGGCTCCAGCCGGTTCTGCAGCATTTCATTTCTCCCGTCGACATGGCGAAGCGTGCGCGGGTTATAGCGCGGCCTCCGGTCGATGGCGAGAGTCGGGCGCGCGGCGGCGCAAACGTCATTGCCGCGGTATTGGGGTTCGCGATTGGCG
>DATJAV010000100.1:0-4804 GCA_035515835.1 Allostellaceae bacterium
CTGGCGGCGTCTCGGGCCGGACTTGAGATTGCAGCGGCAGCGCCTTTGCCGGCGCGGTGGGCGCTGCCGCTGGCGGCGCTGGCGCTGGCTTCGGCGGCAGCACGACGATGTCCATGACCACCGGCTTCGGTGGTGTCAGGGTGTAGTTGCTGGTGGTGAGGAACTCATAGAAGAGGATCAGTGCGAGCAGCGTCAGCAGCAGCGCCGCCACCACCTCCCACGGCAAGCGCCGCCAAGGATCATCGCGGTAGAACGAGGCTGCCATGCTACCTCCTCAGCGCATGGATGGCGTTTGTTTGATCGTCACGACGAATTGCTCCGCGCCGGCATCGCGCGCCTGCGTCGGTAAGCGCCTTCGGTGGTTTTGTCGGAGCGCTCATCTTGATCTCGAAGAAGGAAGCGTGTCGGGCTCTCATTTGACGACGAGGCTGATCCGAAGCTCGTCCGTGGACGCCATCGGGAGCGAATATCCGTAGAAGGCTGAGCGGAATCGCCAACTCCGCAAGGCGTCGAGCACGGCATGATCGACGGTGTCATTTCCGGTAGACCCCGTCAGCTCGATCTCAGTCGATGCGAGCCGATCGATCTGAAGCCGGACGACTGCGTTCCATTGCGCCGGCGGCTTGAGCAGCGCCTCGGGAAGCTCGGGCATCACCTCATCAAGGACGACCGGCGGCGACCCGCGCTGGCTATAGTCAGGCATGCGGTCGCCGCCGATGAGCTTCAGCTTGTAAGACATGTGGAGGGTGGGACCGTGACTGAGCGGCAGGACCCCGCGGCTCGCGAGGATGAAATGCCGTTCATCGGGGGTGAGATCGGCAAGCGTGCTCGGGGATTGGAGCCGCTTCGCGCGGGCGACGGCTTCGCGATAGTCCCGGTATTTCTCGTAGCCGCCCACATGATAAATGCGATCGAGCGCGTCCCATTGCTCCCGGGTGAGCGGCGGTGCGCGTGGACTCATCGCCGCGCGCAATGGCGCCCACAGCGCTAGCATGGTGATGAAGTTGCCCAGTGGCGCACCAACGAAGAATTCCTCGTCGAGCGCCTTCCATTCCTCGGGCGACAGCGGCCCGCGGGTCGTGGTTCCGTGTCCGGGCTCCTGGGTCCCGCTGCCGCGGCCGCCCGGCTGATAGAGGTCCTTGGCGATCTTCAGCCGCCGCGCGGCGATCATCTGCTGCTCCGCGGCGGTGAGCGGGGCCGTCGCCGCCGGCGGCAGCGCCTCGGTCGTTTGCTCTCGAGGCGCCGGAAGCGGGGCCGCCGGCGCGCTCGGCGCTTCCGGCTTTGGTGCGGCCTGCACATGTACCGAGGGTGGGGCCGCTGGTTTGGATCGTGGTGGGGCGGGATTTTGCGGCATCGGCTCGGCCGCTCGGCGCGTCTCCTGCGGCATCGTCTCCTTGCGGGGCTGCGACGGCGCCGGTCGCGCCTCGGGCTTGACCCGACGCTGCGGCAGCGTTTCCGCTGGGGCGGCGGGCGCCGCTGCTGGCGGCGCCGGTGCCGGCGGCAGCACGACGATGTCCATCTCCACCGGCTTCGGAGGTATCAGGGTGTAGTTGTTGGCGGCGAGGAACTCATAGAAGAGGATCAGCGCGAGCAGCGTCAGCAGCAGCGCCGCCAGCACTTCCACCGGCAAACGCCCCCAGGGATCATCGCGGTAGAACCCGGCTGCCATGCTACCTCCTCAGCACATGGACAGCGCTTGTTTGATCGCCATGACGGATGCTCCGCGCGGGCATCGCGCGCCTGCCGTGGTAAGCGCCCTCGGCGGATTTGTGCGAAGCCTCATTTTGATCTCGAAGAATGAAGCGTGTCGGGCTTTCATTTGACGACGAGGCTGATCCGAAGCTCATCCGTAGACGTCATGGGTTTCGAAACGCCGTAGAAGGCTGAGCGGAAGCGCCAACTCCGCAGGGCCTCGATCACCGCACGATCGACAGTGTCATTTCCGGTGGACCCCGTCAGTTCGACCTTGGTCGAGGCGAGCCGATCGATCTGAAGCCGGACGACGGCATTCCATTGCGCCGGGGGCTTGAGCAGCGCCTCGGGAAGCTCGGGCGTCACCTCATAAAGGATGACCGGCGGCGCGCCGAGCTGGTTATAGGCAGGCATGCGGTCGCCATCGATGAGGGTCAGCTTGTAGGACATCTGGAGGGTGGGACCGTGACCGCGCGGCAGGACGCCGCGGCTTGCGAGGATGAGGTAGCGCTCATCGGGCGTGAGGTCGGCGAGCGTCGCGAGCGACCCCGGGCGGCTGACGCGAGCCAGCGCCTCCTGGTAGTCCTGATACCGCGCGTAGCCGCCCACATGGTAGATGCGGTCCAGTGCATCCCATTGCTCGCGGGTCAACGGCGGTGCGCGCGGGCTCATCGCGGCGCGAAACGGCGCGGAGAGCGCCAGGGCTACGATGAAGCTCGGCGACCCGTGGAAGTACACTTCGTCGAGCTCTCTCCATTCCTCGGGAGACAGCGGCGGCGCGTAGGCTTGATTCTCTCCGCTGCGCTGGCGCTCATCGCCTCCGGTGGGACCGCGGCCACCCGGGCGATAGAGCTCCTCCGCCATCTTCTTCCGGCGCGCGGCAATCGTCTGCTGCTCCGCCGCCGTGAGCGGTGCCGTCGCCGCCGGCGGCACCGCCTCGGGCGCGTGGGCTCGCGGCGACGGCGTGATTGCTGGCGCGGCCGGAGCCGCTGGCTTCGGCACCGCTAGCGCATGCTCCGAGGGCGTCGGGGGAGCCGGCTTGGCCTTCGGCGGGGCGGGATACACCGGCGCCGCTTCAGGCGCGCGCCGGGTCTCCTGCGGGGCCGCTTCCTTCCGCGGTTGCAGCGGCGCCGGCGGCGTCACCGGCTGGACTTGACCCTGCGGCGGCAGCGTCTCCTGCGGGGCGGCAGGCGCTGCCGGCGGCGCTGGCGCCGGTGGCAGCACGACAATGTGCATCTCCACCGGCTTCGACGCTGGCAGCGTGTAGTTGTTGCCGGTGAGGAATTCATAGAAGAGGATCAGTGCGAGCAGCGTCAGCAGCAGCGCCGCCACCACCTCCGCCGGCATGCGCCGCCAGGGATCATCGCGGTAGAACGAGGCTGCCATGCCGTCCCTCAGCGCATGAGCGGCGTTAGCGCAGCTTGGCGACCAGAGCCGTTTCGGGTCGCCACGGCATTACTCGCGCTTGATCGCGATGACGAAATGTTCTGCGCCGGCATCGCGCGCCCGCAGCATCGCCTGCACCACCGTGCCGTTCGCGGCACCGTTATCCGCGGCGATGACGATGCTGCTGTCGGGTCCGCGCAGCATCGGTTGCAGCACCGTTGACAGATTGTCGATCGTTACCGGTGTGCGGTTGAGCAGAATGTCGCCGCCGCGTGTGACCGTCAGCGTCACCGGTTCCTTGGCCTGGAGCGGCGTCGTGTTGCCGCGGGGCAGGTCGACGGCGAGCGAATGCAAGTTCTGCAGCGATAGGGAAGCGAGCAGGAACGTCGCCAGCAGGAAGAACATCACGTCGATCATCGGGATGATCTCGATGCGTCCCTTGCGCCGCGCGCGCGACTTACGCAGCTTCACGGGCGTCCTCCCGTTGATCGAGCCGGATGCGATCGATGAGCCGCGTGCCCAGCCGCTCCATTTCGTCCAGCACCTGCGCTTGGCGCTGCGAGAAATAGTTGAAGGCGAAGAGCGCGATGAGGGCGATGAAAAGGCCGAGACCCGTGGCGATCAGCGCTTCGGCGACGCCGCCGGTGACGCCGCCTGGATCGACCAGCCCCTGCTTGCCGAAGAGCTTGAAGGCGCGGATCATGCCGGTGATGGTGCCGAGCAATCCCAGCAGCGGCGCCGCGGTGACGATGGTCTCGAGCACCCAGAGCCAGCGCCCCAACGCCTTCTCGATGAGGCTGGCTTCGTCGGCAGCGCGCGATTCGACCCACCAGGCGGGTCGCCTGCGATTGTCGAGCACGGCGCCCACGAAACCCGCGAAGTAACTCCTGCTGCCGAGTAGCGCCGCGCGCCGCGCCAGATCGTCCCAGGAGAAATCGTAACTTTCGGCCAGCGCGGCCACGCTCGCCGGCAAGCGCGTCCGCCGCCACAGCACGAAGCCCTTTTCCAAGATGACGAGGGCGGCGAGGAAGCCGAGCCCGATCAGGGGATACACCATCGCCCCGCCGAGCTGCAGGGTGGCGAAGAAATCGCCCGTTATGCGCACGGTAGTTGCGAGAGTGTCTTCCATTGATGCTCCTCCGCCCCGGGGAGAGCATTCGAGCCGTGCCACGCTTGCGCTGCCGTCGCTCGCCCGCATATGATGACCGTACCGTACTGTACCGTACGGTATCAGTCAATCGGGTTTGTCGCCGGTGCGTACGAGCCAGTACGTTCATCCGGGACCTGTCCGCGGCGTCCTATCGTCTGGCAAGCCTTGGGCGAATGCGCTAGCTAGGGCTCATGAAGCGCTACGCCCCTGCGGAGGTGTCGGGTCGTCAATGAATCGGAAGAGACGAACGGCGAACGGCAGTACCGCAGGGCGCGACGGCGATGCGGCACGCCGTAGCGAGATCCTCGATGCGGCCTTTGCGGTGTTTGCCGACAAAGGCTTCGGCGGCACCACCATGCTCGAGATCGCACGGCGCGCGCAAGCCTCCAAGGAGACGCTCTACGCCTGGTTCGGCAACAAGGACCGGCTGTTCGTAGAGCTGCTGCGCGTGCGTCTCGAGCGGATCGGGGCTCGAGCGACGCCGTCGGGATTGCCGGAGACGGCGGACATACGCACGCGGCTTACGGCTTTGGCCCGGCAGCAGCTGATGACCTTCACGGATCCGGAGTACATCGC
>DATJAV010000101.1:0-8678 GCA_035515835.1 Allostellaceae bacterium
CGGCATCGGCCCCGGCATGCCGGAGATCCCGGAAAACCCGATGTTCAACTTGAAGCCCAATGCGCTGATCTACGGCGCCCGCTATGACCGGATGATGGAGGCGTTCGGCGGCAAGGGCTTCTTTGTCGAGGACCCGAAGGACATACGCGGCGCCCTCGACGAGGCGATGAACTTCCGCGGTCCTGCCCTCGTCAACGTCATGCTCTCGCAGGATTCTGCGCGCAAACCGCAGCAGTTCCGCTGGCATAGCTGATGCGGTGACGGTTCGAAGGGCCGCGCCACTCCCGGCGCGGCCCTTCCTCGTTCAGGCCGCCAGAGAGCGCGCGATCGCGTCGGAGCCCTTCTCCGCAATCATGATCGTGGCCGGGTGGATATTGGGCGACGGGATCGCCGGTATCACCGAGGCGTCGACCACGCGCAAGCCCTCGAGGCCGCGCACTCGCAATTCGGTATCGACCACGGCTTTGTCGTCCTGCCCCATCCGGCATGTGCCGCAGGGATGATAGACCGTGCCGGCGACCTGACGGATGAAGCTCCTGATATCGTCCTCCGCGACGATGTGCGCGCCCGGCCGCACCTCCGCGAAGATCAGCGAGCGATAGGGCTCGGTGGCAATGATCTGGCGGCCGATATGGAACGCCGCCACCGACCGGCGCATGTCATCGTCTTCAGGGTCGCCGAAATAATTGGCGAAGATCCGCGGCTTCGAGCGCCCGGTGCCGTCGGCAAGCTTGATCTCGCCCCGGCTTTTCGGCCGGCAGACGCAGAAATTGAAGCCGAAGCCGGGCCAGCGGTCCAACCCCAGCGTCAGATGCTCGGTCGAGAAGTTGGTCGCCTGGAACTGCAGGTCGGGCACCGGCTCGGCCGGATTGGACTTGGCAAAGAGCGTGCCCTCCGTCGCCCCCACCGCCAGCTGACCCGAGGCCGAGGTCAGCCACTCGAGCGCCATGCGCGCCTGCTGACGGGTCGAGGTCAGGATCTCGTTCAGCGTTCCGGGCTGCCGTGTGAGGAAGGTGAACCGCCCTTGCACATGGTCTTGCAAGTTCTTGCCGACCCCCGGCAAATCGTGGTGGACCTCGATCCCGACTTGATGGAGTTCGGCCGCGGGTCCCACCCCCGAGTTCATCAGCAGCATCGGCGAATTGATCGAACCGCCGGAGACGATCACTTCGCGCCGTGCCCCGATCCGCTTGATGGCGCCGCCGCGCTCGACCTCGACCCCGACCGCGCGCCGACCTTCGAAAAGAATCCGCCGCACGAACGTATGGGTCATCAACGCGAGATTCCCGCGCTTGAGATTGGGCTTCAGATAGCCCCGCGCCGTCGAGCAGCGCCAGCCGTTGCGCACGTTGAGCTGAACCGTGCCCACACCATCGATCCGCTCGCCGTTGAAATCGGCATTGAACGGATATTGCAGCCGCTGGCACGCCTCGACGAACGCCTGCGATGTCGCCGAGGGTTTCCTGATGTCGGAAATGGTCATCGGTCCGCCCTCGCCGCGATAGGCGTCGGCACCGCGGACGTTGTGCTCCATGCGCTTGAAATAGGGCAGCACGTCCTTGTAGCTCCAACCCTTGGCGCCCAGTGCCTCCCATCCGTCGAAATCGCTAGGGGCGCCGCGCAGGAACACGAGGCCGTTGATCGAGCCGGAGCCGCCGAGCACCTTGCCGCGCGGCCAGCCCAGGCGTCGTCCGTTGAGGTGCGGCTCGGGCTCCGTCTCGTAGCCCCAGTTGACCTTGGGATTCGTCACGAGTTTGCCGAAGCCCAAGGGGACATGGATCCAGGGATTGCGGTCGCGCCCGCCAGCCTCGATCAGGCACAAGGTGACCGCCGGATTTTCCGTCAATCGCGTCGCCAGCACGCATCCTGCCGAGCCGCCGCCGGCGACCACAATGTCGAATTCGCTGTCGAACTTGCCAACCAAGAAAGCGCTCCTTCCCTCCGGTGTCCGTCGTTCGCCGACAACACGGGTGCCGCCACCTAAGCCCGCGGCATCAACCGCGTCACATGCCCCATCTTCCGGCCCGGCAAGGGTGCCCCCTTGCCGTAAAGGTGGAGCTTGGCGCCCGGCTCGTTGATGAAGTTCCGCCATTTCTCGACATCGGCGCCGATCAGGTTCTTCATCACCGCGTCCGAGTGGCGCTCGGGCGAGCCCAGCGGCAGGCCGCAGATGGCGCGCACCAGCTGCTCGAACTGGCTCGTCCGGCAGGCGTCGATGGTCCAGTGGCCGGAATTGTGCGGCCGCGGCGCGAGCTCGTTCACCAGCACCTCGCCCGTCTCGGTGACGAACATCTCGACGCCCAGCACGCCGACGAGGTCGAGACGCTCGGCGACGTGGCGCGCCACCGCCTCGGCGCGCCCCGCCACCTCGGCGGTGACGCGCGCCGGGGCGATGGTGGTGTCGAGGATGTGGTGCACATGCCGATTCTCGACCGGGACATAAGTCGCCATCTCCCCGTCGAGGCCGCGCGCGACGATCACCGAGATCTCGCAGGTGAAACGGACGAAGCTCTCGAGGATGCCGGTGCCGGCACCCAGCGCCGCCCAAGCCGCGGCGAGGTCGCCATCGGCGCGGATCGTCTGCTGCCCTTTGCCGTCATAGCCGCCGCGCACCGTCTTCAGCACGCTGCCGGGACCCAAATCGCGGGCGGCGCGCGCCAAGGCGTCGGCGCTGGCGACCTCGCGATAAGGCGTCGTCGCCACATCGATCGAGCGCAGGAAGTCCTTCTCCTTGAGCCGGTCTTGCGCGATGCGGAGCGCGTTGGGCGCGGGGCGCACCGGCTTCCGCCCGGCCAGGACCTCGGCCGTGTCGGCGGGGACGTTCTCGAACTCGAAGGTCACGACATCGACGGCGGCGGCAAAGCGCGCCAGCGCGGCGCGGTCGTCGTAAGGAGCGGTGGTGGCCAACGCGGTCACCTGCTTTGCCGGGCTGTCCCCTTCGGGACAGAAAACATGCGTGCGATAGCCGAGCTCGGCCGCGGCGAGCGCGGTCATGCGGCCGAGCTGGCCGCCGCCCAGGATGCCGATCGTCGCCCCTGGCGCGATGAGCATCAGTCCTCCGGCCGCTCCGCAACCGCCGAGGTCTGCTCGAGCCGCCAGCGGTCGAGCGCCGTGGCGATGCTCTTGTCGCCGAGCGCCAGGATGGCGGCGGCCAGCAGCGCCGCGTTGACCGCGCCGGACTTGCCGATGGCGAGGGTGCCGACGGGAACGCCGCCCGGCATCTGCGCGATCGACAGCAGGCTGTCCATGCCTTTGAGCGCCGCCGATTCGATCGGCACGCCCAGCACCGGGAGCGGCGTCAGCGACGCAACCATCCCCGGCAGATGCGCCGCGCCCCCCGCGCCGGCGATGATCACTTTGAGGCCGCGTTGGCGCGCGCCTTCGGCATAGGCCACGAGGCGCTTGGGCGTGCGATGGGCCGAGACGATGCGCCGCTCGTGGACGATGCCGAGCGTCTCCAGCGTCTCGGCCGCATGGCGCATCGTCTCCCAATCCGACTGGCTGCCCATGATGATGCCGACCGCCGGCCGCGCGTCGCTCACCGCCTTCGCCTCCCGCGGAAAAGCGCGCATTATAGGTGCGGGGGGAGCGGCGGCAAGCGAGCATCATTTCTCGCCATTTACCGTGCGCGCCCCCGCATTATCGCCACAGGCCATTGATCGGCCACGCCGATTCGCCGCCCTTTGTTTTGCCCGCGCGGGCGATTTCTGGCATACTCCCGCCGTTTGACGCGACTTGGGCATGATGGAAATCCGCAACACCAAGCCCGTCGCCGGTGCTTCGCCGACCCGCAAAGTCGAGGCGCGACGAGCCCTCGACCAGGCCGGCACTGGAGCGGCGCATGAGCCGACCGACATCCTCAACCTCGCCGGGCTCAGCGAGAGCGAGCTTACGCCCAAGATCCGCGACGCGATCGTGGCGCTGATCGCCGAGGTCGATGCGCTGCGCCGCGAGCTCGGCGAGGCGCGCCAGCGCATCGGCTACTTGGAGCGTCTGGCCGACGAGGACACGCTGATGCCGATCGCCAATCGGCGCGCCTTCGTCCGCGAGCTCACCCGCATGATGTCCTTCGCCCAGCGCTACAGCACGCCCTCCAGCATCGTCTATTTCGACATCAACGACCTGAAGCAGATCAACGACCGGCATTCGCATGCCGCGGGCGACGCCGCGCTGCTGCAGGTGGCGCGCGTGCTCATCGACAATGTCCGCAACACCGACGTGGTGGGGCGCTTGGGCGGCGACGAGCTCGGCGTGCTGCTGGTGCAGACGGACGAGACGCTGGCGCAACAGAAGGCGGCGCAGCTCGCGCAAGCGGTAGCGGCGAAGCCGTTGCTCTGGCAGGGGCACGAGATACCGCTCAGCGTCGCTTACGGCATCTATTCCTTCAGCGGCGCCGAGAACGCGGGCGACGCGCTCGATGCCGCCGACCGCGCCATGTACGAGGCCAAGCGCCACCGCAACGATCCGACGCCGCGTTAGGTCGAGCTCAGGCGATGATATCCGGCAGCAGCTGGCTCTCGAGCTTGGCGATGAGGTCCTTCAAGGCGAGCTTGCGCTTCTTCAGGCGCTGAAGATGGACGGGGTCGACCGGCGCTTGCTCGGCGAGGCGCGCAATCGAGTCGTCGAGCTCGCGATGCTCCCTCTTCAACGCCTCGATTTTGGCCTTGATGGCTTCGACGTCGAGATCCATGACTCTCCGATCGCCTGGCGGTGCCATTATAGCAAAGCCCGACGCGGAGGGTGAGCGGCCGAGGGCGTTAGCCCGGCGAGAGGAGGAGAGCGAAACATGGCCCTGTCCGCCGCTTCCGAGAAGACCATCGGCATCCTCACCAGCGGCGGCGACTGCGCCGGGCTCAATGCCGCCATTCGCGCGGTCGTGAGCCGGGCCGCGCTGGGCTATGGCTGGCGCGTCATCGGCATCCGCCAGGGCACCATGGGCTTGCTGCGCCGGCCGGTCGAATACGAGACGCTCGATCTGAGCGTCGCCACCGGCGAGATCCTGCGCCTCGGCGGCACCATTCTCGGCACCACCAATCGCGGCGACCCCTTCGCCTTTCCCATGCCGGACGGCAGCGTGCAGGACCGCTCGGCGGAGGTGATCGAGGGCGTGCGTCATCTGGCGCTCGACGGGCTCATCGGCATCGGCGGCGACGGCAGCTTCGCCATCCTGCGGCGGCTGGCGCAGCAAGGCGGGATTCCCCTCGTCGGCATTCCCAAGACGATCGACAACGACGTCCGCGGCACCGAGAACTCGATCGGCTTCCACACTGCCGTTGCCGTGGCGACCGAGGCGCTCGATCGGCTGCAGCCGACCGCGGCGAGCCACGATCGCGTCATGGTCCTCGAGGTGATGGGGCGGGATGCCGGGCACATCGCGCTCGCTGCCGGCATAGCCGGCGGCGCCGACGTCATTCTCATCCCCGAAATCGGCTATACCCTCGAGAGCGTGGCGGCGCATATCGAGAAAGTGCGGCAGCACGGGCGCAACTTCGCGCTCGTCGTCGTCGCCGAGGCGGTCAAAGACCGCACCGGGCAGCGCGTTCAGCGCCGCCAGGCCGGCGGCAATCTCACCTATGGCGGCATCGGCCACAGCCTCGGCGAGGCGCTGGGGCGAATGACCGGAGCCGAGACGCGCGTCACCGTGCTGGGCCACGTCCAGCGCGGCGGCCAGCCGACCTGGAGCGACCGCATGCTGGCCTCGGCCTTCGGCACGCATGCGGTCGACCTCATCGCCGCCGGCAAGTTCGACCGGATGGTCGCGTGGCGGGACCGCGGCGTGGTCGACGTCCCGCTCGCCGACGCCATTGCCGCGCCGCAGCAGGTCGATCTCGACAGTACTTTGGTGCGCACCGCGCGCGGACTTGGTATTTGTCTCGGCGATGACTGAGAGCGACGAGCCCTTTTGGAAGTTCAGCCTCGCCTTTTACGGCCGGCCCGAGGTTCCGGCCGCCTGCCTTGCGCTGCAGGATGCCCACGGGCACGACGTCAACCTGCTGCTCTATGCCTGTTGGATCGGGCTCAGCGGTCGCGGCCGGCTCGCGCCCGCCGATCTCGCGCGCGCCGCCGCGACGAGCGAGCCCTGGCACCGCGGCGTGATCGAGCCGTTGCGCGCCGCGCGCCGCGCGCTCAAGGAAGCGGGTGCCGCCGCCCAGCGGCTCTATGTCGCCGCCAAGGCGGTCGAGCTCGACGGCGAGCGCATGGCGCAGCAGCGGCTTGCCGCTTTGGCGCCGCCGGCCGGCACGCGCGCAGCGGATGTCTGCATCGCCGACGGCGCGGCCAATCTCGCCCTCTGTCTCCGGAATGCGACCGAGCGGCAGCTCGCCGCGCCGATCTTCGCCGCGCTGGATGCCGCCGCCGTCGAGGACGGGTCGGTCGTCGTGATGTAGCTGGGGTGCCGGCATTTCGGGAGGTCTCATTATGCGTACTGGGTTCGCCGCCGGTCTCGTTGTTCTTCTCCTTGCGTTCGCCGCGCCGGCGCGCGCCGGCGAAGATCTGATCCAGCTGCCGACGCGGCCGGGCGTAATTGAGCCCTTCTGGCTGATGACGCCGCCGGGGAAGCCGGTCGCGAGCCTCATCCTCTTCACCGGCGGGGCCGGCATTCTCGGCAGCCAGCACAGTCCTTTGCTCAAGGGCAAGAACTTTCTCATCCGTTCCCGCGCCAAATTCGCCGCCGCGGGTTTTCTCGTGGCGTCGGTCGACGCGCCCTCCGATCATCCCGACGGGCTCGACAACTTCCGCTCCTCGGCCGAGCACGCCCAGGACATCGCCGCCGTCATCGCCTATCTCCGGCAGAAGGCGCCGGTGCCGGTATGGCTCGTCGGCACCAGCATGGGCACGATCTCGGCGGCCAATGCCGCGGCGCGGCTCAAGAGCGGCGGCGCCGACGGTCTGGTGCTGACCTCGAGCATCGTCGCCGCCAGCCGCCGCGCCTCGCCGGTGAGCGACAGCGTCGATGTCGGCAGCATCGCGCTGCCGACGCTCATCGTCCACAATCGCGACGACGCCTGCATGGTGACGCCCTTCAGCGCCGTGCCCGGCTTTCTCGAGCGCTTCAAGCGTGCGCCGCGGAAGGAGCTCATCGCCGTCTCCGGCGGCAGTCCGCCGCTCAGCGATCCCTGCGAAGCGCTCTCGCGCCACGGCTATATCGGCATCGAGGACGAGGTGGTGGGCGACATCGCGCGATGGATCAAGGGCGGTTGAGCGGCAAGAAAGCCGCACCCGGGGATTGGCGGGGCAATTTCACCTGAGGTGAGCTCGACCGAGCGTGCTTTGCCACTGCCATTCGCAATTTCCTTAGTCGTCGGCCGTAACCTGCACACTCTTGGTTAACTTTAAACGCGGTGGAATCCGATTCTCCGAAGCTGCGCTGCGCCCCGAATCCGACACTCGGTGTTGCGCCGTCTCGACAGCCCGACGCGGCGACAGAGGTTCGATCAAACGCCAAGGCCTTGTCCGTCGTATCGCTTGCGTAGCGCCGCCCTTCTCGCCGATACTCGTGCCCAGTGATTTCAGTTCAAGCCATCGCCGACTCCGTCGCGCTCGCAACCACGACTGAATCACAGGCCGCTGAAATCACTTAGCTTATTTTCCGGTCAGCCTCCCAGGGATAGGGAAAGAAAGGCGATGGCGATGATCTCGGGACCAATGCCCTCCCGCTCGCTGCAATGCCCGGCGATGCCGCTCATCGTGACGGAGCGACGCGACGTCTCTTGCCGGCGGTGGGGCATGACGCCGTCGAGGGTCTCGTCGACCTCGAAGCGCTGCGCGGCATCGACATGATGATCGCCCAAGCCGACGGGCTGGGTTGCGCGAAGAAGCACCTATCGCGGTCGGACAGCATTTATGGTGGCGAATCTGTCTCTGGTCGCGAGCGCTGCCGCAACGTCGCGAATTTCGTCGACGCGTTTCTCACCGAGGGTCCCGCGGCGGCAGGAAGCGAATCCTGCCGCGGAGCGGCCTGGCTGGAAGCGTTTTCCACCAGCGGCGGAGTGGCCGAAAAAGAATGCGGTCGCTGCGGCCCCGGTCGACGAGAAAACCCTGCGCGAAATCCTCGTCAAGTTCCTCGACGAGCGCGGCAAGGCCGCCGGCGCGCAGGCGCTCTCGGTGCAGGAGAAAGACGAGCTCTTTGATCAATTATCGCGCTAGAGAAGAGCGGCGAGATGCATAAACGCTTTTTCAGACGAAAGAAATATCGCATGACACTCCCTCGTGGCGTTGCGCCCGAGGCGGCATGCGAAGATTGGGAGGCATTGTGAACAACGAAACATCCCGACCGGCTGCGGACCGGTCGGCCGGAATCGCCGCGACGCGGCGCGTCTTCATCGCGGGCGGCATCGCTGCGGGTGCGATGCTGTCCCTGTCTGGATCCGGCCGGGCTGAAGATGCGCCGAAGCGCGGCGGCATCCTAGAGTACGCGGTCGATGCCGAGCCGCCGACCTACGATTGTCACGCAAGCGTGACCTTCGCCGTACTGCACCCGATTGCGCCGCATTACTCAACGCTGCTGCAATTCGATACCGCCAACTATCCCGAGGTCAAAGGCGATCTCGCGGATTCCTGGACCGTCTCGGCCGACAAGCGGACTTATGTATTCAAACTGCATCCCAACGTGCTTTTCCACGATGGATCGCCGCTGACCTCCGCGGATGTCAAGGCGAGCTATGAACGCATCGTTCGGC
>DATJAV010000102.1:0-15702 GCA_035515835.1 Allostellaceae bacterium
CGATGCCGCGCGCCACGAAGAAACGCCCGACCAAGACGAAGCGTTACTGGTCCGCGGCGGTGATGCGCAAGAGCGATGCCCTCGACCTCGAGCAGCGCGCTTTCACCTGGCGCGATCCCGCGCGTATTGCCCGGTCGCTGAAGCGCTCCGCCGATCGCAGCCGGCGGCGCAAAGGCACGCCCTATCAATCCGCGATGTCGATGCTCAACTTCTACATCAACCGCGCCGGGCGCAACCTTCCCGCGACACGGCGGCGGGTGCTGGATCGCGCCAAGGACGAGTTGCGGCGACTTTTCGGACGCGTCTAGCGCTCCCTCCTAGCGGCGGTCTCATGGCCATGCACGTGGAAGGCATGGCGCTCCAGGATCTCGATGGCGCGCCTTTCGGCTTCCGTATGGGGTGTGCGCACCCAGAGCAGGACGCCGCCGCGTGAGAGCTCGGCATCGAGGAAGGACTGGCGCTCGGAGGAGAGGCTGCGCCCGAGCAGCGCGCCGGCGGCGCCCACGCCGCCTGCGCCAGCCAGCGCAGCCAATGGCGCGGCGGCAGCACCGCCCGTGAGGACGGTAAAGCCGGCGGCCGCGAAAGCGGCAACCGTCGCCGCCATGCTCGTGCCGAGTACGCGCGCTTGCCTAAGGTCGGTGTCGCTGACGCCTGCCGTGCGCGGCGTCGCCGGGTCGTCGGCGCGACGATCGGCATCGGCCAGCGGCGTTCCCGTCTCGGTCGCATGAGCGAAACTGATATCCGCGCGATCGAACCCATTGCTCTGCAGCGCCGAGACGGCGGTCTCGAGCTGTTCGGCATTGTCGAAGACCGCGACGACTTCGCGGATGGTCGGCGGCTCGTCGTCGTGCGCGATCGTCTCTTCCATGTCGAAGAAACACCGGAGTGGGTCCCGAGTTTCAATCGCGTGCGGCCTCGCCCACCGTATCGGCCATGGCGGCGCCGCGTCGGCCCAGCGGCTTTTCCGGATCGGTGGTGCTGTCGCGCGCGGTCTGGTGCTCGATCTCGGCATCGAGTTCGGCGCCGAGCAGAATCGCAATGCAGGTCAGATAGAGCCAGGTCATGAGCACCACGACCGCGCCCAACGAGCCGTAAAGGCGGTTATAGGGAGCGAGCGCTTCGACATAGAGCGAGAACAGCACCGATGCGGCAAGCCACAGGGTGGCCCCGGCTACCGCGCCCCAGCTCACCCAGCGCCATTTGGCATAGCTGCGCGATGGTGCGAAGCGGTAAACCGCCGCCATCGCCGTCATCATCAGGATCGCCAGGATGGGCCATCGCGCCAAACGCGCCACGGTCGTTGCCACGCCAGGGAAGGGGATGAAATCGAGCACCGCCGGTAGGATTGCGACCAGCACCAGCGAGACGGCCGCGACCAACGCCGCACAAAGCGTCAACGCCAAGACGATGAAGTTGAACTCGATGATCCCGCGCTTCTCGCGCTCCTTGTAAGCGATGTTGAGGGCCGTGATCAGCGTCGACGTGCCCGAGCGAGCGCTCCAGAGCGCCACGGCTAAGGAGACGACGAAGCCTATGCTGAGCGTGGAGCTCGAATTCTGCGCGATCGCCGCCAGCTGGTGCGACACGAGCCGGATCGCGTCGGGGGGCAGGACTCCGAGCAAGTTCGTCAGCTGGTCCTCGATGTCGACGGGATCGGCGAGGAGGCCATAAAGCGACACCAGCGCGGTCAAGCCCGGCGGTATGGCGAGGAAGGCGAAGAACGCCATTCCGGCGGCGATGACGAGCACGTTGTCGCGATCGATGTTCTTCCAGACGCGCAGCAAGATGTCGCGCCAGCCGCGCTTCGGCATGGCGCTCGGCCGATCGGCGTCCCGGCCATGGGCCTCGGCGTCCAGCTCGCGGACGTATAGGCCGGATTGCGTCGTCATCGCGGCGCGCTGCTGCCCTCGGCGGGGTGGTTGGGGTTCGTCTTCGCGGGCAAGACCTTGTGGCACGCGTTGTTCTCGCCGAGGCCGGTGTCGACCAGCGGCACCAGCGCCGCCGGCGGGAAGAGCACGCCGAGGCCCAGCGCCTGGCCCAGCCGCTTCATCAGCGGACCGCGGCGGAAGTCGTAGGTCGGCTTGGCGAAGGTACCGTGCACGTCCACCGGCGCGCGCACCGCGACGAGGGTGAAATGCTTGTTGTAGGGCTTCAGCGTGACGAGGAAGGTCTCGGAGGGAAAGTTGATGCTGCCGTCGCCGGTGACGATCGTGGCGGCGGTGTCCAGCAGCAGCGTCGAGATGGCGGCGATCCCGTTCTTGATCTCGAAGCGTCCCATCAGGCAGTTGATCGGCACCGGTTTGTCGCCGCTGACATAGACGCCGAGCGCGCCCAGCAGGTCGAGCGGCACCCCTTGCTCCAGGAGCTGGCTGATGCGGCCATTTTCCATGAAGATGCCGGCCTCGCCATTCATGTCCGAGAGCAGCTGACGCAGCGAGACGCCGGTGCCGACGATCTTGGCATAGCCGCCGACGATGCCGGCTGTCTCGCGCAGCATCTCCGGCTGTCCCGGGCCGCCCAGCAGCTTGTGCAGATCGACATGGCGAATGTCGACCGTCGCATGGAGGCGAGGCGGCGTGGTGCGCGTGAAGGGCGTGTAATGGAGCTTGAAATCGACGTCGCCCCGCGCCGTCTCAAAGCGCAGCGGTGCGATGTTGAGCTCGCCGTCCTTCAACTGCAGCCCGAGGCTGATGCGCTCGAGTGGCGCGCCGCCGGTCGACTCGATTCGCGTTGCGTCGAAGGTGAGGTCGGCGTTGACCCCCGGAAGCTTCGAGGTGTCAAGCGGCGTGTCGGGGATGATGAGGCCGTTGCGTGGCGCGGGCCCCGGCTGAGCGTCAGTCGTCGGTTTTCCGCCATAGACGCCGTTGAAATCCCGGAGATCGACGGTTCGCGCGGTCAGGTTCGCGCGCAATGCCGGCACCTTGCCGGTGGTGTCGATGGCGATCCCGCCTTCGAGGTCGCTGTGGCCGAAGGCGACGGTAAGCGCGCTCAGCCCCCATTTGCCCTCGCCGCCGGAGAGTCGAGCCGTGCCGCGGAGAACGGGCAGCTCCGGAATCGGGACCCCGAGCATCGTGCCGATCTCCGCGAGCCTGGCGTGGTCGAGGGATAGGCGCGCGTCGACGCCGGCGACGTCGAGCGGCTCGCCGAGCGTGCCGTCGATGGTGACGCGCGAGCGGCCGAGCGTGCCGTCGAGCTTGACGGGATAGGGCTTGCTGGCGTCGCGCAAATCGGCGAGCGCGCCGATTGTGCCGGCGAGACGAATGGGCTGCTTCTGCAAGCTGCCGGTAAGCGCTATCTTGATCGGACTTTGCGGCTGGGGCGCAGCGATATCGAGGTTATCGATCCCGAGATCGGTCACGGCGCCGGTCTCGCCGTTGCGAAAGGTGAGCTCGCTCTCTTCCGCCGCGAGGTGCCGCAATTTTGGAAACTGGTGCCGGTGCTGCGGTGCGGCGCCGCTGAGCGCGACGTCCCAGTTGTGCTGGCCCTCGCGCGACGTCTCCAGCAACAACTGCGCGTGCTCGAGACGAATGTCCTGCGTGTCGATTTTTCCCCGCAAGAGCCCGCTGAGGAAGACGTCGAACTCCAGCCGCCGGGCGCTGAACATGTCCTTCTTGCTTCCCCAGGACGCGTTGGCGACACGGATGTTCTCGGCGACGATATGGCTGGAATATCCCCAACGCACGCGTAGCGGGCCGTCGACGCTGATCTGTCGGCCGATCGCGGCGCTGACGGGATGCTCGAGCGCCCAAGCGAGAACCGGGCCGCCGCCGAGCCAGAGAGCGAGGCCGCACGCTGCGACGAGGACCAGGAGTCCCGCGACGATCCCCGCCGTGATCCGCAATCCCCGCATCGCTCGCTCCGCGCCCGCACGACACTGCTTCCGCGCCGGCAAGCTGGTCCCTCGCCCCCGCACCTTCGCCGAAGGAGCGGGGGGTCAGGGTTTCCGACGGCGTCGGCCGCCGGCGTTAGCGAGGGGGCGGCGTGCTCGTGCCGCTCCCCACATGGCCGCCTGTCACCGGCGACGGCGAGGTGCCGGCGCCCGTGTTGCGGTCTTCGACCCGATAGTTCGCCGCTTCCTGCAGCTGCTGCTTCGTCTGGTTCAGCGTCAGACGGTTGTTGTCGGTCTTGAGGTCGCTCATCTTCACGGCGACGGTCTTGCCGCCAATGCCGAGCACGCTGCCGACATCGACCACGACGTTGGCCACGCGGCCGTCGCGGTCGAGAATGAGATCGTAGACGGAGCCGACCTTCTGGTTGTCGCGGTCATAGACATTGGCGCCGATGACCTTGCTGGCGCGCATCTGATTGGGCTGGATCGTCTGGCTGCCGGTCGTCGCCGCAGAATGTGTCGTGCTGGTGTCCGCGGCGATGGCGGCGGGAGCCGCGAAGCCGAGCAGGATGGCCAGCGCGGCGGTCGCGCCCTGTGTCTTCGTCATGCGTTCATCTCCTCGAGAGGTTTCTCGTCAGACTTTCTCGTAGCCGCGCTCGAACTCGGCGAGCTGTTGTTCCGCGGCTTCGCGCGTGATGCCGTAGCGCTCCTGGAGCTTGCCGATGAGTTGATCGCGCTTGCCTTCGACGATCTTCCAATCGTTGTCCGTCAAGCGTCCCCATTTCTCCTTCGCTTTGCCGGCGAATTGCTTCCAGTTTCCTTTTATCTGATCCCAGTTCATCTTGTGCCTCCACGACGGCGTTCCATGATCTCGGGAACATCAGGCCGCTTGGGGAGGTTCCTGGCGACAGTTGGTGGGAACGCGCCTCGCTGTGTCGTTGTTGCTTCCTTGATGGCACGTATCCGCGATTGGTTGGTCCCGATCCTAACGACGGCGATGCTTGCCGCCTGTGCCGCGGCGAACGAGCACGTTGACGATGCAACCCTCGCCAGGAAGGTGAGGACCGCGTTGCAGCAGGACCAGCAGCTGAAGGGCTTTCCGATCGATGTCGAGAGCCATGACGACGTGGTTCATCTGAGCGGCTCCGTCCACACGCCGCAAGACGCCGATCACGCCCAGGAGGTCGCGGTCAATGTCCCGGGCGTCCGCACCGTCTACAACCGCCTAATCGTGAAGTAGTAGAGATGGCAACCAAACCCGAGCTCTCTCAGAGACCGATCAAGCGCGACGACGAGAGAAAGCGCGAGCGCGAAGCGCGTCGCGACACCGTCGATCGCGACTCCGATGACAGCTTTCCCGCGAGTGACCCGCCAAGCACGACGCCGGTGACGGGCCCGCGCCGCCATCACGAGCGGTAAGACACCTCAGCGCTGGAAGAGGCGCGTCAGCAGCCGGCGCGCCAGCACGCCGGCGACGCGGCGGCGGTAGTGGCCGGGGGTGAAGGTGGTCTTCATCGCCATGATCTGGTCGCGCACGAGGTCGTCGAGCCCGGCAAGGACGCGCTCCTCGAGCGGGCCGCCGCAGAGCTTCTCCGTGCCCTCGAGCAAAACCGGCCGCGGATTGGTGCCGGTGAAGGCGACGCGGAGCTCTGCGAGCGTGTCGCCGTCGCGCCGAAGCGCCACCGCGACGCCGGCCACGGGATACTCGATCGAGCGGCGGATCCGGATCTTGTCATAGCCCGAGCGCAAATCCGCGACATGAGGCGCGCGCACTCCGGCAACGAACTCGCCCGGCGCCAGCGCCAGATACTTCTTGCCGTCACCGCCACCGCCGTCGTGCCGGGCATGGCCGATATAAAGCTCGGCCAGCGGCAGGCTGCGCCGCCCCGCGGGCCCCAGCAGTTCGACCTCGGCGTTCAGGACCATGAGCGCCGGCGCGAGATCGCCGCTGAAGGTCGCGAAGCACACGCCGCGGCTCTTCGGGGCGACATGGCAGACGGTGCCCGTTGTCTTGAGGCAGTGGTTGTTGGCGCCGCGCCACCATTCGCTCTGGTTGTAGTAGATGCAGCGCGTATCGAGACAGAGATTGCCGCCGAGCGTCCCCATCTCGCGCTGCGTCGGTCCGGCGATCGACTGCGCCGCCTCGGCGACGACGGGATAGCGCGCGCGAAGCGTCGCATGCTCCGCGATCGCTGCCAGAGTGACCGAGGCGCCGATGATGAGGCGCTCGCCGCCGGCGTGGATCTCGCGCAGCTCCGCCACGTCCGTCATGTCGACCAGCACCGGCGGCGCGACGATGCCGCGGCGTAGATTGACCAGGAGATCGGTACCGCCGCCCAGCAGCCGGCTGGCGGGATGGGCGGCGCGCGCCGCCATCGCCTCGGCGATCGTCGCCGGCTTGATCAAGGTCAGCTCGGGCAGCACGTCCATCAGGCGGCCTGCTGGCCGGCGCGCTTCTCGCGCTGGCGCTTCTCGAGCGCGGCGAAGACGCGGTCCGGCGTCACCGGCAGCTCGTCGAAGCGCAGGTCGATGGCATCGGCGATGGCATTGGTCAGCGCCGGCAGGAAGGCGGCGAGCGAGCCTTCGCCAGCCTCTTTCGCGCCAAAGGGCCCGTGGGGGTCGTCGCTCTCGACGATGCCGACGGCGATCGGCGGCGAATCCGCGATCGTCGGCACGCGATAATCCAGCATGTTGCCGGTCAGCATCAGGCCCTCGTGATAAGCCGTCTCTTCGCTCATCGCCTGGCCCATGCCCATCCACACCGAGCCCTGCACCTGGCCCTCGACGGTGAGACGGTTCAACGCCTTGCCGCAGTCATGCGCGACCCAGACCTGGTCGACGGTGACGACGCCGGTCTCCTCGTCGACGGTGACCTCGACGACTTGCGCGGAATAGCTGTAGCCCATGGTGCCGCCGATGGCGGCGCCGCGATACTTCTTGCCGCCCTGCGAGGCGGGGAGAGTGGAGTAAATGCCGGTGACGGTGATGGTGCCGCTATCCTTCAGCGCCTCGGTCACGACGTCGTTGAAGGAAACGCCCTTGTCCTGCGCCCCGGCGCGATAGAGCTCGCCCAGGCACTCGACGTCCTCGGGCCGGCAGTCGAGCTTCCGCGCCGCTGCGGCGACGAGGAGCTTCTTCAGGTTCTGCGCCGCATCGATGGCGGCGTTGCCGACCATGAAGGTGACGCGCGAGGAATAGGAGCCGTTGTCCTTGGGCACGATGTCGCTGTCGCCGGAGATGATGCGGAAGCGCCCCATATCGAGGCCGAGCACCTCGGCGACGCTCTGCACCAGGATGGTGGAGGAGCCCTGGCCGATCTCCGCCGCTCCGGTCAGCAGCACCACGGAGCCGTCGAAATCGAGCTTCAGCTTCACCGTCGCATGCGGCTCGCCCGTCCAATTGACCGGCTTCGACGCGCCGCTGATGTAATGCGAGCAGGCCATGCCCAGGCCTTTACCCTTGCCGAGCTTGCCCTTTCGCGCCGTCCAGCCGCTTTCGCGCTCGACCCAGTCGACGCATTCCGGGAGCCCGTAGCTGTTCACCATGAGGTCGTTGTCGGTGAAGGTCGGCGCCGTCAGGTAATTGGCGCGGCGCGCGGTGAAGGGATCGAGGTCGAGTGCCCCGGCCATCTCGTCGAGAAGCGCCTCGAAGGCAAAGCGCACATCGACCGTGCCGTGGCCGCGGAAGGCGCCGCAGGGCGGCGTGTTGGTGAGGACGCGCTTGCCCAGGTATTTGACGCGGTGCAGGTCGTAGATGGCGTAGAGCATCGAGCCGGAATAGAGGATGGTGACGATGCCGTAGCCGCTGTGGGCGCCGCCGCGCTGGATGCATTCGCATTCGACCGCGGTGATGCGGCCGTCCTTCATCATGCCGAGCTTCAAGCGGATTTCCGTCTCGGGCCGGCCGCGATGGGTGATGAAGGTCTCCTCGCGGTTGACGACGAGGCGGACGCGGCCGCCGGCCTTCCGCGCCAGAAGCGCGGCGATGAGCTCCACATTGAGCGTCTCGGTGCGGCAGCCGAAGCCGCCGCCGACATGCGGCTTCACCACCCGGATCTGCGCCATGTCCATGCCCAGGATCTGCGCCAGCATGAGATGGACATAGTAGGGGACCTGGGTGCTCGCATGGACGGTCATGCGGCCGCGCAGCGCATCGTAGTCCGCGACCGCGGCATGCATTTCCATCTGGTTCTGGCAGACCTCGGCGCAGCGATAGCGCCGCTCGCGCACGAGATCGGCCGCGGCAAAGCCTTCCTCGACATTGCCGAGCTCGAACAGCACGTCGCGCTCGATATTGCCGGGACGATGGTTGTGGAGATTGACCGCGCCCGGCGCCATCGCCTCCTCGGCGGTGAAGTAGGCCGGGAGCTCGTGCACGGTCATCTTGATGCGCCGCACCGCTTCGGCGGCGGTCGCATCGTCGATCGCAGCCACCGCGGCGACGGGCTCGCCGCGGTAGCGCACGCGTTCCCGCGCCAGCGGATGCTCGGTGCGCGCCACCGGCAGCACACCGAAGGTCTTGTCGCAATCGGCGCCGGTGACGACGGCGATGACGCCCGGCAGCGCTAGCGCCGCGCTTACATCGACGGCGAGGATCTCGGCATGCGAATAGGGGCTGCGGTAGATGCGGCCCGCGAGCGTGCCGGGCTCGATGAAATCGGCGGTGTATTTGGCCCGGCCGGAGACTTTCTCCGGCCCGTCGACCATCGGCACATAGCCGCCGATCGAATGAACCGGACCGGCGCTCACGGGGCCTCTCCGCGGGCGATCAGCCGGGCCGCGTGCTGCACCGCCTCGATGATCTTCACATAGCCGGTGCAGCGGCAGATGTTGCTGCCGAGCGCCTCGCGGATCTCATCCTCATCGGGCGCGGAGTTGGCGCGCAGCAGGCCTTCCGACACCATGATGAGGCCGGGCGTGCAATAGCCGCATTGCGCGCCGAGCTTCTCGTGAAAGCCGCGCTGGACCGCGGCGAGCCGGCCATTCTCGGCCAGCGATTCGACGGTATCGATGCGCTTCCCCTCGCAGCTCGCGGCGAGCGTCAGGCAAGAAAGCCGCGGCCGGTCGTCGACCAGCACCGTGCAGGCGCCGCATTCGCCTCCGTCGCAGCCGGTCTTGGTGCCGGTGAGCCGCAACGCCTCGCGGATGTAGTCGAGCAGCAATAGATTGTCCGGAACGGCGTCGACCCGCCTGCGGCCATTCAGCACGAACGACAGGAGCCTTGCCATGACCCTAAGCCCGTCGCATTGTTGAGCTTGCTGATTATTGATGTACTCCGCAATCGCCCAGGACGCAAGCTCGAACTCGCGAGGAGATCGGCACAGCTTGAAGATATATCAACGATATCCTATGGATAGTTGGTAATCTGGCGGGAGATTCGGGGCGCGCCGCCACCGGTTGACGGGGCCGAGGCGACGCGGCAGGCCTGGGCTCGAGACCTTGACGCTATTGCCTCGACCGCGACGTCCCGGGCTCCGACCGCGACCGCGCCGCGGCCAACCTCGATTTCGACGAGGTGTGCGTCGAGGGATCCCACCTGCTGACCGGCGAGCATCGCCCTTATCCTCCGACCGCGGGCGCCTAGCGCGGATCTGGCCGGAGCACCGGCGGCATCGGCGCCTGGGAAGTGGTGGCGCGGTGGAGCGACATCGATCTCAACAACCACGTGACGCCCGGCAACTGGTGTCCCAACAACAACGCGCGGCTGATGCTCGATTTTATTCACGCGGATGTGAACAAGCGCGCGGCCAATGCCGCGACGCCGAACGGCGTCTCGATCAACGCCATTGCCATGCGCACGCGAGTCGCGTTCTGACCGAAGTACCGGGCTCATTTGTCGTCGGACGGGTGCTCCCCGCTCGGCGTTTTTTCTGCTTCCTGAGACAGCGATAGTCAAGACGCATCGACAGTAAACCCATTCGGCATTTCCGCCGTCGGGGACATTTCCGCATTGTTGCGTCCTCGGACATGCGAGAGCTCGCAAAACGAAAGCAAAGATTCTGGAGAAGGGGGGGCGCTATTGAAGAAATCTTGTCTTACGGCCGGCGCGGCGATGCCGCTTGCGATGATCCCGCTCCTGGCACTTGCGCCCGCCGCCGGCGCGCAGATCACGGTCGGCGGGCACGTCGGAGTCGTCATCCCCTGGGTGACGTATAGCGGCGGCAAGACGACAAACCAGTTCGACGCTTACAACATAGGTTTTCCACTCGGCGTCACCTTCAAGGGACAAGGCCGCTTCGCGGTCGACCTGGAGATGATCCCCTCTGTCAACCAGACCCGCATCGACAATCTCGTGGCCGACCCCGGCGTGCTCTACACCTTGAACCCTGATTCCTCTCGGCCCGGCCTCCTTCATCCAGCAGAGCGGCTTCTTTCGCACCTACTTCATCGGATTCGACCTCCCGGTGCAGTTTAGTCGCCCGGTCGGCGGTCGGGCGACAGACTCGGTCGCGTTTGCGACGCATTTTGGCCTCGGGTGCTAAATGGACCGCGCTGAGGGTTCGTCACGAGCCGCACGCCGATAACGTTTTCTTGAATGGAACGACGCAACTCATTTCCCCTTCGGGGCGAAACAACTGAATGAAGAGGGGCAACGGGGGATCCAACATGAAAAATGGCTAGCAGGCTTTTGTCTGCTCGGAAAAGAAACGGAGATTCAAAGAGGGGAGAGGGCTATGAAAGAATCTTACTTGGCGGCTGTCGCAACGCTGCTGCTGGCGATGGCGCCCATGGTCGCGTCCGCGGCTGACGCTGACGACGAGATCCAACCTGCGCCGGCAGCGATCGGCGCCGATGTGCCGCTGACTTATTTCGGGCCAGCACCGTCCTCGGTGCAGCGTGAGCTCGTCGGTAAATATCAGACGCTGAGATCCGGCAAGATTGATCTCGAAAAGGCGACGATCACGCTGCCTCTTTACGAGGGGGCGATGAAGAGCGGACAGACCGTCTGGTACATCGTCACCGATACGGATGACAAAGGAAATGCCGACGCGCTCGGGCTCAACTACTCGTCGAAGCTGACCTTCGCCGATGTCGGGCGCGCCGTTCGCAAGGCAAGCCTGGACGGCAAGTTCAAGCTCATTTTCGCCGCTGGCACGGTCGACTTCTCGCCCAAACGCAGCGTCACGCCGGGAGACGCTCCCAACTATTTCCCGCCGAAGCAGTTTCAGCCTTCGGGCGTCGGCGACAAGGACTATACGCCGCTCGTCAAGATAACGAACGCCGGCAACCACATCTACAATGCCCCGATCATCGCTTACAACGTGTCCGCCGATACGCTCAATCAGTTCTGCAAGGGCGATCCCAACTACAGTCTTGTCCATCAGAAGGTCGTCAGGATCTGCCCGCGCGACAAGACCGTCACGCTGAAGCTCACCGCCGGCTTCAGCTTTGCAAAGCCCGTGCTCTACCTTTCGACGGATACCAACAATCCCATGACCGCCACTTTGGAAGGGGCGACCTATGCGCCGGGCCTCGAAGACATTCAAGGCGGCGGCGATGACAGCCTCTTCAGCCCGGTGGAGCGCATTTTCGTCTTCGTCAATGGTCCCACTGGCAAGGACGACCCGCAGCGGCAAGGCCTCAACAGCGCATTGTCCGATGGCGCTTCGCCTCTCAATGTCCTTGGCGGCATCCCCACCGTTGCGACCGACTACAGCCCGATTTGGGATCTCAATCCGGCGGTATGGACGCAGAAGGCAATCGAGCTTGGCTACCGGTCCCGCATGACCGAAGAGTTTGCCATCCTCGGGTTGGTTCAAAAAGGCTGGATCACCGGGCTCGACGGCAAGAAGTTCGGCTCGGTCGGGCTCGTTGTGAACTGCCCCATCGTCTACCGCTTCCTCTAGGCGACGTCGCGGGAGCCCGGCGCCGTGCCGGGCTCCTGGGTTTGTCATGCGTTTTCGAGAGCCAGAGGAGGACGCGATGAGCGTCGAAAGGCGCGTCCTGATGGGCTCGGTCTTGCTGCTCGCCGTCGGCACCGGCGCGGTTGCCCGCGCTGGCGATGCCAGGACGCTGCGCGTAGGCGATGCGAATGGAGCCAATGTTGCCTTTGTTTTCCAGCAGCGCGCCAAGCCGCCGGCGATCGTGCTGCACACGACGCGGATCGGCGTCGCGGGATCGCGGATCGAGATCACCGTCGATGAGGCGAAGAAGCCGGTCTTCGCCCACGTCCTTGCCCCCGGCGAATGCAAGTTCGGCGACGCCGGCAGCGCCTGCCAGGTGACCATTCTCGCCAAAGACCCCGCTTGCCGCGCGATTCTTGCACGCTTCAAGCGCGGGCACCGGGCGCGTGTCACCCTCCAAGACGCCGGCGTCATGAAGATGGATGAAACGGCGTCGCTTGCCGGCCTTGCCAAGGCGCTGCGCTGAGGCTCGGGGAGGGGGAGATGATCCTGCGGATGGCCGTGTGCTTCCTCCTCCTGGTCAGTGCGTCAGCGGCGCGAGCGGCGTCGATCGTGACCGAATGGACCGACGATGCGGTTTCCGCCGCGAACGAGGTCGCATGGGAGCCGACGGTCGCTGCGCGATTCTTCGCGATCTGGTCGACCGCGATCTACGATGCGTGGACCGCATACGACCCCACGGCCATCGCGGTCGTCTCCGGGACCGCGCTCAAGAACCAAGGCGGCGCCGCCAACGAGGCAAACAAGCGCGAAGCCATTAGTCATGCGGCCTACACGGTTCTCGCCGCGCTTGCGCCACAACGCCGGCGCGCGCTCGCCGAGCGGATGGCGGCGCTTGGCTATGATGCCAAAGCGACCACCGCCCCGGCGGAAGTCGGGCGGCGCGCGGCGAACGCCATGCTTGGAAGGTTCCGCGAGGATGGCGCCAACGAGGCGGGTGGTTTCGCCGATACGACCGGTTACCGGCCCGCGGGGGCCGAGGAAGCGGCCCGGTGGCAGCCGATCCTTTCCCTCGGTAAGCCCCAGCTGCCGACGACGCCCCAGTGGAGCCGTGTGCTGCCCTTCGCTCTCAGAGGGGCAGATCGGTATCGTCCGCCGCCGCCGCCGGCGCCCGGAAGCAAGGCATGGTCCGACCAGATCTCGGTCGACATTGAGGTCAGCGCGGCTCTGACGGACGCGCAGAAAGCTGCCCCAGAATTTTGGAATGAGTGGGGCAGCTCGCCGCCGTCTCATCTCGTCGAGCTCACGAAATTCGCTTCCGATCATCACGACCTCCGCACCGACGACGATGTCAAGCTTTTCTTCGTCGTAAGCAATGCGCTCCTCGATGCCTCGATCGCCGCCTGGGACGCAAAATACGCCTACGACTACGTTCGACCGATTACGGCCATTCGCTCTCTGGGCGACGCCTCGATCAGGACGTGGCGACCGCGCTCGCTCCCCGCCGTTTTGGCGTATTCGTCGCCGGCAACCGACGCCGCCTTGGCCTTGACCGCGATTCCGGCGGGAATCGCCGAGATGCGCGCAAGCGATTGGGAACCCTATTTGCCGACGCCGCCTTTCCCCTCTTATGTGGCGGGCCATAGCACGTTCTGCACGGCTTGGGCGCGCGTCATGACGCTCGCGACGGACAACGCGGAGCTTCGTTTCCGAAAGATCGTGACGCGTCTTTATGTCGAGCAGCGCCCGCTGTCGCCGCCCGTGGCGCTCGACTATCCCACCTATGAGGCGGCCGCCGAGACGTGCGGCCAGTCCCGCGTCTGGGGTGGCGTTCATTGGCCGGAGGACATCGCGCGCGGCCGCGAGCTTGGCCGCCGCGTCGGCGAAAATGCCTGGGCTCGCGCCCAGCAATTCCTGATGGGCGCGGCCTCTCCGGCGACGGCGGCTCTGGCGGCGCTGCATGCGCCGTTCTGGTTCCATGAGAGCCACGACTCCGGTCAGGGAGCGAAATTCGGCGATGCCGGGGGTTTGGCGATCGACTTGGCCGCGGGCGCTTCCGGCACTTGGCGCAGCATCGCGCTCGATCCCATGCCCGTCGGAGACTACGAGCTGAGACTGATCGGTCGATGTCGGTGGCGGCGGCGCGATCCGCCTCGATGCGGCGATCGAGTCGGGCGACCCGCCCGGAGCCGCGCTCTTGGCAGCGAGCAAATCCATGATGGCTCCGACCGGTCGGAAAGGGGTCGTGACGCTTCGTTGGACCAGCGACGGAACGCGATCCTTCGTAGCATCCTTCGCAGCCGATGCCGGCTCCGAGCCCGGGCGCGTCCTCGTCTCGGCCGTCGACATCGTCCGCGTTTGGCCGACCGTGGCGGGCTCGCCGCGTTTCATCGAGTTTAGCCTCGCGGGGCGATAGCCGGGCGAGGCCTCCCCTCGCCGCGCCCCTTCAGCATCTCAAGGCGGGCTTCGGACGCAGTCGAGGATCGCGCGGCCGACCTCCTCATCGCGCGTGTTGAGGCTCGCCACCTCGGAGGCGCCGGGTGAGCGCAGCCGGCATCGAACCGCTTCCGGCCATTGAGCACGAACGACAGGAGCCTTGCCATGGCGCCAAACCCGTCGCATTGTTGAGCTTGCTGATTATTGATGTGCTCCGCAATCGCCTGGCGACGCCCCCCGTGAAATTCGGTGTATGTCAATAATTACAGAGGCGTAGATGCGATTGGACGAGGAGGGTGGTTAATGGCGCAGCAGGCCGATCGCGCCGAGGCGACGCGAAGGGCATGGCTCGAGACCCTGGACCGCTATTGCCTCGACCGCGACGCCCCGGGGTCCGACCGCTTCTGGTCGCCCCGTCTCGATGGCGCGTCGCGCGACGAGATTAGCGCCATTCAGCAGGCGAAGCTCGCCGCGCTCACGCCGTTTCTCTATGAGAACAGCCCGTTCTATCGCCGCCGCTTCGATCGGTTGGGTCTCGTCCCCTCGGACGTCGCCCGGCTCGAGGACCTGGCCCAATGGCCGGTCGTCGACAAGGCGGAGATGGTTGAGGACGCGCTCGCCCATCCGCCCTACGGCACCTATACGACGATGACCGACGCCGTCTGGGCCGAGCGCGGCTGGATGATGTTCTCTTCCTCCGGCAGCACCGGCGCGCCCCGGGTCTTTCGCTATTCGCATATCGATCGCGAGCTCGGTGCTTGGGCCAATGCGCGGGCGCTCCATGCCATGGATTTCCGCAAGGGCGATACCGTCTTTATGATTACAGGCTATGGCCCGCATGTCTGGGCCTGGGGCGTGCAATATGCGCTCGCCAAGATGGGCCTGCCGACGATCCCCGGCGGCGGCCTCGATGCCAAGGCGCGCGCCAATATCGTGCTCCGCTTTCGCCCGACGATCCTGCTCTCGACGCCGTCCTATGCGCTCCACCTCGCGCGCGTGCTGCAGGACATGGGCGCCGACCCGCGCGAGACCGCGGTGCGCACGCTCTTCGTCGCGGGCGAGCCCGGGCTCAGCGTCGCGGCGACGCGCGAGCGCATCCAGGATCTCTGGGGCGCGCGCATGGTCGAGTTTTATGGCTGCACCGAGGCGGCGCCCGCGGCCGGCGGCTTCTCCTGCCCGCACTCGCAAACTCCGGGGAAGCCCGTGACGACGCATCTTCTCGAGGACGTGCAGATTTGGGAGACGGTCGATGCCGTCGATCGCGCGCCCTCGCCCGAGGGCGTGCGCGGCCTCACCGTCTGCACCAGCCTCAATTCGGAGGCCTCACCGCAGCTGCGCTTTCTCGTCGGCGATTACACGCTGCTCGATCGTTCGCCCTGCGACTGCGGTCGCCGCCACGTCCGCGCCGTCGGATCCTTCTCCGGACGCGCCGATGACCTCATCAACCTGCGCGGCATCAAGATGTTCCCGGCGCAGATCGAAGAGGCGGTCCGCTCGGTCGGCGGCACCGGCGACGAGTTCGAGATCGCGCTCGCCACCAATGCCGATGGGGTCGATGTGATGACGGTGCGTGTCGAGCATGTCGAGTTCCAGG
>DATJAV010000103.1:0-16718 GCA_035515835.1 Allostellaceae bacterium
TTTGTCCGAAACTGTTGGTGCGCAGCTGATGGTGCGCGTCACGGCGCGGGCGATCTTTCCCAATTGTCCGCGCTATATTCCGACATCGCAGTCGTTCGAACCGTCGATCTATGTCCCTCGCGCTGGACAGGACGCCGCTCCTGAGCCGGCGTGGAAAGGCTATGACGAGTTCAAGGATTGCATCCACCCCCGCCAGTCGACGTTCAAGGGTTGAGCGGGCGACTGCCGTTGCGATGCGGCAGGACGAGGCGATAGAACACGTTGTTCTGGACCACGCAGTGCAAAGTCGGCCGGCATTGCTATGATATGCAAGCGCCAACGAAGATTGGCCGGTAACCCGGGTGGAAAAAGCATGATTGGTGGCGTCAAACTCGCATTTTGTGTCGCAACTTGCCTTATTGCCTGCGCGGGCGCGAAAGCGCAGGAGCAAAAAATCGGCAGCCCCCCGGAAGCCTCGAATATGAGGCTCGTGGGCTATAATGATTTGCAGGGGCGCAGCGCCTATCAGCCGACCATCCATCATCAGGGCGACCGCTGGATCGCCTATATCGGCCATCACGGCGGCACCGACGAGATTCCCGATCCCGTCAATCCGTTGACCGGCAAGGCCGAGCCGAACGGCACCTCGATCGTCGACGTGACCGATCCCGCGCATCCGAAATATCTCAAGCACATTCCAGGCCAGGAGGGGAAATACGAGGGTGGCGGCGCGCAGATGGTGCGCGTCTGCGACGGCAAGACCTTGCCGAAGGCCGATCCGAACGCGGTGTATCTGCTGCGCGCGGTCGGCAGCGAAGGGCATGAAATCTGGAATGTTGCCGATCCCGCCAATCCCGCGCTCGTCGCCCACATCGGCGAGGGATTGAAGGACACGCACAAGAATTTCTGGGAATGCGACACCGGCATCGCCTATCTCGTCTCGGGCGCGCCGGACTGGCGCACGCGGCGCATGACGCAAGTGTATGATCTCTCCGATCCGGCGCACCCCGTGAAGGTCAGGGATTTTGGACTTGTCGGCCAGGAGCCGGGCTCGACCGGGGCAGTGCCGACCGAATTGCATGGCGCAATCTCTCTCGGTCCGCAGGGCAACCGCGTCTATTTCGGCTATGGCACCGACAAGAGCGGCATCCTGCAAATCGTCGACCGCGAGAAGCTGCTCAAGGGCCCCAAAGAGCCGACGCCCGAGAATCTACTCTATCCGCAGGTGGGCCGGCTCGACCTTTCGGCCTTCAACGGCGCCCACACCGCGTTTCCGGTGCTGGGCGTGCCGATCGCCGAATTTCGCCACGACAAGGCCTCGACGCGCGACTTTGTCGTCATCACCGATGAAGCGATCCAGAACGAGTGCCTGGAGCCGCGCCAGCAAGTGTGGTTCGTCGACGTGACGACCGAGTCGCGGCCGATGGTGGTCTCGGGCTGGACGGTGCCGGAGGAGAGCGGCAATTTCTGCAGCCGCGGCGGCCGCTTCGGCACTCATTCTTCGAACGAGAACATGACCCCGATCTTCTACAAGCGGCTCATGTTCTTCTCGCATTTCAACGCCGGCGTCCGCGTCGTCGACATCCGCGATCCCTATCACCCGCGCGAGGTCGCCTATTACGTCCCCGCGGTGACGCCGCGCGGCGACCAACGCTGCACCAAGCGCCAAGACGGCCAGCAGCATTGCGTCAAGGTGATCCAGACCAACAACGTCGAGGTCGATGATCGCGGCTATATCTATATCGTCGACCGCGCCGACAATGGCATGCACATCCTGGAGCTCACCGGCCCGGCCCGGCGCATCGCCAACTGGTCGAAATGAGGGGACGATGAGCGAGAGCGGAGGCATCATCGCCGGCGCCGTCGTCACCATGGGCGCGACGCATTACGCGGTCGACGTGCGCACCGGCCGTCATGCCTTGGTCGCCGACGAGCCCGCCGCTGCCGGCGGCGGCGACGCCGGCCCCTCGCCCTTCGACCTCTTGCTCTCGAGCTTGGGCGCCTGCACGGCCATCACGCTCCGCATGTATTGCGAGCGCAAGCAATGGCCGCTCGGCACGATCGAGGTGCGGCTCGCCTATCGCTGGGACGGCGAGACGCCGGCGATCGAGCGGGTGATCGCGCTGGCCGGGCTCGACGACGAGCAACGCCGGCGCTGTGGCGAGATCGCCGAAAAGACGCCGGTGACGCGCGCCTTGAAGCATGGCGCCAGCATCGCCACGGAGATTCGCTGAAGAGTCGCGAAAGCCCCCTCTAATAGCAGTGGCGTTCATACCCCCGCACCGGTAGTATTGCCGCCCGCTCATCGCGCCTGGGAGGGGAGGAACGCATGAAAAAGCTTGTTTATCGTTTGGTCACCACGGTTGCCGTCGTGGGTCTTATCGGGCCCGGGCTCTGTGCGGTCGAGGCAAGCGCACAAGCGCAAAAGCCGAACCCGCTCGATGTCGTTCCCGATCAGATGCCGTTCAACGTGCCCTATGGCATGCCGATTTCCTTGGAACACGCCAAGTCCGTCATCGCCGCTGCCGCGGCTGAAGCGACGAAGCGTCACTGGGACATGAACATTGCCGTGCTCGATTCGGGCGGCAACCTGGTCGCCTTCGAACGCATGGACGGAGCGCAACTCGCCTCCATCAGCATCGCCCAGCACAAGGCGCGCGTCGCGGTGATGTATCGTCGCGAGAGCAAGGCGTTCGAGAACGGCATCCAAGGCGGCAACAATTATCTCCTCACCCTCGACGACGTGATCGGCGCGCGCGGCGGCATTCCGCTGATCGAGAACGGCAGGCTCATCGGCGCCATCGGCTGCTCCGGCGGTACCGGTTCGCAAGACGAGGTGGTCGCCAAAGCCGGCGCCGAAGCGATGAAATAGCGCGCCACAGACGAGGCCATACTCTCTCTCCGCCCCTCGGGGCGGAGCGAGGAGGTAAGAGCCCATGGCTATCATGCGCCATCACCGCCTAAGCTGACGGGCGATGCAACGCATCGGCGTCATCGGCGGCGGTGCTTGGGGGACGGCGCTGGCCATGACGGCGCGCCGCGCCGGCCGCGATGTCGCGCTCTGGGCACGCGAGAGCGAGGTCGTGGCGGCGATCAACCGCGTACACGAGAACCCGCTGTTTCTGCCGGGCCTTGCGCTCGATCCAGCGATCGCCGCCACGATCGAGCTCGGCGAGGCGGCGCGCGGCGCCGACGCGTTGCTGCTGGCGGCGCCGGCGCAGCATCTTCGCGCCATCCTCGCGGCGCTCGCGCGCCATCTGCCGCCCGCCCCGGCGCTCGTGCTCTGCGCCAAGGGCATCGAGGAGACGACGGGCGCGCTTTTGAGCGAGGTCGCAGCGGCGGCGGCGCCGGGCGCGCGCCTCGCCGTGCTGTCCGGCCCGACCTTCGCCGCCGAGGTGGCACGCGGCTTGCCGACGGCGGTGACGCTCGCCAGTGCCGATGCCGCGCTCGGACAAGCACTCATCGCGGCGCTCGGGACGCGGAGCTTCCGCCCCTACTTCTCCGCGGACATGCCGGGCGCCGAGATCGGCGGCGCGGTCAAGAACGTGCTGGCGATCGCCTGCGGCATCGTCGTCGGCCGGAAGCTCGGCGACAACGCGCGCGCCGCGCTCATCACCCGGGGGCTTGCCGAGATGGTGCGCCTTGCGCTGGCGAAAGGCGGCAAGCCCGAGACGCTGATGGGTCTCTCCGGGCTGGGCGATCTCGTCCTCACTTGCGGCAGCCTGCAATCGCGCAATCATTCGTTGGGGGTGGCGCTCGGAGAAGGCCGCGCGCTTGCCGACATTCTTGCCGAACGGCGCTCCGTCGCCGAGGGCGTGACCTCCGCCGCCGCCGCCGCGGCGCTCGCGCGGCACCTCGGCATCGACATGCCGATCACCGCCGCCGTCGACGCGATCCTCCACAAGGGCGCCGCCATTGACGAGGCGATCGCGGGACTGCTGGCGCGGCCGTTCAAGGTAGAAGCGGTCGGCTGACGGCCTCGCTTGACGCCCGTGCCTGTATCCGATACAGATACGCATGAGCCGCGCCACCCGCTTTTCCGTTGCCGTGCACGCGTTGGCAATGATCGAGCGCTTTGCTGGCGATCAGCGTCTCAATTCCGAGATGATCGCCGGGAGCGTCGGCACCAACGCGAGCTTTGTGCGCCGCGTGCTGGCGATGTTGTCGCGTGCCGGCCTGGTGCGCTCCTCGCCCGGCGTCGCCGGGGCGCAACTGGCGCGCGGTGCGGGCAAGATCACGCTGCTCGACGTCTATCGCGCCGTCGACATGGAGGACGAGCATCGCCTTGCCGTCCATGACGAGCCGAGCCAGCGCTGCTTCATTGGCCGCCACATCCAGGGCGCGCTCGATGCCGCCATCGGCCCGGCCGAGGCGGCGTTCGAGGCGCAGCTGAGACGCCGTACGCTCGCCGACGTGATCGGCTACATCGCCGCGCAGCCGCAATAGGGATCTGGTCCACCGGTGTGCCTGTTACCGATACAGCTACAGTTGAAAGGAGGAGAACGATTTTTCACCCGGTGCCTGCTCGCTTTCGCCGCATATCGTGCTGCGCGAGGCCGGCGTTCCGTTCGAGCTGCAGCACGTCGACCTGGCGCAGAAGAAGCTGAAGCCGGGCGATGCCGATTTCCTTGCGGTCAATCCCAAGGGCCAGGTGCCGGTGCTCCAGCTCGACAGCGGCGAGATCCTGACTGAAGGCCCGGTTATCGTGCAATACATCGCCGACCAGAAACCGGAGAGCGGGCTCGCGCCGCCCAACGGCACGCTCGCGCGCTATCACCTGCAGGAATGGCTCAACTATGTCACCTCGGAGCTCCACAAGACCTTCACGCCGCTCTTCCGGCCGAACACGCCCGAGGCGTATGCCACGGTCGTCAAGGAGAACCTCGCCAATAGATTCTCCTTTCTCGACAAGCATCTCGCCACCCGGCAATACCTGACGGGGGACAGTTTCACCGTGCCCGATGCCTATTGCTTCGTGGTGACGAGCTGGTCGCAATACAAGGAGATCGACCTCTCCCGCTGGCCCCATCTCAGCGCCTATATCAGCCGGATTGCGGCGCGGCCCAAAGTGCAGGAGGCGATGAAGGCGGAAGGCCTCACCAAGTAAGCAGAAGCCGTGATCGCCCGCGCGTCGGAGCAAAGGCGCGCCGGTGCGCGGATTTTTCGAGAGGAGACGTTGATGGCGCAGCTTCCCGGTTGGTCCTTCGCCGACTCCCCCTTTCACGCGGGCGAGCAGCAGGTGCAGCAACGCCTCGGCATCCGCGAGCAGATGGAAACGGCCGGCCGCCGCGTGCTGCGCAATTTCATGCCGGACCAGCACCGCGATTTCTTCGCCGGCCTGCCGTTCCTGGTCATCGGTACCGTCGATGCGGCCGGCCAGCCCACCTTGTCGGTTGTCGCTGGCGCACCGGGTTTTCTTTCCACTCCCGACGCGGCGACATTGCATGTCGCAGCGCCGCCGCCCGGCGCAGATCTCAGGGAGGGCGGCGATATCGGCATTCTCGGCATCGACTTTGCGACGCGCCGCCGCAATCGCGCCAATGGTCTCGTCGCCCGGGTCGGCGCCGAGAGCTTCGACATCGCCGTCAAACAATCCTTCGGCAATTGCCCACGCTACATTCAAGCCCGCGAGTGGCTGGCGGTACCTGCGGCGCCCGATCCGCTTCGCCGCGCGGCGACGCTGGGCCCTTTCGAGCAAGCGCTCGTCGCAGGCGCCGACACCTTCTTCATCGCCAGCGCGCTCGGCAGCGTGCGCGACAAGCCGAGCCAGGGCGTCGATGCGTCCCATCGCGGCGGGCCGCCGGGCTTCGTGCGCGTCGACGACGAACGCACCCTGACGGTGCCGGATTTCAACGGCAATTCCTATTACAACACGCTCGGCAATCTCGCCCTCAATCCGCGCTGCGCCCTGCTCTTCCTCGATTTCGCCGAAGGCACGACGCTCCAAGTCGCCGCCGCGGCCGAGACCGTCTGGGAGGGGCCTGAGGTCCAGCGCTTCGCCGGCGCCGAGCGCGTGCTGCGCTTCCATGTGAGGGAATGCGTCACCCTACCCCACGCCTTGCCGCTTCGTTGGCGGTTCCGCGAGTACTCGCCGTTCCTGGGTGCGCTCGGCTCCTGGGATGCGGCAAAAAAATAACCCGCTGGGGTCATTCTTGGATGCGTCACACGTCCGTCATCATCGTGACGTCATGGGCGGTTAGAGAGGCTGGTGCCGACATCGGATGAAGACGAGGATCCCCATATACCGCCTCCGCCCGCACCGAAGGCCTAATCATCCTCCCACCATATCTACGCGACTGGCGTCATGACGCCCCAAGATATAGTGACATTCCGCTGGTTTGCCGGTATCGTCGACGGGGTCGATGCCCAGGTTTTATCGGGTCCTCGTTTCTCACGCCCTCCCCGGCCGCTTTGCCGCCGCCTCCTTGTCGCTGGGCGGCGCGCTTTCCCATTCCCGCTCGCCAGAAGGAAACCGGTATGGCCAAACGTTCGAGCCGCGCAGCCCAAGCCCACCGCAGGGACGGTACGGTCGAGTCGCTGTTTGGGCCGGGCTGGCATCCGCTGGGGGAGGGCGACGGCGATCGCGAGCAAAGCTACCGGCGGAAGGTGCGTCCGCAAAGCGACAATCAACGCCGCTTCATGGCGGCGATCGAGTCCCATAGCCTGACGCTGGCGCTGGGCCCGGCGGGCACGGGCAAGACCTATCTCGCCATCACCGCCGCCATCGAGGCGCTCGAGGCGGGGCGCGTCGGCCGTATTGTGCTGACCCGGCCGGCAATCGAGGCGGGCGAGAGCCTGGGCTTCCTGCCCGGCGACATGCACGACAAGCTCGCGCCCTATCTCCGTCCGCTCTACGACGCGCTCAACGAGCGCATTGGCGGCAAGCGCGTGCGCCAGCTCATCGCCGAGGGCGCGATCGAGATCGCCCCCGTCGCCTATATGCGGGGCCGCACGCTCAACAACGCCTTCATCGTCATCGACGAGGCGCAGAACTGCACCTACGTCCAGATCAAGATGCTCCTGACCCGGCTGGGCTGGCACTCGACCATGGTGCTGACGGGCGATCCCGACCAGAGCGATCTCCTAGAGGGGCTCTCGGGCCTTTCCGACATCGCGCGGCGACTCGAGGCGGTGCCCGAAGTCGCCGTGATCCGCCTCGACGACAGCGACATCGTGCGTCATCCGCTGGTCGCGGGGATGCTGACGGTGCTGTAACCGACGGGAACGCCTTGCGAGCATCACCCTTTCGGAGTAATTCGATCGAAGCGGGAAAGTGACTGTTCGCCAGACCAGCGGGGGATCACATGACCGTTCATCCTCACTCGGCCTTGCGTCCGGTCGAGGGCCGGATCTGGCGCGCTGTCCTGGAGGCTGCGGAGACCCAGGCGCGGTCGCGCGAGATCGATGCCGCGACGATGCCGGTGCGCGGCGCGTTCCTAGCCTGGCTCCTGACCGAAGGCGCAGCGAAGACGGCGCCGGTGCTGATGCAATTGACGCTGCTCGGCGCCTCGATCGAGCCACCCTTCGACCTCAAGGGGCTGCGCCTTACGCTGACGCCACGTTTCGTCGGCTGCACGCTGCCCAGCGTCGATCTGCGCGATGCTACCATCGTCGGCTTCGAGGTGCTGGCTGGGAGTGTCACAGACATCAGCGCCGACCGCCTGTCGAGCACGGGCACATTGGCAATACGCGCCACGATCGCTCGGGACCTGGTGCCGGAGCACTATCGCGGCAAGCCGACGATCGAACGCCAGCTTCGGCTGAGCGGCGCCATCATTCGCGGCAATCTCGATTTGCGCGGCTGCACGATTCGCGGCGAGGGTCAGGCCGATGGCGTCGCGCTTCTTGCCGACGGCTTGACGGTCAACGGCAATGCTCTGCTCAGCAATCGGTTCAAGGCGACCGGGGAAGTTAGGCTGAGCGGCAGTCGCCTGCAAAGACATCTCGATCTTTCCGGTGCCAAGCTGCGGGCGCGTCGCACTTACAGCTTGTTCGCCAAGGGCAGCCAAATCTCCGGCAGCCTTTATCTCTGCCGGACGAAGCGCTGGTCAATCTACCCCGACACTGTCGCCTTCACATCGATCGGCGCAGTGACGGTCGAAGGCGCGCGCATCGACGGTGACCTGGATTGCACGGGCGGTTTCTTCCTGTCGCCGGCAATAGCCACGCGATGGATTTCCACGCCGGCGGAAGGCGACGACGACCGAAACTTCGCACTAAATGCCGCGGGCGTCGTCGTGCGCCGCGACGTGCTCCTTGGCGATCTCTTCTGGTCGAAGGGCGCGGTGTGCCTCATCAATGCCAGGATCGAGAGCGACTTGCAATGCGACGGCGGATATTTCGACTACCCGAGGGACGACGCGCTCCAATGCGACGGCGCCGAGGTCGCCGGCACGACCTTTTTCAAGCGTGATGCGGCGTCCCGACCGACGCGCACCAGCGGTTTCATCAATCTCCGCTACGGCAGCTTCAAGCAGAGCGTCCAGATCGACGGTCTCGACTTCGCCGGCTCGGGCAGCGTCCCAGCCCACGACGGTCGCCCGCGCAACTGCGGCATCGATCTCTCTTTCGGCGAGGTCGGCGGCAAGCTGTTGTTCAGGAACGTCACAAGATCGGAGACGTCGCTCGTCGAGATCGATCTGTGCCAGACGACCGTAGACGTGCTGGAGGATGATGAAAGCAGCTGGGGTGCCGCCGCGATCTTGAATCTATCGGGATGCCAATACAAGGCGATCAGCGATGTTCGTGCCGATGCGGCGTGGCGCTTGGCGCTGCTGGACCGGCACTACGTGAGACGCAGCGATGACACGCCGTCGCGCTATTTCGAGCCGCAACCTTACTTGCACCTTGCCGAGGTGATGCTGCAATCGGGTTACGACGGAGCGGCGACCGAGATTCGCATCCATTTGGAGGATGCATACACGGATGTCGGCGATTTCCGCGGCAGACGGCGGGTGTGGCGACACATCCTGCGCTCGACCATCGCCTATGGCTACGCGCCCTCGCGGGCCGTCCTTTGGCTCACCGCTTGGGCCCTCGTCAGCGCGCTGGTTTTCACCCTGGCACCGGAGGGCGCGATCATCCAGCCAAAGGAGAGCGAGCCCGCGAGCCACGTCCCGACCCTCGAGTTCAGTCCGCTGATCTATGCCGTCGACACACTGGTGCCGCTCGTCGATCTCCACCAGAAAAGCAATTGGCTGGTTCAGCCGCCGAGTTTCCAGCCATGGGTCGAAGCCTGGCAAAATCCGCGGGCGGATCCGGCGTCCCTGCCGACGCGGCTGCTGCAGGCGCTGTGGCAATCGATCGTACGCCTGGTCGGCTTCCTCAATCCATTCATCGGCTGGACACTCACCAGCCTCTTTGCCGCCGGCGTCACCGGGCTCGTACGGCGCAGCTAGCGCAGCGGCGAGAACGGCGCCGGAATCGCCAGCAGATTTTCCTGGCTCACGGGCGCCTCGCCGCCAGGCGGCGGCCAGACGCCGCGCTTCACCGCCTCGGCGCGCACCCGTTCACGCTCGCCGGCGTCCTTGTAGGCCCAGACATGGACCCATTGGTTGAGAGGGCCGAGTTCGGTGTACCAGGCGCCGGCGAGCGGGGAGAGCTTGGTGCGCTCGCCGATCGCGGCGCCCCACCGCTCGATCACCTGCGGGATGGTGCCGGGCTTATAGATATAAGAGCGGAATTCGTAGATGCCGCCGAGCGAGCGCGCCTCAAGCGGCGGCGAGAAGGGAGCCGGTAGCAGGATCTTCGTTTCCATGTGCTCGATGAACTCGGCGATCTTGGGCGGCCACACGCCGTGTTTCACCGCCTCGGCGCGGATGCGCCCGCGCTCCGACAAATCGGCATAGGGCCAGACATGAATGATGCGGTTGAGCGCGCCGACATCGGTGTGCCAGAAGCCGCCCATCGGCGACAGCTTCAGCCGCCCGGGCAGCATCTCGCTCCAACGCTTCATCACCTCCGGCACGCTGCGCGGCTTCAACTGGTAGGTGCGCATTTCGATGATCATGGGGCCCTCCCGCTGGTTTTGCCGGAGTTTAGCCGAATTCTCGGGATCGCCGATAGCGGCTCTTCAGGCTCGGCACTCCGTAAGCGAAAATTAACCCCGGCCGGGCAAGCTGCACGGCATGACATCGGCGCAGCTCACCACGATCGCGGTCGGTACAGGGGGATTCCTCGTCTTCCTGACGTTCCGCCGCTGGCTCTGGATGGTCGCCCTCCCGCCGGCGGTGGCCGGGCTGCTCTGGTATTTTCTGGACAAGGTCTTTGTGACGAGTCACTGACCGCCGGCGCTTGCGCCGGGCGAGGTCAGATGCGTCCCGCCACCAGCAAGATCACGACGATCAGCAGCACCAAGCCGATCCCGCTGCTGGGATAGTAGCCCCAGCCGCCGCTATAGGGCCATGTCGGCAGCGCGCCGAGTAGCAGAAGAACGAGAATAACCAACAGGATCGTGCCGAGCACGGTTTGCCTCCCGACTGTTTCACCCCCGCTCGATAACATTGCGCTCGCGCTGGCCGTTCCCGGGCGCGATTGATCGCGGCCGGCACCGGCCGCATACTTCTCGCAGCAACGATGCGGGAAAACGCCATGCGCCTCACCCTCATGCCGCTCACGCCGTTCGGCGCTGAAGTCGCCGGCCTCGACCTCTCGCGACCGCTGCCGCCCGACGACGTGGCTGCGCTCGTCGCCGCGTTTCACCGTCACGCCGTGCTGGTCTTCCCCGCGCAGCCGCTTAGCGACGAGCAGCAGATCGCCTTTTCGCGCTATTTCGGGCCGCTCGAGACCAGTCCGGAATATGCCGGCAGCACGAAGTCGCGGCTGCCTCATCGCGAGATTGCCGACGTCTCCAATCTCGACGCCGAGGGCCGCGTCATGTCGGCCGAGGACAAGCGCCTGCTCTTCAACCGCGGCAACCAACTCTGGCACACCGACAGCTCGTTCAAATTCGTGCCGGCGCGCTGCTCGCTGCTCTCGGCGCGCGAGATCCCGCCCGAAGGCGGCGAGACCGAGTTCGCCGATCTCCGCGCCGCCTACGACGCGCTCCCCGAGGAGCGGAAGCGCGCGCTCCAAGGCCTCGCCGTCGAGCACAGCATCTTTCGCTCGCGGGCGCAGATCGGCTTCAGCGAATTCAACGAGGAGATCGCTCGCGACCTGCCGCCGGTGCCGCAGCTGCTGGTGCGCACCCATGTTGGCTCGGGGCGGAAGACGCTTTATCTCGCCTCCCACGCCTCGCACGTCATCGGCTGGCCGGTGGACAAGGGCCGAGCGCTCATCGAGGAGCTCATCCGCTTTGCCACGCAACCGCAATTCGTGCTGCAGCATCGCTGGCGCGTGGCCGACCTCGTGATGTGGGACGACCGCTGCACCATGCATCGCGGCCGCCCCTATGACGACACGCGCTATCGCCGCGACATGCACCGCACCACCGTTTCCGACGAAATCAACACGCTCGAGCGCGAGCGGGCGATGGCGGGAACCGCGGCGTAGAGGTCCCTCTTGAAGGTTATGCCGGCCATCGAGATCGACGCGTCCTTCACGCACCTCATGACGGAGGTGCGCGGCTGCACCCGATGCGCCGCAGCGTTGCCGCTGGGGCCGCGGCCGGTGCTCCGCGGCCTGCCTTCGGCGCGGCTTCTCATCACGAGCCAAGCGCCGGGCACGAGGGTGCATGAGACCGGGCTCTCCTTCAACGACCGCAGCGGCGACCGTCTGCGTCAGTGGCTCGGCCTCGATCACGAGCGCTTCTACGACGAGCGCCGCATCGCCATCCTGCCGATGGGGCTCTGCTATCCCGGCCGCTATGAACAGGGCGGCGATCTGCCGCCGCGGCCGGAATGCGCGCCGCTTTGGCATGCGCGGCTCCTAGCCGCCTGGCCCAAAGTCGAGCTCACCCTCCTCGTCGGGTCCTACGCCATCGACTACTACCTGAAGGACCGGAAACGCCCAAGCATGACCGAGACCGTTCGCGCCTGGCGCGACTATGGACCGGCCTACCTGCCGCTGCCGCATCCCAGCTGGCGGACGACGGCGTGGGAGAAAGAGAACACATGGTTCGTCACCGACGTGCTGCCGGAGCTCAGGCGACGGGTGGAGGAGTTGGTTGTCAGTTCAGCCGCAACGCGACCGAGCTGAACGACAACACCGACAGCTGACAACCAACTGACAGCTCCATCATCCCTCTCGCTCGATCCGCTCCATGTCCGCGTCGCTGAAGCCGAAATGGTGGCCGATCTCGTGAATGAGCACGTGGCGGATGACGGCGTAGAGATCCTCGCCGGTCTCGCACCAATAGTCGAGGATGGGGCGGCGGTAGAGAAAGATGAGCTCGGGGTCGGCGCGCGGATCGAGGACGCTTTGGCGCGGCAGCGCCACGCCGCGATAGAGCCCCAATATGTCGAACGGCGTCTCGAGCCCCATCTGCTCCTCCGTCTCCTCGTCGGGGAATTCCTCGACGCGGATGACGACGCGGCCCATATGGCGCGTGAAGGTGGCGGGAACGGTGGCGAGTGCGCGCTCGGCCATGGCCTCGATGTCGCCGAGCGAGGGCGGCGCGCTGAAGGATGTCACGGCTGCGATATTGGCGCGACCATTCGCCGCGTCAAGCGCAGAGAATGCGTCAATATCCCAGCGTGACGTCGATCTCCTGCAGCAGCCGGCCGCCGGCCTCGACGCTGCGGACATTGGCGGCGATCTCGCTGACGAGTTGGCGCACGGTCGGCCGCCGCGCCACATGCGGCATCACCGTCACTTTGGGATGGAGCCAGAGCGGGCTTTCCGGCGGCAAGGGCTCCGGCCAGAACGCGTCCAGCGCAGCGTAGGCGAGCTGCCCCGTATCGAGCGCGCGGATCAAATCCTCTTCGACGACATGCTTGCCGCGCCCGACATTCACCAGCATTGCGCCCTTCGGCATCAAGGCAAAGGTGCGCGCCGAGAAGATGCCTTCGGTTTCCCGCGTCAGCGGCAAGAGGCAGACGGCGATGTCGGTCTCGCGCAGAAACGGCTCGAGCTGATCGCGACCGTGAAAGAGGGGAATCTCGGCCGCCTCCCGCGGTCGTCGCACCCAGGCCGAGACCGGGAAACCGAGCGACCTCAAGACGAGCGCGGGCGCCTTTGCCATCATGCCGTAGCCGAGGAACCCGATGCGCCGCTGCTCGGGGCGGACGATCGGGACCCGGCGCCACTCGCGATTGGCCTGGGCGGCCTGATAAGCGGGCAAGTCGCGATGAAGTCGCAGCACATGCATCACGACATATTCCGTCATCATGGGATCGCCCCCTGGCGGCTCGATTTTGCCAAGCGGCACTTTCGGCAGCTTCGGATGCCGGACGAAGGAGTCGACGCCGGCCGAGCGGCTGAACATGGCCTTCAGATTGGGGAAAGCGGGAAGCTTGTCGAAATCGGGCCGCATGAAGGCGAGATAGGCGATATCCCCGAGCGCTCCCGCCTCGGGCCAAATGCGCAGCTCCATCTCGGGAAGCTGCTCCGCGAAGGTATCGCGCCAGACCTTCGCGTTGCCGATGTGCTTGTCGAGATCGACGATGAGCAGTGCCATACTCCCTCCCAGACGACCCCGTGCCACTTCCCTTGCCCTAGCACGGCGCGATATGCTTGGCGAGCGCCAGCACTTCCGCTAGGCGGCGACGGGGGAAGGGCAATGGCGACGGGTCTCATCGGCGGGCAGGCCGTCGTCGTTGGTGCCGGGATCGGCGGCCTGGCTGCCGCGGGGGCCCTCGCCGGACACTTCGAACGGGTGGTCGTTCTGGAACGCGACGCGTTGCCTTCCGAGGCCGCGCATCGCCCCGGGACGCCGCAGGCCCGGCACGTGCACGGGCTGCTGCTGAGCGGCCAGCGCGCGCTCGGCGAGCTCTTCCCCGGCTTCGAGCAGGACCTCGCCGAGGCCGGCGCGGTGCCGCTCAGGGTCGGTCTCGACATCCGCATGGAGCGGCCCGGTTTCGATCCCTTCCCGCAACGCGATCTCGGCTGGCTCAGTTTTGCGGTGTCGCGTCCGACGATCGAACACCTGCTGCGGCGGCGCGTGAAGGGCTTGGCGAACATCACGCTCCGCCCGCAGTGCCGCGTCCAAGAAGTGACCGCGGATCGTGGCGTGGTCACCGGCGTCCGCTTCGAGAATGCCGGCGGCGGAAGCGACAATCTCCTGGCCGATCTCGTCGTCGACGCCTCGGGGCGCGGCGCCCTTACGCTCGACCTGCTCCGATCGATCGGCGGACCGTCACCCGAGGAGACGACCATCGGCATCGACCTCGGCTACTCGACCGGCGTCTTCGCCATTCCCGACGACGCGCCGAGCGATTGGAAGGGCGTCATGACCTTCGGGCAGGCGCCGCACAACAGCCGCGGCGGTCTGTTGCTGCCGCTCGAAGGCAACCGCTGGATGGCGACCATCGGCGGGCGCCACGGCGACGTGCCGTCCGGCGGCGCCGAGGGGTTTCTCGCTTACGCGCACGAGCTGCGGACTGCGACGATCTACGACGCGATCAAGCGCGCCAAGCGCCTCGGCGACATCGCTCGCTATGGCTTTCCCGAAAGCGTGCGGCGCCATTTCGAGCGTCTCGCGGTGTTCCCGCGCGGCCTTCTCCCCGTCGCCGACGCTGTCTGCCGCTTCAACCCGGTCTACGGCCAAGGCATGAGCGTGGCCGCCCAGGAGGCCTGCCTGCTCCGGACGCTGCTCAATCGGCTGGCGGGAGAGCGCGACCCTCTTGCCGGGCTGGCACCCGCCTTCTTCGCCGAGATGCAGTCGTTGATCGAGACCCCATGGTCGGTGGCGCTCTTCGACTTCGTCTTTCCCGAAACGCGGGGACAACACCCGGCTGACTTCGAGACCACGCTCAAATTCGGCATGGCGCTCGGCCGTCTCGCCGCCGAGGACGCTGCGGTGCACAGGCTCACCGCCGAAGTCCAGAATCTCTTAAAGCCGCGCAGCGTCTATGGCGACCCTGCGCTGGTGAAGCGTGTGCTGGCGGTGATGGCGCAGATGTAGCGCCGCAGGGAGGAGGAGAGATGAGCGAGCTCGTGCATCGCACCATCGAGACGAACGGCACCCGTTTGCATCTGGCCGAGCAGGGGGCGGGGCCGCTGGTCCTGCTCTGCCACGGCTTTCCCGAGTCCTGGTATTCCTGGCGCCATCAGCTGCGCGCCCTGGCGGCTGCCGGGTACCATGCGGTGGCGCCGGACATGCGCGGCTACGGCCAGAGCGACGCCCCGCCGGAGATCGAGCAATACACGCTCTTCCACCTCGTCGGCGACATGCTCGGCGTGCTTGACGCGCTTGGCGCAGAGCAATCGGTGATCGCGGGCCATGATTGGGGCGCGCCGGTCGCCTGGCACGCGGCATTGATGCGGCCCGACCGCTTCCGCGCCGTCGTCGGCTTGAGCGTGCCGTACCGGCCGCGGGGGCCGGTCCGCCCCACCGCGATCATGCCTCAGACGAGCGACGCCCTCTTCTATCAGCTCTATTTCCAAACCCCGGGCGTGGCCGAAGCCGAGTTCGGCCGCGATCCACGGCTGACCCTGCGCAGCCTGCTCTACGCCGCTTCGGGCGATGCCCCGCGCCGGGCGCAAAGCGACGGGGTCGGGATGGTGCCGCGCAACGGCGGCTTCCTCACGGCAATGCCAAGCCCGACCTCGTTGCCCGCCTGGCTCACGGAAACCGACATCGACGTCTACGCCGCCGAGTTCGCGCGCGCAGGCTTTCGCGGCGGCCTCAATTGGTATCGCAACATCGATCGCAACTGGGAGCTGATGGCGCCCTTCGCCGGCGCGCGCGTCACCGTGCCCGCTCTCTATGTCTTTGGCGACCGGGATCTCGTCGTCAGCTTTCGCGGCATGGACCAGCTCATCGCGAATCTATCCAAATTCGTTCCTGAACTCCGCCGCACCATCATGCTGCCGGGCTGCGGCCACTGGACGCAGCAGGAGCGCGCGGCAGAGGTGAATGCCGCGATGATCGACTTCCTGCGGAGTCTCTAGGGCGTGAACTCATAAACGCGTCTCGGGGCGGCTTGCCGGAACCCGCTTGTAACGTAAGCGGCTTCGCTCGCGGCACTCAGCACTTTGGGGCAGCGGCGTGGGCCATTGCGCTACGGAGGAGCCTCCATGAAACGATCGGTACATGTTCCTGCCGGAATCTTCCCGAGCCGGCACCACGGTTTCGCGCAAGTAGCCGTCGTCCCGACACCCTTTGGGGACGCTGTGCATGTCTCTGGCCAAGTCGCTTGGGATGCAGAGCGAAATATCGTCGGCGCTGGCGACATCGCTCGTCAGCTTGAGAAGAGCCTGGAAAATCTCGCTATCGCTCTGGCATCGGTTGGAGCCAGACTGGATCAGGTCGGCGCCCTACGACTCTACATCAGACAGAGCCATATAAACGAAGGCAAGGCCATCAGTGGCGCGCTGAGGGCGGTATTCGGCGACAATCCTCCTTGTGCGACCTGGATTGGGGTGCCAAGCCTCGCCGACGATGAATTCCTTATCGAGGTGGAACCCTCTGTGGTCTTTCTTCCACGAGAATAGATCGCCGACAGCAGGTACGGGTTACCGCCGCACGGGCACTCTCTCGTCGCCCCGCCCCTATTTCGGCTGCATGCGCAGCGCGCCGTCGAGGCGGATGGTCTCGCCGTTGATCATCGGGTTGGCGATGATGTCGAGCACGAGGCGGGCATACTCCTCGGGCTTGCCGAGGCGCTGCGGGAAGGGCACCGATTTGCCGAGGCTCTCCT
>DATJAV010000104.1:0-7313 GCA_035515835.1 Allostellaceae bacterium
GCGACCTTCGCGCCGCCCGAGGTGGCGATGAGCCGCATCGATGCCGTCCTCGCCTTCGACCGCAGCGCCGAGTTGCACCGCATCCGCACGCCCACCCTCGTTGTCGCTGCCCAAGACGATGTCATGACGCCGGCCTATTTCTCCGAGGATTTGGCCCGTCTCATTCCGGGCGCGGAGGCCAAGTTCTTCCCCCAGGGCGGCCATTGCTTCACCCAGGTCATGGCACGCGAATTTAACCAAGCCGTGCTGCCCTTTCTGATGGCGCACACCCCCGCCGAGGCCGCCAATCCCTCGCTTGCGACTTAAGCTTTCGTAAATTGGTTTCGTTCTATGCTCGACGGTAGAAATTTGGGCTGACACTCCGCATGAGTGAGCGCCCGAGTCACTCTGGTGAGCGCCTGGAATCGATGGCCCCGGACGAGCAAGACGTACCGCATCTGGAGGCTGCGCTGAGCGCCGCCGGCGATGTGGCCTATGACTGGGACCTGACCAGCGACGGCATGCGTTGGCACGGATCGATTGCGGCGATGCTGGGCGTCGCCGACGCTGCTCTGATCGCCACCGGCCGCGCGCTGGCCTCTCGCCTCAACCCCGACGACCTGTTGCTGCGCCAGCAACGGCTCAACGCGCATTGGACGCGCCGCGCCGCCTTCGACTGCGAATTCCGCGTCCGGGCCGAGCAGGGCGGCTTTATCTGGGTGCATGATCGCGGCACGGCACTCTTCGACGCCACCGGTCGTCCCGTGCGCATGCACGGCGTATGGCGCGTCATCACCGGGCGCAAGGCGCAGGAGCTGCGCCTCGAGCACGCCGCCAATTACGACGAGCTCACCGGGCACTTCAACAAGAAGCGGCTGCGCGAGGCGCTCGATCACGTCGTCGCCTCGAGCCTCCGCTCGGGCAGCGCCGGGGCCTTCCTCGCCGTCGGCATCGACAAGCTCACCGCCGTCAACGACGCGCTGGGCTACGAGGCTGCCGATGCCGTGATCGTCACCGTCGGCCAGCGGCTCGACCGCTGCCTGCGCGTCAGCGACGTGATCGGCCGCGTCGGCGGCGATCGCTTCGGCATCGTGCTCGCCAATTGCGCCGAGGAGCATATCGCGGTTGCCGCCGAGAAGATCCTGACCTCGGTGAGCCACGCCCCCATCATGACCGCGGCGGGTCCGGTCTACGTCACCGTGTCGATCGGCAGCGCCTCCTTCCCCGACCAGGCCAAGACCTCCTACGAGGTCATGACCCGCGCTGAGACCGCGCTCGCCGAGGCGAAGCGCGCCGGACGCAACTGCTACATTCCCTACCGGCTCTCCGAGGACCAGCGCCGCCAGCACCGCATGGGCATGGCGCTGGGCGAGCGCGTGCAGCGGGCGCTCCGCGAGGACCGGCTCGTCTTCGCCTATCAGCCGGTGGTCGACGCCGATAGCGGCGCCGTCGATTATTACGAATGCCTGCTGCGCATGGTCGGCGAGGATGGCTCCATCATCGCGGCCAACGAATTCGTGCCGCTCATCGAGCAGCTGGGGTTCATTCGCATCATCGACCGCTACGTGCTGGAGCGGGCGGTCAACGAGGTCGCGGCCCATCCCGGCGTTCGCCTCGGCCTCAACATCTCGGGCCTCACCGCGACCGACTATTCGTGGCTCCGTGCGATCTCCAGCGTGCTGAAGGGCAAGCCCGAGATCGCCAACCGCATCGTCGTCGAGATCACCGAGACGGCGGCGCTACACGACATCGAAGAATCGGCGCGCTTCGTGGGATCGCTGCGCGATCTCGGCTGCCGCATTGCGCTCGACGATTTCGGCGCCGGCTTCACGTCGCTCCGCCACCTGCAGGCGCTGGCCGTCGACACGGTCAAGATCGACGGCTCCTTCGTGCGCAACCTCGGCCAGAACTACGACAACCAGATCTTCCTCCGCCACCTCGTCGGGCTCGCCAACGGCCTCGGCCTCACCACGGTGGCGGAATGCGTCGAGACCGCGCATGAGGCCGCCATCCTACGCCGCGAAGGTGTAGGCTTCCTCCAGGGCTATTACTTCGGCCGCCCGTCCGTCGAGCAGATCTGGCTGCGCTCGTCGGAGGCCGACCTCGCGCGCGAGATCAAAGCCAAGGTCGGCTGATCACTCCTTCTTGTCCTTGCTGAGCGCCTCGAGCTGCTGCTGCAGCGCGTTGAGCTTGTCGGTGAGCTCCTTGATGCTCGCCTCGCCACCGGCCTCTGCCGGTTTTTCCTCGCCCTTCATCGTCGCCGGGAAGGGCGAGAACATCTTCATCGTCTTCTCGAAGAGCGCCAGGTTCTGCTTGCCCATCTCCTCGAGCGGACCGAACGGGAAGAGGCCGCCGAAGGTCTCCTGAAGGTTCTTGCGCATCTGCTCCTGATTGCGCGAGAAGGTGCTCATGGCGTGGTCGAGATAGCGCGGCACCAGCCATTGCATGCTGTTGCCGTAAAGGCCGATGAGCTGGCGCAGGAAGCTGATCGGCAGCAGGTTCTGTCCTTTCGCCTCCTCTTCGACGATGATCTGCGTCAGCACCGCACGAGTGATTTCCTCGTCGGACTTGGCGTCGTAGACGACGAACTCGCGGCCGCCCTTCACCATCTGGGCCAGATCGTTGAGCGTGACGTAGCTGCTGGTGGCCGTATTGTAGAGCCGGCGATTGGCGTATTTCTTGATGACGACGGGTGGCGTCTCGGCGCTGGTTTTTTCCTCCATAGGCTTTTTTCCTTTTCGAACCCCCTCGGCAAACGGATCGAGCCATAAGCATATCAGCATTCTCGCCATCGTGCTGCAATGGGAGTGCCTGCGCTGGTCTTCGCCGGAGGCCATCGATATACTGCTGCGCCATGGCGGAACCGCCGGATCTCGCGAGCCTGGCCAAGAGGTATCTCGACCTGTGGCAGGAGCAGCTCACGGCCATGGCGGCCGATCCCGACCTTGCCGAAAGCATGGCCCGGCTCTTTGCCGGGCTTGTGCCGGCGGGCTGGGCTCCACCCAGCAACGGCCATGACGGATTTGCGGCTGGGGCCGCGCCCGCTGCCCGTTCATCTCGCCGGCGCGGCGATGCTGTGGACGAGTTCGCGCGGCGCCTCTCCGCTATTGAAGCGCGGCTTGCTGCCGTGGAAGCCGGAATTCGCGCCGGCGGCAAAGGCGCTCCGGCAAAGCCTCGCCGCCGTCGCCGCTGAGGATTTTGTTGGTGCCGTCGACGCCGAGCTCATCCGGCGCTGTGACGGCTTTCTCGCTGGGCTCGAGCGCTATCGCCGCCACCCCTATCGGCGCACGCTCGCCGATCCGCCCTCGCTGTGGCAGGAGGGCGCGACGCGGCTTCTCGATTTTGGTCCGAGCGGCGCGCCGCCCGTGCTGGTGGTGCCGTCGCTCATCAACCGCTCCTATATCCTCGACCTCGCCCCGGAGAAGAGCCTCTTGCGCTTCCTCGCTGCGGCGGGATCGCGGCCGCTCCTCGTCGATTGGGGAAAGCCGGCGGCGCTCGAGCGCCAGTTCAATCTCACGGACTATGTCGCCGGCCGCCTCGAGCGCGCCGCCGAAGCCGCCATCGCCGCCACCGGCGCGCCGCTCGCGGTACTCGGCTATTGCATGGGCGGGCTCTTGGCTCTGGCGCTCGCCGAGCGCCGCCCGGCCATGGTGGGCGCGCTCGGGCTCCTCGCCACGCCCTGGGATTTCCACGCCGAGCGTGCCGGTCAGGCGCATCTCTTGGGAGAGCTCGCCGAGCCGCTGGCGCGCGCCTTCGCCGCGCTCGGCGAGGTGCCAGTCGATGTGCTGCAGCTGCTCTTCGCCGCGCTCGACCCGCTGCTGGCGGTGCGCAAATTCTCCCGTTTCGCCGCGCTCGCGCCCGGCAGCGCCAAGGAGCGAGAGTTCGTCGCCCTCGAGGATTGGCTCAATGACGGCGTGCCCCTGGCGCTTCCTGTCGCGCGCGAGTGCCTCGGCGGCTGGTATGGCGCCAACACGCCAGGACGCGGTCTCTGGCGCGTTGCCGGGCGGTCGGTGCTCCCCGAGCGCGTCGTCGCCCCGAGCCTCGTCGTTCTTCCCGCCCATGACCGCATCGTTCCGCCGAAGACGGCAGAGGCTTTGGCCGATGCGTTGCCCGGCGCCGAGCGGCTGACGCCCTCGCTTGGCCATGTCGGCATGATGGTGGCGCGCGACGCGGGGCAGCAGGTCTGGCGTCCACTCGCCGAGTGGTTGCGTGCCAAGGCGCGGACCCGCGGGCGGCGGAAGCGACAACCTCCTTGAGCCAGATCAATTCGCGGGCGCGGCGATGCGGCTAAAAATGGCATCGCCGCCCCGGTACCGGTTTCCAAACCGGGCTCGGAGGGCTATCTAACAGGGGTCTGTCCCGAAGCTGGAGGATGTCTCATGAGCGAAATCGTCATTGCCGGAGCCGTGCGCACCCCGATCGGCGCTTTCAACGGCAGCCTCAGCTCGCTTCCCGCGCATGAGCTCGGACAGATCGTCATCGCCGAGGCGATGCGCCGCGGCAATGTCGACGCCAAGGAAGTGTCCGAGGTCATCATGGGGCAGATTCTGTCGGCGGGCGAGGGCATGAACCCGGCGCGGCAAGCCGCCATCGGCGCGGGCATCCCCGCGGAGGCGACCGCCTATACCGTGAATCAAGTGTGCGGCTCTGGCCTCCGCAGCGTGGCGCTCGGTTATCAGGCGATCCGCACCGGCGACAGCAGCATCGTCGTCGCCGGCGGCCATGAGAGCATGAGCCGCGCGCCGCACTGCATCCATCTGCGCAACGGCGTCAAGATGGGCGATGCCGATCTCGTCGACACCATGATCAAGGACGGGCTCTGGGACGCCTTCAACGGTTATCACATGGGCAACACCGCCGAGAACGTGGCGCAGCGTTGGCAGATCACGCGCGAGCAGCAGGACCAGCTGGCGCAGCGCTCGCAGGCGCGCGCCGAGGCGGCGCAGAAGGCGGGCCGCTTCAAGGACGAGATCGTCGCGGTCAAGATCGCAACCAGGAAAGGCGAGACCCTGGTCGAGGTCGACGAGTATCCGAAGCACGGCACCACCGTCGAAGTGCTGGCCAAGCTGCGCCCGGCCTTCGACAAGAACGGCACCGTGACCGCCGGCAACGCCTCCGGCATCAATGACGGCGCCGCCGCCGTGGTGTTGATGACCGCGGCCGAGGCGCAGCGTCGCGGCGTGAAGCCGCTGGCGCGCATCGTTTCCTGGGCGACCGCCGGCGTCGACCCCGCGGTCATGGGCTCGGGGCCGATCCCGGCAAGCCGGCTCGCCTTGAAGCGCGCGGGCTGGAAGGTCGAGGAACTCGACCTCATCGAGGCCAACGAGGCCTTCGCTGCGCAGGCTTGCGCCGTCAACAGGGACATGGGCTGGGACGGCGACAAGGTGAACGTCAATGGCGGCGCCATCGCGCTCGGCCATCCCATCGGTGCGTCGGGCACGCGCGTCCTGGTGACGCTGCTGCACGAGCTGCAGAAGCGCAACGGCAAGCGCGGCCTTGCCACGCTTTGCATCGGCGGCGGCATGGGTATCGCAATGTGCGTCGAGCGCGGTTGAGCGACGCAGGCGCAAACGAAAAACCAGGGAGGGCGATATGACTCGGGTGGCAGTGGTGACCGGCGGCACGCGAGGCATCGGGCGCGCCATTTCCGTCGCCTTGCATCAGGCGGACTACAAGGTGGCGGCCAATTACGCCGGCAACGACGAGGCGGCGCGGCGCTTCACCCAGGAGACGGGGATCGCCGCGTTCAAGTTCGACGTCGCCGATTTCAAGGCGAGCGAGGCCGGCGTCAAGCGCGTCGAGCAGGAGCTGGGGCCGGTCGAGGTGCTCGTCAACAACGCCGGCATCACCCGCGATTCGGTGCTGCACAAGATGTCGCCGGAGCAATGGAGCCAGGTGATCGCCACCAACCTCACCTCCTGCTTCAACATGTGTCGCCTAGTGATCGAAGGCATGCGCGAGCGCGGCTTCGGGCGGATCGTCAATATCGGCTCGATCAACGGCCAGGCCGGCCAATACGGCCAAGTGAACTACGCCGCGGCGAAATCCGGCATCCACGGCTTTACCAAGGCGCTGGCCCAGGAGGGCGCGAGCCGTGGCGTCACCGTCAACGCCATCGCGCCCGGCTACATCGACACCGACATGGTGCGTGCCGTGCCGCAGAACGTGCTCGACAAGATCGTGGCGCGCATTCCGGTGGGCCGTTTAGGGCACGCCGAGGAGATCGCTCGAGGCGTTCTCTTCCTCGTCTCCGACCAGGGTGGCTTTATTACCGGGTCGACCATGTCGATCAACGGCGGCCAGCACATGTACTGAGCGACCTGTCGGCGTCGCAGGACCATGCAGCGCTCAAGTTTCGTTCTCGTCGCGCCGGACGGCGCCGAACTTTACGTTTACCGCTGGCTGCCCGAGGGAGCGGCGAAGGCCGTCGTCCAGATCGCGCATGGCCTTGCCGAGCATGGCGGACGCTATGCGCGGTTGGCGGAGGCGCTGACTGCGGCAGACTACGCCGTTTACGCCGATGACCATCGCGGCCATGGCCGCACCGCGCGCACGCCCGACGATCTCGGATTCTTCGCCGCTCGCGATGGGTGGCGCACCTGCGTCGACGATCTCTGGCAGCTGAACCGCCGCATCGCCGCCGACCATCCGGAGTTGCCCATTGTTCTTCTCGGACATTCCATGGGCTCGTTCCTCGCGCAGCACTTCATCAGCGACCATGGCGAGGCGCTCGCCGGCGCCGTGCTCTCGGGCTCGGGTGGTAAGCCCGACGCGCTTGCCGTCGTGGGTCGCCTCTTTGCCCGGATCGAGCGGTTGCGCCTTGGTGCTCGGGGGCGCAGCAGCATCATTCATCAGCTCTCCTTCGGCTCCTTCAACAAGCAGTTCCAGCCGGCGCGCACGCCCTTCGACTGGCTGTCGCGCGATCCGGCGGAGGTCGATAAGTACGCCACCGATCCGCGCTGCGGCTTCATCGCGTCGACCCAGCTTTGGATCGACCTGCTGGACGCTCTGGGCGACATCGCCGCCCCAGCGCGGCAGGCGCGCATCCCGAAGGGTCTGCCGATCCATGTCATATCCGGCGACAAGGATCCGGTCGGCGGCAACACCAAGAGCTTACAGCAATTGCTCGCCGCCTACCGCGCCGTCGGTCTCGAGCGCGTTAGCCATCGCTTCTACGAGGGGGGCGCCACGAGCTCTTCAACGAGACCAACCGCGACGAGGTGACGCGCGACCTCATCGCCTGGCTCGACGATGCGGTCGTCCGCCGACACTAAGGATTGCTCAAGATATCACCGGTACTCTGATCGACCGTCCGCTATGGACGGGGTACATGG
>DATJAV010000105.1:0-11245 GCA_035515835.1 Allostellaceae bacterium
ATAGACATTCTCAATAATGTCGCGCGTCTCGGGGTCGATCATGATGGGGCCGCGCGGGCTCGCATCGCTCTTCCAGCCGGTGAGCACCTTCATCGCGGCGTCGCCGGTGACCTCGCCCTTGGTCGCCTTGATCACCGCGAAGATCGCGTCCATGCCGTCCCAGCCCTGCACCGAGAAGAAATTGGGCGCCAAGGCGTCACCGTAATCGCGCCGCCATGCGGCGATGAATTGCTGGTTGGCGGGCCGGGTCGCGGCGGCGGAATAATTGGCCGCGGTGACGATACCCAAGGGCGCGTCGCCCATGTTGGGCAGTTCTTCGTCGGTGACGATGTCCTGCGGCCCCACCAGCTTGATGCCCGCCGCCTTGAGGCCGAGATCGGCATAGGCCTTCATGAGCGCGGTCGCCTCCTGGCCGGCGGGGACGAAGACGTAGAGGACGTCGGGCTTCGCGTCCTTGACGCGCTGCAGGAAGGGCGCGAAATCGAGATTGATCACGGGCATGCGCAGCGCGCCGACGATCTCGCCGCCCGCATCCTTGAAGCCCTTGGCGAAGCCGGCTTCGCCGTCATAACCCGGCTGGAAGTCGCTGACGAGCGTCATGCCGCGCTTGCCGAGATGGTCCGCCGCCCAGCGGCCGAGCGGCAGCGAGAGCTGCCAATGGGTGAAGGAGACGCGCGCCACATAGGGCGAAAGCCGCGTCGTGGTGACGCCGGCGGCGTTCATCACCACGAAGGGGATCTTGGCCTCGGCGGTGAGCGGCGCGATGGCATTGGCGGCGGGCGTGCCGACGACGCCCGCGAGGATGCGCACATGATCGCGGGTGATGAGTTCCTGCGCCAGGCGCTTCGCCACATCGGCCCTGAAGGTGTCGTCGCGGCGGACGAGCTCGAGCGTCACCCCCGGCGGCAGATCGCTTGCATGCTCCTTGACGTAAAGCGCGATGCCCTTGTCGATCTGGCCGCCGAGCGAGGCCTGCGGGCCCGAATAGGTCAAGATCACGCCGACCTTTACCGTCTCGGCAGAGGCCGCCGCGACGGCGGCGCCCGCGAGCGCCGCCGTCAGGGTCGCCAGCAGCCCACGCCGCCGCATTCCGCTACTTCGGCGGGTTCATTTCCTTCCAGGGGTCCTTGGTCATGGGCAGGGTCTCGAACTCGACATTGGCGAGCTCCTCGCCCTGCTTCTCCACCTTCCGGATGTAAATGTGCTGGACGATGTCGCGCGTGTCGGGGTCGATCATGATCTCGCCGCGCGGGCTTTCGCTCTTCCAGCCCTTGAGCGCCGCCATCACCTTATCGGGTGCGACGGCGCCGTTGGTGGCTTTGATGGCGGCATAGATGGCGGCCATGGCGTCCCAGCCGCCCACCGCCATGAAGCCCGGATGGACCTTGTCGCCATAAGCCTGCTTCCACGCCTTGACAAAGGCGACATCCGCCGGGCGCTTAGCCGCGTTCGAGTAGGTGCCGACGGTGATGACTCCAAGCGGTTCCTGGCCCATGTTCGGCAGCTCCTCATCGGGCACGATGTCCTGTGAGCCGATCATCTTGATGCCGAGCGCCGCCATGCCGAGATCGGAATAGGCCTTGAAAAGCGCCGTCGCCTGCTTGCCCGAGGGCACGAAGACGAAGACGGCGTCGGGCTTGGCGTCCTTGACGCGCTGCAAATAGGGCACGAAGTCGGGGTCCTTCAGCGGAATGTTGACGCTGTCGACGATGGTGCCGCCGGCCTGCTTGAAGCCCATGGTGAAGGCTTCCGCCGCCTCATGGCCCGGCGCGAAGTCGCTGACCGCGACATAGACTTTCTTGAGCCCGCCTTTCTCCGCCGCCCATTTGCCGAAGGGGAGGCATTCCTGCCAGAGGGTGAAGGAGACGCGCGCGACATAGGGCGAGAGTCGCGGCAGCACGGCGGCCGCGGCGTTGGTGACGATGAAGGGCACCTTCGCCTCGGCGGTGAGCGGCGCGATCGCCAGGGCATTGGGCGACCAGATGCCGCCGGTGAGGAATTGGACGTGATCGCGCGTGATAAGCTCTTGCGCCAGCCGCTTGGCGGTCTCGGGATTGGGTCCGGTGTCGTCGCGCGGCAGCAGCTCCACCGTCGTCCCGGCCGGCAGCTCCTTCTCGTGCTCCTTCATGTAGAGCCGGATGCCCTTCTCGGTCTGGTCGCCGAACGAGGCGCCGGGCCCCGAATATGTCGCGATGAGCCCGATCTTGATGGTTCCCGCCGTTGCCGGCAGCGCTGCCGCGGCGAGCAGCGCCCCCAGCGCCAGCGCCAAGATTCTCTGCTTCATTCGTGCCTCCCTCTTGCCGTCGCCGGTTCGCGCCGGCGCCTTGTCGTGAACCGTCGCCACTATAGCTGTCCATCGCCGGAACCGGCAACGGCCGCCCTAAGCGATCGTCTTAGGTCCAACGGTTTCCCGCCCGCGCGGAGTGGGTGGCGCGAATAGCAGGGTGAAGGCCGGGGGCGAGGGGGAGCTCTCGACGAGCCGACCCGATTACTCCCCAGCGTTCCCCGCTGATCCCCGCATCGCCTTTTCTCCTGTTTTGTATCCTGGCGCGCTAAAGCTTCACCAGTTGTTTGCCGAAATTCTCGCCCTTCAGCAGGCCGATGAAGGCGCGGGGCGCGTTTTCGAGGCCTTCCGTCACCGACTCGCGGTATTTCACCTTGCCGTCCCGCACCCATTGGCCGAGCTGGCGCAGCGCCTCGGGCCAGCGCTGCATGTGATCGGAGACGATGAAGCCCTGGAGACGGATGCGCATGCCGACCGCCATCATGAGGTTCTTGACGCCGTAGCGCTCGGTCGCGTTGTACTGCGAGACCATGCCGCAAAGCGGGATCCGCGCGAAAGGGTTGCAGCGCAGCAGCACCGCATCGAGGAGCGGGCCGCCGACATTCTCGAAATAGACGTCGATGCCCTTGGGTGCCGCGGCGGCCAGCGCGGCATCGAGATCGCCGGCGCGATGGTCGATGCAGGCGTCGAAGCCCAGCTCCTTCACCACGAAGTCGCATTTCTCCTTGCCGCCGGCGACGCCGACGACGCGGCAATCCCGGAGCTTCGCGATCTGGCCGACGACGCTGCCGACCGCACCCGAGGCGGCCGACACGACCACGGTCTCGCCCGCTTTCGGCTGGCCGATGTCGAGGAGCCCGACATAGGCCGTGACCCCCGGCATGCCGACCACGCCCAAATGCGCCGAGGGCGGCGCCAGGTTTGTGTCGATCTTGCGCAGGTTGCTGCCGTCGGAGACCGCGTATTGCTGCCAACCGACGCGGCCCGCGACCCAATCGCCCTTGGCGAATGTCGCGCTCCGGCCTTCGATCACCTCGCCCACGGTCTCGCCGGTCATGACCTCGCCCAGCTCGACCTTGGCGGCATAGGAGCGCGCATCGTTCATCCGGCCGCGCATATAGGGATCGAGCGACAGGTAGCTGTTCTTGATCAGCACCTGGCCTTCGCCCGGCTTCGGCACCGGCGTTTCGACGATGCGAAAATCGCTCTCCTTCACCCAGCCCGTCGGGCGGTTGGCGAGCAGCACCTGCTTGTTGGCGGCCATCGGGATCTCCCTTGCTCTCTCGTTGCCGATTACCCTAGCCCCTCCGCGGCGGCGATGGCGCAGCGACCCTTAACCCGGCGTGCCGCGCGCGGTGAAGTCGCCGCTCGTCACGCTTTCGCGGTAGTGGTCAAGCGCCCAGCGCACCGAGGGAAAGGCCAGCTCGTCCCAGGGGATCTCGTCCCAGCCGAAGAGCTTTACCTCGAGGCTCTCGGGCCCGGCGGCGAATTCCATCGCCTCGAGATGCGCGCGATAGATTACTTGGACTTGGCTGATGCGGGGAATGTCGTAGACCGCGAGCAGGCCGTCGATGACGATGCGCGCCTGCGCTTCTTCCCACGCCTCGCGCATTGCGCCCGCCGCCGTCGCCTCGTTGAGCTCGAGATAGCCCGCCGGCAGCGTCCAGAAGCCGTGCCGCGGATTGATCGCGCGGCGGCAGAGGAGAAAGCGCTCTTGCCAGAGGCAGACCGAGCCGACGATGATCTTCGGATTCTCGTAGTGGATGAAGCCGCAATCCGGGCAAACCATGCGCTCGCGGTTGTCGCCTTGGGGTATGGCGAGGACGCTGGGACCGCGGAGCGCGGGAGAATTGGTCATCGGCCGAGCCCCCTTGCGGGGCCTGGGCTCAGACGAAAAGGTCGAGCAACCGTCCGCGGGTCTGGCTGTGGTGCTGCGAGCGCTGCGACTGCGGCGGCTGTTGCAGATCGGCACGACCGCTGTCGCGATTGGCGGTCACGCGCCGCGCCGGCTCGAGCGGTGCGGCCGGCGCAGCCACCGGGCCGGCGACCGGCAGCGCCGGCGACACGGTGCCTTGTGCCGGCTGGGCGATTCCGGCGGTTGGCAGAACCTGCAACATAGCGCAGCATATCATCAAATATCGTTGTTAAGCAAGGGATTAGCGGGATCATGGTTAACGCTTGAGCGCCGCTACGCCGGGGAGCTCGCGGCCTTCCAGCCATTCGAGAAAAGCGCCACCGGCGGTCGAGACATAGCTGAGTTTCTCGGCGGCAGCGGCGTGCGCCAGCGCCGCCACGGTGTCGCCGCCGCCGGCGACGCTGAGCAGCGTGCCGGCCGCGGTGAGCGCCGCGACACGACGGGCTACTGCCGTTGTGCCGGCATCGAAAGGCGGCGTCTCGAAGGCGCCCAGCGGCCCGTTCCAGATGAGCGTGCGGCATTGGCCGAGCCGCTCGCCGATCGCGGTGACGGTGGCGGGGCCGATATCGAGAATCATCGCATCGGGCGGTACGCGGTCGATCGGCACCACGCGGGTTGCGGCGCCGAGCGCACGCGCCTCGGCGACGACGGCGTCGACGGGCAGCATCAGCGTGCAGCCGGCCGCCGCCGCGCGGGCGATCAAATCCCGCGCCATCTCGGCCATGTCGCGCTCGCAGAGCGACTTGCCGACGGCGATACCTTGCGCGAAGAGCAGCGTATTGGCCATGGCGCCGCCGACCGCCAGCACGTCGACCTTGCCGGTGATGAAGCCCAGCAGATCGAGCTTGGTCGAGACCTTGGCGCCACCGATGAGCGCCGCCACCGGATGCTGCGGCGTCTCCAGTGCCTTGCTCAGCGCCTCGAGCTCGGCCTGCATCAACCGTCCCGCCGCCGCCGGCAGCAGATGCGCCAACGCTTCCGTCGAGGCATGCGCGCGGTGCGCCGCGGAAAAGGCGTCGTTGACGTAGAGATCGCCGAGCGCCGCGAGCCGCGCGGCAAAGCCGCGGTCGTTGGCTTCCTCTTCCGGATGGAAGCGCAGATTCTCGAGCAGCGCCACGTCGCCGTCGCCGAGCGCCGCGACGACGCGCTCGGCGGCGGGCCCGACGCAGTCCTCGGCGAAGGCGACGGGGCGACCGATCGCCGCAGCCAGCGGCGCCACCAGCGGCTTCAGCGAGAAGGCGGGATCGGGCTTCCCTTTCGGCCGGCCGAAATGCGACATCGCGACGACGCGGGCGCCGCGCTCGGCGAGCGCCTTGATGGTGGGCGCGAGCCGCTCGATCCGCGTCGCGTCGGTGACATGTCCCGCCGCCATCGGCACATTGAGGTCGGCGCGCAGCAGCACGCGCTTGCCGCGCGGCGCGAGGTCGTCGATCGTCTTGAAGGCTGCCATATCGGCCGCAGTCCTAGCGGCTTGGCAGCCGCTGCGTCAATTTGTCGAGCGCTGAATAACGCATGGAAACTGGTAGAATAAGCACCATGGCCAGGCCACTCGAAAAGATCGCCTACCACGCCGCGCAGCGTCTGCGCGTTTCCTGGTATACGGGCCAGAAATGGCTGAGCGCGCAACTCACCGAGCGCGTCGCCGCGTCTCCCGAGCTCCGGGCGCGCATGCCTGAACGCAGCCGCATCCTGGCCGATCTGCGCGCCCTCATCGACCAGGAGTGGCGCAATATCGAGGAGGGCTGCTACGCCCTGCCGGAGGATCTCGTGAGCCGTCCCTTGACCGCGCTCGCGCGCGCCGGCCGCTATTTCGCCGATCTCCCGGTCGTCGACCGCCGCCGGCGCGCCGACGCCAATGACGAGATATTTCGCGCCACGCCGCCAGGCGACTATCCCCGCTACTTCCTGCAGAATTTCCATTACCAGACCGACGGCTATCTGAGCCGTCGCTCGGCCGAGCTCTACGACCATCAGGTGGAAGTGCTGTTCGGCGGCGCCGCCGATGCGATGCGGCGCCAGGCGCTGGTGCCGCTCCGGCGCGTGCTGCGCGAGCGCGGCGTCAGGGGTGCACGGCTCATTGACCTTGCCTGCGGCACGGGCCGCTTCTTGCGCGAAGTGAAGCGGAATTATCCGCGTCTTGCCGTGACGGCGCTCGATCTGAGCCCCTTTTATCTCGACGAAGCGCGGCGCGCCTTGGCGCCTTGGCCGGACGCGGCCTTCATCGCCGCACCCGCCGAGCGCGTGCCGCTCGCCGATGGCAGCGCCGATGTCGTCACCTCGATCTTCCTCTTCCACGAGCTCCCCGCGAAAGAGCGCCGCCAGGTGGCGCGGGAGATGGGGCGGCTCTTGGTCGCGGGCGGCGCCGCAATCCTCGTCGATTCCATTCAGCTCGGCGATGTTCCTGACTACGACGCGCTGGTCGAATTTTTCCCCCAGGCCTTTCACGAGCCCTACTACGCGCAGTACGCCCGCGAGGACCTCGTCGCGCTCTTCGCTGCGGCGGGTCTGACGCTTGAAGAGAGCCGCGTCGCCTATTTCGCCAAGGTCATGACCTTGCGAAAATCGGACAACAGCGGACACACGGACGACCGATAGCCTCCGTCGTCCGACCTCTGTCGCCTGATTCAAGCGTCGCTCGGCGGAACCCAGGGGATGCGCGCCACCTCGATGCCCTCATCGGCGAGCTCTTGCGATTCCGTGTCGGTCGCCTCGCCATAGATGCCGCGCGCATCGGCCTCGCCGCGATGGATGCGGCGCGCCTCGTCGGCAAAGCGCGGTCCGACATAGTCGCAATTGGCCTCGACGTGCTTGCGCATCTGCTGCAGCATCCGCCGCATTTCCTCGGGGGACGGCGGTGCGGCGTTGCCGGCGCGAGCGAGGCGCGGTGCCATCGGCGCCTTCTCGATGGCGCTGTTGCCGCATTCGGGGCAGGCGATCTCGCCGCGCGCGGTTTGGCGCTCATAGGCGGCGCCGTCGCGGAACCACGCCTCGAATTCATGCTCGGCAGAGCAGCGAAGCTTGAACAGGATCATGGTAACATTGTATCAGGTTCGAAGACACTTGTCCGCCTGGAGCCCTTGGACACTCCGCAGAACACCCCGCCCTCTCCCTGGGTCCGCCGCTTCCTGCCGCTGCTGCGGCCCAAGGGCCGCGTCCTCGATCTCGCTGCGGGCGGGGGAAGGCACACCCGGCTGCTGCGCGAGGCCGGTCATCGGGTCGTCGCCGTCGACCGCGACGTGGCAGGGCTGAGCGCCCAGTGGGCGAGCGATTCTCTATGCGAAATCACGGAGATGGATCTCGAGGATGGCGGTCCCTGGCGGCTTGGCGGCGGCTATGACGCGATCGTTGTCACCAACTATCTCCATCGCCCGCTGCTACCGGCGCTTGCTCCGGCGCTGACGGAGGGCGGTGTCCTGATCTACGCCACTTTCATGACCGGGCAGGAGCGCTTCGGCCGGCCGACCAACCCCGATTTCCTGCTGCGCCCGGGCGAGCTCCTCGCCGCCTTCATGCCCCTGCTCGCCATCGTCGCCTTCGAGCAAGGCGAGGTGAGAATGCCCGGCCCGGCGATGGTTCAGCGCCTAGCCGCGGTGAACGGCGAGATCGGGCAGCTTCCGCAGTAAGGTTACTCCGCCGCCCGCGCGCCCGGCTCCTGCGCCGAGGCATAGGGCCGGTCATGGTTCAGCGACGGCACGGCGCGGCGCGCTTCCGCGACCTTGGCAGGATCGATCTCCGCGCCGATGAAGCCGGTGCCGTCGGGCGCTTCCGCCAGAATCTCGCCCCAAGGTGCGACGATGAGCGAGTGGCCGTAGGTCTTACGTCCCTCGGCGTGCTCGCCCCATTGCGCCGGGGCGAAGACGAAGCAGCCGTTCTCGATCGCCCGCGCCCGCATCAGCACGTGCCAATGGGCGCGTCCCGTGGGCACGGTGAAGGCCGAGGGAATGGCAAGGAAGTCGGCACCCGCCTGCGCCAGGCCGCGATAGAGATGCGGAAAGCGCAAGTCGTAGCAGACGGTCATGCCGAGCACGCCCCAGGGCAGCTTCGCCGTGGCGGCGGCATCGCCCGGCCGGAAGGCATTCGATTCGCGATAGCTCTCGCCGCCCGCAAGCTCCACGTCGAACATGTGAATCTTGTCGTAGCGCTGCACAATCGCGCCGTCGGGGGCGATGAGGAAGGAGCGGTTGGCGAGGCGCTCGTCATCGGCGCGCCGCACCACCATCGAGCCCAGCAGCAGCCAGGCGCCGGTCTCGCGCGCGAGGTCGCGGCCGGCGGCGAGCATGGCATGGGAAGCCTCGTCCTTGGCTTTGGCGATGCGCAGCGGTCGTTTCGGCTCCATCATGTCGCTCACTTCGGGCGTCATGATGAAGTCGGCGCCGTCGGCGCGCGCGGCGCGAACCAAGTCGCGCAAGGCGGCGATGTTGGGCTCGACGTCGCGCGCCGAGGAGAGCTGGATGCAGGCGGCTTTGAAGGGGCGCGTCACGTCACGACGGCCGGAGGCCGAGCTTGGCGTCGAGCTTGCCGGCGCGGTCGAGCGCCAGAAGCTCGTCCGAGCCGCCGATATGCTCGCCGTCGATAAAGATCTGCGGCACGGTCTGGCGGCCGCCGGCACGCTTCACCATTTCGTCGCGCTTCGAGCTGTCCTCGATCACGTCGATATTGACGTAATCGACGCCCTTCTTCTCGAGCAGGCTCTTCGCCCGCGCGCAATAGGGACAAAACAGCGTCGAATAGACCTCAACTCGTGCCATGACTGCTCCAGCCAAAGGTTCTGCCACCCGCACGATCTAGTGAAACACGAGGGTAAATCAAGCGATTTCTCGTCCTCTAAGCTATGCTCCCGCGGCAAAAGGAAGGCTTAACGCAAACGACGCGGAGGCTTCGCGGAGGACGTGGAAGACGGAAAATCGCCTGGCTCGGAGCGCCGGGCGCAACCCTCACTCACCATCGCCGGAGTCGCTCGTCGCCGGCTCGACCAAGCACATTCATGTCGACGGTGCCGACGCGATACCGTGAGGCGTTGATCTGATACACGGGGGCGCAGCGCTCCGACTGATCGCGCCACTGCAAGCAGAGAGAGCCGTCTTGGGCGATGCGCCAGTGTCCGTATTCCGCCGTCGTGCCGTTGATCGCGGCGACGCCGCTGCCGGCGAAGTGAATGTACGAGATCTGCCCGTTCTCCGTTGCGACCACGGTTCGCCCGACGATCTGCTGACGGAGCACCACCGGCGACACGGGCTGGTCGAGCTCGGCCTGATCGACGCATCCGCTGAGCCACAACGCGGCAACGGCCGCGGCCCGAGGCAGCACGATGGCAATGCGACGCGTCAAATAGACCTCCTCACGCGCTGAGGCAAACCCAGCCGACTATCCCTCCTGCCGCACCGTCCGCGCCAAAGTGAGGACATCGACGCCGGCGGCGCCGGCGCGGCGCAGCACCCGCGCGCATTCGCTCACGGTTGCACCGGTCGTGAACACGTCGTCGATGAACAGCACGCGCAGGCCCTTGACGCGACGCCCGGGTCGAAGCGTGAAGGCGGCTCTGACGTTGCGCTCGCGCTGCGCAGCGTTGCGCTTGCCTTGCGACGGCGTGCGCCGCCGGCGGATCAGCCAATCGGCGCCGACCGCAGGACCGCCGGCGGCCGCGAGCGCATGCGCCGGGGGCGGCTGCCGTGCGCAGGCGCCGCAGAGCGTAGCGTCGCCGAGATCGAACTCGAAAGGGATGCCGCAACAGGCACAGCACGGCGTGCCGAGAAAAGTGATGGCGCCCCAGCAGGTCGCGCAGAGCGTGCCTGTCGCGCCGACCGTCGTGCCGCAAGCAAGGCAGCGCGGCGGCAGTACTACGTCGAGCGCCGCGCTGGCGATCCGCCGCAGCGTCGAGGGTCGGGCGAGAGTTTGCATCCTTGGCATGTGAGCGCGGCGCCCGGCCCCTGTCAATCGCCGGTTGTGGCGCCGTGTCTCCGGCTATGCCATATAGCCGCACATGTCCGATCCCCACATCTTCGACCGAAGCGCGGTGCGCCGTCATCGTGCCCGCGCCGCGCGTGATCCGCGGGCGGCCGAGTTTCTCGCCGTCGCATCGGCGGAGCGGCTCGCCGATCGGCTCGACGACGTCGCGCGGCGCTTTCCCCTTGCTCTCGACCTCGGCTGCCGCGATGGCGTGCTGGCGCGCGTGCTGGGCGGACGGGGCGGGATCGCCACGCTCCTTCACGCCGACGCCGTGGCAGATTTCGTGCGTCTTGCTCCCCGCCCGCGTTTCGTCGCCGAGGCCGAGGCGCTGCCGGTCCGGCCGGCAAGCCTCGATCTGGTGCTGAGCAATCTCGAGCTTCATTGGACGAACGATCTCCCCGGCGCGTTCGTCCAGTTGCGCCGCGCGCTGAAGCCGGATGGGCTCTTGCTCGCGACGCTCTTCGGCGGCGAGACGCTGGCCGAGCTCCGCCGCGCGCTGATGGAAGGAGAGCTCTTGGAAGAGGGCGGGGCGAGCCCCCGCGTCGCGCCCTTCGCCGATATGCGCGACTTGGGCGGGCTGCTGCAGCGCGCCGGCTTTGCGTTGCCAGTCGTCGACAGCGACACGCTCACCGTGACCTATCCCGACGCCCTCGCCCTCATGCGCGACCTGCGCGCCATGGGCGAGACCAATGCCGTCCATGAGCGGCGCCGCGGCTTTACTCGCCGCGCGACGCTGCTTGGCGCCGCGCGCCGCTATGCCGAGCTTTTCGCCGCTGCCGATGGGCGCATTCCCGCACGCTTCGAGTTGATCACGTTGACCGCCTGGGCTCCCCACGAGAGCCAGCCGCAACCGCTGCGCCCAGGGAGCGCCCAAGCGAGCCTTGCCGAGGCGCTCCGAGCGGGCGGGCCACCCCAGGCCGAAAGAGCGAATTAAGGACAATTGCCGGCAATCGGGTGCTGCCCCGCGGGGCCGCGGGCCATCGCAGTTAATCGATCCTTAGCCGCGGTCGGCGAGCATGCCCGATGACAGGTCGGCTGCCGCGGGTCCGGACTTTGGCGTGCATCGATGCAGTGGTTTCGCGCGAGGGATAGCGCCTCCG